>JANMEL010000193.1:0-36723 GCA_031376885.1 Chamaesiphon sp. OTE_70b_metabat_96 | reverse complement strand
CATCTTTACCAGTTTGAGACAGTCTAATATTACTAACGGGTAAAGATGGATTAGTGAGACTCAAACGATCGACTAAAATCGAGCAATGGAATATCTTGTGTCGATGGGCTTTTTGTCGCTCTCTCGCTGAAACAGCACCGCCCTCGATCGTGCCGATTCCAGCAGATAGCAATCTCGAAATGACTTGGCGGGTATTTGGTGGGGATATTGCTGATATTCTGACACTCGCACTCAAACAACGTTGTTATCAAGATGGTTTGGGTACAGAGCCAGAAACCCTCAGTCAACAGTTTCGACTTCATCTACATCGTGGGATTGGTTATTTAGCTGGAGATCCAGATCTAAAAAAAATCGAGCATCTATTAGGTTTGGTCAGGCTTGAGAGCTAAGATCGCGATATATTTAGCTGTATAATACCTTTTCCGCAATTTTAGGAGTCGATCGCAGTGAGTAGCGTTACCGTCATCAATGACGCACAATTTGAGTCTGAAGTTTTACAAGCGGATTTGCCAGTATTAGTTTACCTGTGGGCGGCATGGTGTGGCCCTTGTCGGTTAGTTTCTCCATCGATCGATCGGATTGCGATCGATTATGGCGATCGACTCAAGGTTGTCAAAATGGAAATAGATCCCAATCCCCAAACCGTCAAAACCTATCAGGTAGAAGGCGTTCCCGCGATTCGCTTATTCAAAGGTGAGCAACTACTCCATTCCTCAGAAGGTGCTATCACTAAAGCTAAATTAGTCACCATGCTAGAGAGTAATCTTTTAGGGGATAGGGAATAGGGGATAGGGGATAGGGGATAGGGAATGGGGGATAGGGGATAGGGGATAGGGAATGGGGAATAGGGGATAGGGGATAGGGAATAGGCTCTTGCTCCCTCCCCTTGGCAAGGCTACCCTGTCTACACAAGTTTTCTTGAGATGGATTTTGCGATTCTCTCAACAACATCTGCATCCCACACACCAACAAATCTGCCGTAAACCCACCCCACCGCCTCAAACTAAACCCTTTGAGGGGGGGTTCGGGGGGGGGACACTCCCCCACCCGACGGGGGGTCTGGGGGTCGGAACCCCCAGATCGGGGTTCTCTTAGCACAAGAATCTCAACGGATCTGAGCAATGAGTGTGGGGAGATTTAGCGGTGCGCTATGGGCGGGGTTCCCCCGCACATATAAGCGCAACAAGACAGGGGGAAATTGGGTCGAATCGAAAGAAATAGTTCCCTAATTTAAAATATTTTGGGCAAGGGTGATCGTTAATTGAAAAGATGTGGGTAAGCTGAGGACACGAAGCGAAACAACGCAAAACCCCGAACCCCTAAACGAGATATTAAAGATGAGAACCGAATTACAAGCTAAATTTCTTCAACACTTAAACAACCGTAAAAAAGATGATAAAGGTTTTACACTAGTAGAACTATTAGTTGTTATCATCATCATCGGTATTCTCGCTGCAATTGCACTTCCCAACTTCCTCAACCAAGGCGTAAAAGCTAAACAAAGTGAAGCTAAACAGAACGTAGTTTTGGTCAACAAAACTCAAAACTCTTACCGTGCAGAGAAAAATACATTTGCCCCTTCCTTTAACATTTTAGCGATCGGTAGTGTTACTGATAGTGTGGCTGCTGGCGAAGGTACTACTGTCAACTACAATTATAAAATTGTTGTTGATAACGTTGAAACTGCTACTGTCCTTGCGACTCCTCTAGACCTTGCTCTCAAAGGTTACAGTGGTCGTGCCACTCGTTATGACAACACTTCACAGCAAAGTGTAATTAGTACTATTCTATGCGAAAATCTAACTAACGGTACTGCTACACCAATGGTTGTACCTGTGGACAACGCAGGTTTTGCGCCTACATGCGCTGCAACTACTACAAGTTTAAGCCTCTAAATAATCCCCTGTATTCAGTTTCCGATTTGCGAAGCTGTTATCCATTGAGATTGGATCTTAACGGTGGGCATCATGTCCACCGCTTCTTTTTAATTATTTATATCAACCATGCTCCCGATCTTGGCGGAGATATTTTGAAGATGAGTACTGAACTCCAAACTAAATTAATTCAACATCTAAACCGCAACAAAGACGAAGGGTTTACTCTGATCGAACTATTAGTTGTGATTCTGATTATTGGTATTCTCGCCGGAATTGCCCTGCCCCACTTTCTCAATCAAGCTGCTAAAACAAAGGAATCTGAAGCTAAACAAAATATCACTCTAGTCAATAAGACGCAAAATTCTTACCGTGAGGAAAATCAATCTTTTGCGAATACGTTTGATGTTTTAGGCATCGGCGTTATTCGTGGTGGTACCACTGGTGCTACTACAAACTATACTTATCAGATTGCTGCTACTCCTGACACCGCTACCATCACAGCTACTACTTTAGATGCGGCTCTCAAAGGTTATAGTGGAGCGAATATTCGTTATGATAATGGTACAAATCAGAGTGTAATTGGTACGATAGTATGTCAAATGCTCGCAAGTGGAATTGGTGCGGCTGCTGCTCCTGATATTTCTAATGTACTCGCTCCACCAAAATGTGATAATGCTGTTCACACAACATTGAGTATTTAATAGTTAATAATTAACACTTCGGCTTCTGCGAAGGCAGACGCTACGCGAACGCTCAGTGCAAGTAATTATTATCTCTCACGCTCCTTTGTTTAGAAAGTCAGAGGGTTGAATCCATCGATATTTTTGTTTTATTTTTCCATAAATGGGGAGGGTTTATAGCTATTTTTATCAGTAAATTTACTGGGTGAGAAATAAAGCGATCGATCTTATTCCGTAATTACCCCGATTCATATCTACTCGATCGCCCGTTATACTAAAGAGCGATCTGTGTTTTGGTGAGGGTAAGTTCATGCAGATATCAAAATCGATCGCGCAAATAGATTCGACCGATCGAATCGATTCTCATGAGACGGTAATTTCTAGTTTGGAACTAGGTTCGATCGAGAATATCCTCCACTCGATCTGTTTGGCTCACAAAATGGGCACACTAGCTAAAGAATTACCGATCGATCTTCAAGTACAGCAGCTTTTGCGATCGAGTATAGTTGGCAGTATCGATGAAGATCTACTAGAATCAGTATTGGCAGCATTACTAGATATCCCAACTGATGAAAGTTTAGAAATTATTAGAGCTTGCTTAGATCTCACCCGATCGAGACGAGGGTCGATCTTTAAGCAGCTTGTATCGACAGTGATGCAAATTTACAATCAAAAGAAGACTGGTTTATTTGGATTGAGAGTTGCCGAAATATGCAATGAGATTTTACCAGATAGTTTGCCTGTGCTTCAGGTATTAGGCTATTTATATTCTGAAATTGGTCGTTATTCAGAAGCGATCGCGATTGCCGAACAATATTATCAAATTGCACCAGAGACTATCGATCGATTGTTTGGCAGTTGTCAAATTCAGCGGGCACATTTCACGGCGGGCAATTGGCAAGATTCAGATCGGCGGATCGATCTTCATCGCCAGTTATTGATGGAGATAGTTGAGCAGTCACCGTTCAATTTACATCAAGGAGAATGTAAGGTATTGCTCCTAGCCTCATTTTTTCTTCCTTATACAGAAGACAATCCCCGTGTCAATAAGTCATTGCAAAATCAACTAGCAGCTATTTATCAACAAAATATCAAGCCGATAAATATTGACGCAAAGTTTGGTAAATCTGAGTTAGCAAAGAAAACTGGAACCCTCCGCATTGGCTATATTGGTTCTACACTCATTAAGCATTCAGTTGGTTGGTTGAGTCGATGGCTAATTCATCATCACGATCGTCAGTCTTTTCAGATATTTCTCTATTGTCTGAATATGAATCGAGAAGACCAATTCAATCATCAATGGTTTAGAGATAAAGTAGATATTACTTCTTATTTTGCGATCGATTCAGATGAAATTGCGGCCCAAATCAGAGCAGACGAAATCGATATCCTGATCGACTTAGATAGTCTAACTTTTGATACTACCTGTTTGGTAATGGCTCAGAAACCAGCTCCATTACAGGTATCTTGGTTGGGATGGGATTCTACAGGTATTCCGGTAATAGATTATTTTATTGCCGATCCTTATGTTTTGCCTGATGATGCTCAAGATTATTATTCAGAAAAAATTTGGCGACTTCCACAGACATATTTAGCAGTTGATGGGTTTGAAATTGGTACGCCAACTTTACGCCGTGAGGATTTGGATATTCCGGCTGATGCGGTAATTTATCTCAGTAGTCAATCTGGATATAAACGTCATCCAGATTGCATCAAATCTCAGATGGAGATTATCAAGGCTGTGCCGAATAGTTATTTTTTAATTAAGGGCAAAAGTGATGCGGCGACTATCCAAGATTTTTTTGGTAAATTGGCGACAGAAGTAGGCATAGATTTAGATCGATTGCGGTTTTTAGAAACTGCCCCCGATGAAATGACCCACCGAGCTAATCTGGCGATCGCGGATATAGTTTTAGATACTTTCCCTTATAATGGGGCCACCACGACTCTAGAAACCCTCTGGATGGGCATTCCAATGGTGACTCAGGTAGGTCAACAATTTGCCGCCAGAAATAGTTATACTTTCATGCTCAATGCCGGAATTACAGAAGGGATTGCTTGGAATACCTCGGAATATATCGAGTGGGGGATAAAATTGGGACTCGATCGAGATTTGAGGAACAAAATTCACGGTAAACTGCGATCGAGTCGCTCCACTGCACCAGTTTGGAATGCTAAACAATTTACTCTAGATCTAGAAGCAGCCTATCGAGAAATGTGGGCAAAATATCAATCGGATAAGCCCCCTAAATCCCCCAATTCTGTGGAATCGTAGGTTGGGTTGAGCCTCGAAACCCAACACCCACAACAATATCTAGGAATGTTCGGTTTCAAGACTCAACCATCTCAAAAATGTTGGGTTTCGCGGTGCTCTCAACCCAACCTACCCTAAAAAACTAAAAGATCGACATATCAGATCCCCGACTTCTTACGAGAAGTCGGGGATCTAGCCTCACAAAAATTATAAATATATGCAAATATTAAATCATCTACCGATCGCAAGTACAATTGAATCAGAAGCCGATCTAGATATTCTTGAGTCAATCGCGACAAAATTAGACCAGATAATCGATCGTTATGAAACACTCATTGCCCAAGGTGATGAAAATAATTATAATTATTGGTATTTAGGACTTGCTTATCTACTCCAAGAGCGGGAAATAGAAGCTCAAGGTACTTGGTTTATGCCTTTTGATGGGGCTAATGAGCTAGAATCGATCGCTTTAAATAGCGAGTTGTCAAATGTACTCGATCGAGCTGCTACCGAAGAATTTGATGCAAATAATTTTGATAATTCTTGGTTGATTAGTCAATATTTACGCGAACTAGATCCGATACACCTAAATAATTTATGTCGATCGATTCTCATAGAAATTCAATTAGAACGATTCACTCCAGATGTGTTGATAGAATGGGAAGCAACAGAATTAGTCTCGAACGTTGAGGATATTCAACTAGATCGAAATCTATTAGATCGATTACTAGTATCCTTAATATTATTTCCATCATCAGCTACTGCCGATTTTATTCAAGCGTGCTTACTCACACACTTAACTACTGCCACCGATTCGATTGATAATCTCGGCACTGAAATCATGAATTTAGCCCACCGAATTGGGGCAAATTCATTTCTAGTCGATATCTTGAATATCTGCCTAACAGTGCAACCGACTAATTTGACTATATCTAGCATTCTATGTCGAATATATTCCGATCTAGGTGAACATCAAAAAGCAATCGATCTCGGCGAGTCGATTTGCCAACTCTGCGAAAGTACCACCGAAAAAATTCGCGCTAATTATCCACTAATTATTACCTACCTCACCGCTGGAAATTGGCCCCAAGCATATCTAGTATTTCAGCGATATCAAAAAATAATCGAAAAATTCACTCAAGAAAAATACGAGCGACTAGATCTAATCACCAATCAAAGAATAATAGTATCCAACGTATTTACCCCATACACAGAAGACAGCCCAGCTCATTATCGACAGTTGCAAAATCAACTCGCTCAAATTTATCTCCAACACAATCGATCCCATCAAAAAAATTATCTCGCCCAACCAGCTCCAATCCCAAAACAGCAAAATATTATCAGAATTGGCTATATCGGATCCACACTCAAAAGTCACTCTGTCGGTTGGTTGAGTCGATGGTTATGGCAATATCACGATCGCGAAAAGTTCCAAATTTTTACCTATTGTATCAATCAAAATTCCAACGATCCTTTCCATCAAAAATGGTTCCGAGATCGCTCTCATGCCAGCTATTGTATCCTCCCTGATGGCGAACGAGTTGCCGCCCAAATTCGCGCTGATGAGATCGATATTCTGATCGATTTGGATAGCCTAACTTTAAATATTACCTGTCAAGTATTAGCCGCAAAACCCGCCCCAGTTCAGGTAAGTTGGTTGGGGTGGGATGCCACAGGTTTATCAACTGTAGATTATTTTATCGCCGACTCTTATGTATTGCCAGACAATGCCCAAGACTATTATCAAGAAAAGATTTGGCGACTACCACAAACTTATTTAGCCGTTAATGGTTTTGAAGTAGGTATCCCCACCTTAAAACGCCAGGATTTGGGGATACCTGATGATGCCGTGGTTTATTGGAGCGGGCAAAGAGGTTTCAAACGTCATCCAGATACTGTTAGAGCACAAATGCAAATTCTCAAAGCTGTACCTAATAGTTATTTCATCATCAAAGGAGACACAGATCCGACAATTATTCAAGAATTTTTTGGCGAGATTGCGGCGGAAGAGGGTGTAGAATTCGATCGATTGCGATTCGTTGGCAATGTGGCTGATGAACCTACCCACAGGGCGAACTTAGCGATGGCGGACGTAGTTTTAGACACTTTCCCTTATAATGGGGCCACCACGACCCTAGAAACCCTCTGGATGGGCATCCCAATGGTGACTCAAGTAGGTCAACAATTTGCCGCCAGAAATAGTTATACCTTTATGCTCAATGCGGGAATTGAGGAAGGGATTGCTTGGAGTCAGGCGGAATATATCGAGTGGGGAATAAAATTGGGACTCGATCGCGACCTCCGCGACAAGATTGCTGGTAAACTGCGATCGGGTCGGACTACTGCACCTGTCTGGAATGCCAAACAGTTTACCCTCGATATGGAGCAGGCGTATCGGGAAATGTGGGCAGAATATCAACAGCAATTAAATGAGTTGAATTAATTGGTATTTAAAAACCAAGGAGTGGGAAGTAGGGGCAATTCATGAATTGCCCCTACTTTCCACTCCTTGGAGCTGAGGATTCCCGCCCGTCTAGCTAAGGAATCAGGATTGAATAACTTGCGTAGGTTGGGTTGAGCCTCGAAACCCAACAGCCCCAGAGTTGGGTTTTCTCCAAAGGAGACGCTACAAAGGACGAGGCTCAACCCAACCTACAGATATGCATATTATTAAATCCTCATCCCTAAACCGCTTTAGCCGTAGCAGTAGAGCGTTGTTTGCGTCGTCCGATCGGTGCGGGCTTGCCAGTGATAGCATTAATTACCGGAGTACTGGCAACATTAGTTCGCTCGCCTGAATCTTGGGGATTTTGCATCATCAATACCAATAGGGGGCGACTTTGCAATTCACGACGAACTAAGCGTTGAAGCGCGGATTCTAATTCAATTTGAAGTCCTGTCCAGTCTATATCAACTTGACCAGATTCAAACGTCCGTGCAAAACGACTCCAACGTTCTTCGAGACAATTTTCGATAGTTTTCTGAATCAATGTGCAAATTAAGGATGAGTCAACAGCCGTAACCACACCGCGCAGATTGACCTGGGGTCTGACCATCATCTTACCATCTAGACCGATCGCCAGAGCCACGGTTACGACTCCTTCACCAGCCAATTGTTGACGCTCTTCCATGACATGTTTTTGGTCATGTACGATGCCAGCATTGTCTACCAATTGAATCCCAGAAGGCACTTTACCGCCCTTCTTGATGCTGGTTTCGGTCAATTCGACAATATCACCATTATCGATGATAATCATGTTCTCAGCGGGAATACCCGTGCTCTGAGCGGTTTGGGAATGCTTGACGAGCATCCGGTGTTCGCCATGTACAGGGAGGAAGAATTTGGGGCGAGTTAGACTCAGCATCAATTTCTGATCTTCCTGACAACCATGTCCCGAAACGTGGATGCCTTTATCACGTCCATAAATCACGTTAGCACCCTGCATCATCAATTTGTCGATGGTGTTAACAACTGCGATCGTATTGCCTGGAATTGGGTTCGCGGAGAATAAAATGGTATCACCTTTGCGGATGCGGACTTGACGATGTTGTCCGTTAGCAATCCGCGTCATGGCGGCGAGGGTTTCACCTTGGGAGCCAGTGGTGAGGATCAATACTTTGTCATCAGGGAGATGATTCGCTGATTGGAGGGGTTCAAATACGCTGTCGGGGCAATTTATATAGCCGAGATTGCGGGCGTGAGCGATGACGTTCAACATCGATCGACCCACTACGCACACTTTACGGTTATACTTGATGGCGATTTCGATCGTCATGTTGATCCGATGGACGGATGACGAGAAGGTTGTCACCATTACTCGCCCTTTGGCTTGACTGATATATCGATCGAGATTGGGAAATACGGAACGCTCAGAAGGCGTGAAACCAGGGATTTCGGAGTTGGTGGAGTCACTGATTAGACACAAGACACCTTTTTCGCCATGCTCGGCAAGTTTGGCAAAGTCGTATGCTTCGCCGTCTACTGGGGTATGGTCGAATTTGAAGTCTCCAGTATGGATGACTACACCTACAGGAGTATGTAATGCTACTGTAAAACTATCGGCGATCGAGTGTGTATTCCGAATGAACTCGACGAAGAATGATTCGCCAATCCGCACGATATCACGAGGGGCGACTGTTTTTAGTTTAGTTCGATCGGCGACACCTGCTTCTTCTAATTTCCCTTGCAATAATGCTAGTGCCAAACGGGGGCCATAGATGACGGGGATATTAAATTGTTTGAGGTGATAAGCTATCCCACCGATATGATCTTCATGTCCGTGGGTGACGATCATTCCTTTGATTTTATGCTGATTTTCGCGCAGATAAGTCATATCTGGCAGCACGATATTAATCCCATGCATTCCATCGCTGGGAAATGCCAAACCTGCATCTAGCAACAAAATCTCGTCGTTGATTTCAAAGACACAAGTATTTTTACCAATCTCATGCAAACCACCAAGTGGGATAATTTTGAGAGTGGGTTGGGCGTTGTTTTTGTCGGTCATAAAATAGTTGGGGTGAGGGGTTTATTTGACTAATTTCTATGTATTTTAGGCAAAACTTAGATGTTCGGTGTTAAATCCTAGTAGCGAACCCTATTTGTGTCGCTATCTCTCTAGGAATTCAAAACCGAAAGTTGCTGCGACCTTTCCACCATCTCGATCGTGGCATCGGGGAAACTTTTTACGCAGTCGATCTACGGAAATTGTGACTGAATCGTTTATCGATCGAAATGTACTCGAACATCTCCGAGGTTAGATTTACCGAGCCAGACAAGGGATGCTGTAAGGTATCGATCGTCAAACTTCTGTCTATGAGAGGGATATGCTGAAATTACGCGCTAGAAATTTGCACTGGTTACTATTAAACTATCTGAATATTTATAATCTAGACCGAGAAAGTTTAGCAAAATTACTAAAATTTGGCTGGGCATTGATGACGAATGAGATTTAGTAAGTTTCGTGCTTGGTTTTGACGATCGCGTAGCTACTGAACTATTTTTTCCGTACGATCTAGGGTCTTAAAAGTTGCTAAGTTTTAAACCTAACGAGACGGCATGGGGGAAACTAATGGCTTACCGATAGCTGGTATCTTTTTTCCTTCTAGCTCCAATCATATCACAGTATTATCGATCGGTCAAACTACTCAGAATTATCTTCAACTTTTTTCGCTCTCATTTATTAGACTTCCTGCGAAAGTCAGGGGATAGGGAATAGGGGATAGGGAATAGGGAGAACTTTGGACGAAAATAATACTCAAAAAGATTGTATTGTTACTTTTGCAGGAGGTCTATTTTATTAGTCCCTGTTGTTGAAGTAGCAGGTGGATAAAAGGTTGCAACTCATCGGGTAACTCACACATCGGTAATCTGAGGCTCCCAACTTCCCAACCTTGGAGTTTCAATGCTGCTTTTATCGCCATTGGATTGGGGGCGCAAAACAAGCCTTTGAAGAGGGGCAACAGTTGGATATGAATGTCTGTCGCTGTTTGGTTTTGACCGTTGGCGAATGCACTAATCATAGCTTGAATGCGATCGCCGACGAGGTGACTAGCAACACTGACTACCCCGACTCCACCGACGGCGAGAATGGGTAATGTCAATGAGTCATCGCCGGAATAAATCGCAAAATCTGCGGGGGTAAGACTGCGGATTTGGCTGACTAGATCTAGATTTCCTGTAGACTCTTTGATTGCCACAATCCCATCAACTTGGGCTAATTTGGCGATCGTCTCAGGTTCTAAACTTTGTCCGGTACGTCCAGGAATATTATACAGCATCATCGGTAGATCGCAACTAGCGGCGATCGCCGTAAAATGCTGATAGATGCCGCTTTGAGGTGGCTTATTGTAGTAGGGCACCACTTGCAGACTCCCATCTACGCCTAGTTTAGCAGCTTTCTGGGTGGCTTCGATCGCTTCACTGGTAGAATTAGAACCTGTACCAGCAATGACTTTCGCCTTACCCGCCACAGCTTTTAGGACGACTTGAAAAAGTTCGTATTCTTCATCCCAACTCAATGTCGGCGATTCTCCAGTCGTCCCACAGACTACAATACCATCCGAACCATTGTCAGCTAGATATGCAGCCAGCTTTTCAGCCTCAGCATAATGAACATTTCCCTCCCGATCGAAGGGTGTAATCATAGCGGTGATAACTCGTCCAAAATCGATCGTCATGGGGTAGGGGATAGGGGATAGGGGATAGGGGATAGGGGTCTGTAGGGGATAGGGGTCTGTAGGGGCGGGTTTATGCTATCCATGCCGATTTTCAACTAGGGATTCGTTCAAACCCGCCCTCTCCACTAGCAATATTCGCTCGTCTTCCCTACCAGCAATGTCGGGTAGATATCTGATTCCAACTCTATTTCTGTTTTAACCAATTCTTCTCAATCAACAACTCGGCAATCTGCACCGCATTGAGGGCTGCACCTTTGCGGATTTGGTCGCCGCACAGCCACAATTCTAGCCCATTGGGGTGAGAAATATCCTGGCGGATTCGACCGACAAGAACTTCATCCTTGCCAGAAGCATCGATCGGCATCGGAAAGTAATTTGCTTCCCAGTCTTCGACCAATTTTACCCCAGGAGCGGTCGCTAAAATCGCCCGTGCCTGCTCTGGATCGAAAGGCGCGGCAAATTCCAAGTTGATAGCTTCCGAGTGGGCACGAAGCACGGGGACGCGGATACATGTGGCGGTGACACGTAGATCGGATACGCCGAAAATTTTGCGGGTTTCGTTGACCATTTTCATCTCTTCCTCACAATAACCATTTTCGCCGATCGCCGTATTGTGCGGAAATAAATTAAAGGCGAGAGGATAGGGGAATATTTCGGGTTGGGGTTCTTTGCCGTCTAAGATGGCGCGACTTTGAGTTTTGACTTCCTCCATTGCTCTGGCTCCCGCACCACTAGCTGATTGATAGGTAGCAGCGACGACACGTTGGATGGGTTGGATTTGGTGGAGGGGATAAATCGCCACCGCCATGAGAATGGTCGTACAATTGGGATTGGCGATAATTCCTCGGTGATATTGAGCCGCTTCGGGATTGACTTCGGGTACGATCAGGGGCACATCAGCTAGCATCCGAAAAGCACTAGAATTGTCGATTACCACCGCGCCAGCGGCGACGGCTTGAGGTGCCAAGGCTTTTGAAGTAGAGCCGCCAGCGGATGCGAGCACGATATCGATGCCCTCAAAAGATTTGGCGGTGACTGATTCTACCGTAATTTCCTCACCTCGAAATTTTAACTTTGTGCCTGCCGATTTGGGTGAGGCAAAGAGTTTTAGTTCGGCAATTGGAAAATTGCGACTTGCAAGTAATTCGATTAATTCGGTACCAACTGCACCTGTTGCACCTAAAATAGCAACCCGATATGAATCAGTCAAGAAAGCTCCCTCCGCAAAGATGAAAATAGGGCGAGGATCTAATTCTACTGTCTTGTGCGACCTTTAAATCCCCAACTTGGTGCCGGATTACCGATCGAGCAATTGTGAATACCGATCGGCTATGCACTATGATCGAGTATGGCGAATTGCGACAGCCATTGAAATTAATCTTGCTGGCTGTAGATTGAGCAGATCGTTGACCGTTGATAGAAATACATAACCATGAAAGTTACCCAGGAAAAACTCGACCAAAGCCGTATTGGTTTGCAGATTGAAGTAGGCGGCGACCAAACTACGAGATATTACGAACAAGCAATTAAGAAACTCAGCAGCGATGCTAATATTCCTGGGTTTCGGAAGGGGAAGATTCCTCGGCAAGTGATTTTACAACGGATGGGACAGTCGCAGATCAAGGCGTTGGCGATCGAGTATCTCTTAGAGCCATCGCTCAATAATGCGATTAAGCAAGAATCTATTCCGGCGATCGGTAATTACCAAGTCACTTCCAAGTTTGATGACTTGATTGTCAATTATATTCCCGGTCAAAGCTTGACCTTTGGGGCGACTGTAGATGTACTCCCAGAAGTGGAAATCAGTAGCTATGGTGGCATATCTGTCAAGGCCGAAGAAATCGCCTACGATGCTGCACAGGTAGATGATTTCATCGAACAACGACGACGGGAAAAAGCGACGATCGTTCCAGTAGTCGATCGAGCGGCAAAACTTGAAGATGTTGCTGTTGTTGACTATGATGGCAAACTAGCTAATGGTGATGATATTAGTGGTGCCCAAGCTGAAGATTATGAGATCGAATTGAGCGAAGGAAAATTCATTAGCGATCTGATCCACGGCATCGTTGGTATGAGTATCGGCGAAACCAAAAATGTTGAGGTGGTCTTTCCCGAAGACTATCAAAATGAGGATTTAGCCGGACAAGCAGCAGTATTTAATGTTGTCCTCAAAGATCTCAAAGAGGCAGAACTACCTGCTTTGGATGATGATTTTGCCAAGGAAGTGAGCGACTTGGAGACAATTGATGCCTATCGGAAATCGATCGAGACTCGCTTTCAAGAGCAAGCCAAGACAGCCACCGATCGCAATATTCATCAAGCTTTAGAAACAGCCCTAATTGATGTGGCATCGGTAGATTTACCCGAAACTCTGATCGAACAAGAGACCTTGAATATCATCAACCAGATGGCAAATCAATTCAAGCAGTACGGGATGAATATCAATCAGATATTCAATCAAGAGACGATACCCAGGATGAAAGAAACTTGCCGCCCCGATGCAATTAATAATCTGACCAAAGAATTGGCGATCGCCAAAATCGCCAAAACAGAAGGGATTAGCGTCAGCGACGAAGAAATCGTGACCAAAATGTCAGAAATTATCCCTCAGTTAGCGGGCGAAAAAGACATCGACGAACAGCGACTCCGCGCCTTCATCGTTGGAGATCTCCAAAAAGAAAAAACTCTCGACTGGCTCAAAGAACGCGCTCAAGTTGAACTAGTTCCTGAAGGGTCATTGAAGCAGTCAGAAGAGACTGAGGCTGAGACTGAAACCACACCAGCAGAGTAAGATTGTAAGCTAGATAAATCTAACTTTCAATTCGGGCACAATCGATCGAACCAAAAATTTCGATCGATTGATGTTCAAGCCGTCTCAACTCATTTACAATAAACTTATAATTGCGACGGCAAAATCTATCGCCCGTCGCTAACGTTGAATTTACCACCACGTTAAACATTACATAATTTCACCATGCTTGGATCGAAATCTACATACGGGGCGATTAATAGCTACAGCCAGAACGATGTCTACGCAGGTGCTAGTGTGGTGCCGATGGTGGTAGAACAGTCAGGTGTTGGCGAACGCGCCTTCGATCTCTATTCACGACTATTGCGCGAACGAATTATTTTCTTGGGTAGTCAAGTCAATGACACTGTTGCAGACACATTAGTCGCCCAAATGCTCTTTTTGGAAGCAGAAGATCCCGAAAAAGATATCCAATTATACATTAATTCTCCAGGTGGATCGGTGACTGCGGGCATGGCAATCTATGATACTATGCAACAAATCCGACCTAATGTCGTCACAATTTGCTATGGTTTAGCTGCGAGCATGGGTGCCTTCTTGCTAGCTAGTGGGGCAGCCGGAAAACGGATGTCACTACCCAACTCGCGGATCATGATTCACCAACCATCAGGTGGTGCTCAAGGACAAGCTGTAGATATTGAAATTCAGGCCCAGGAAATCCTGTTCCTCAAAAACAATCTCAATCAGATCCTAGCAAATCATACCGGACAGCCGATCGAAAAAATAGCCGAAGATACAGATCGAGACTTTTTTATGTCGCCCGTAGAAGCGCAGACATATGGTTTAATCGATCGAGTCATCGAAAGATAAACTGGTCAGAGCAAGAACGAAATTCGTTCTTGTCGCCTGTAGAAGTTCAGATATATGGTTCGACTCTTGCAAAAAGGCTAAACTCTGATTTACCCTTGTTCACACCCACATTCCCCTTAACACTGCACAAGGCACATTCATCCATATGTCATCTACCAAGTACGACTCCCATCTCAAATGTTCTTTTTGTGGGAAATCCCAAGAACAAGTACGCAAACTAATTGCTGGGCCGGGAGTATACATCTGTGATGAATGTGTAGAACTCTGCAACGAAATTCTCGACGAAGAACTACTCGACCCCAATAGTCCAACTCCTCAACCAGCAACCAAATCAGAACCACCTCGAAAACGGCGTGAATCGGCCCCGATTTCCCTCAGCGAGATGCCCAAACCACGGGAATTGAAAAAGTACCTAGACGAGCATGTGATCGGCCAGGATGAGGCGAAGAAAGTCCTCTCAGTCTCTGTATATAATCACTACAAACGACTCAGTTACGCCCAAGCCAAAAGCAACACCCCCCTACCAGAACGTCCGCCCACAGGGGGAAATAGCGTCCTCAAAGCCAGTGCAGCCGATGATACAGTCGAACTCCAAAAATCGAATATCTTGTTGATCGGGCCGACAGGTTGCGGGAAGACAATGCTCGCTCAAACCCTCGCCAAAGTCCTAGATGTGCCATTTGCCGTTGCAGATGCGACCACCCTCACCGAAGCAGGTTATGTGGGTGAGGATGTAGAAAATATCCTTCTGAGACTACTCCAAGTCGCCGATTTGGACGTAGAAGAAGCCCAGCGCGGCATTATCTACATCGACGAAATCGATAAAATTGCCCGTAAAAGTGAAAATCCCTCGATTACCCGCGATGTTTCAGGGGAAGGTGTCCAACAGGCACTACTGAAAATGCTCGAAGGTACGATCGCCAGTGTCCCCCCTCAAGGCGGTAGAAAACATCCCTATCAAGACTGTATCCAAATCGATACTAGCAATATCATGTTTATTTGTGGGGGTGCATTCGTCGGGTTAGAAAAAATTATCGAGCAGCGGATGGGCAAGAAGTCGATGGGTTTCATCCAGCAGGGTGAGAACTTGACTCGCGAACAACGCACTGCTGATATGATGAAGCATTTAGAGCCAGAAGATTTGGTGCGGTACGGTTTGATTCCTGAATTTATCGGGCGGGTGCCAGTGGTGGCAACGCTCAATTCGTTAGATGAAGATGCCCTAGTTTCGATCCTCACGGAGCCACGCAACGCTCTAGTCAAACAGTATGAAAAATTGCTGCATATGGATAATGTCAGTCTAGAATTTCGCCCTGAGGCAATTCGAGCCATTGCCAAGGAAGCTCACCGCCGCAAAACTGGGGCTAGAGCCTTGCGCGGGATCGTAGAGGAGTTGATGCTCGATGTGATGTACGAGCTGCCTTCGAGAAAGGATTTGACCCGCTGCACGATCACCCGCGAAATGGTCGAAAAACGATCGACTGCTGAGTTATTGATTCATCCTGCCTCAGTGCCCAAACCAGAGTCGGCGTAGATGAGGCATTGTGCCGTTGCTCCTGTTAAGGTGACTATTTGTACTAAACGGAGCGGTTGGTAAGTACTTGTGGGTTTCGATTGTTACTAGTGAGGGCAGAATCCGGATCTGGGGGTTCTGACCCCCAGACCCCCCATTGGGTGGGGGAGTGTCCCCCCCCCAAACCCCCCCTCAAAGGGTTTGGTTGGAGACGGTGGGGTGGGTTTACGGCAGATTTGTTGGTGTGTGGGATGCGGATGTTGTTGAGAGAATCGGAAAACTGTTGAAGTGATGCTCACATTAACAGGGATAGCCCTTGCCCTCAGCCGCTTGCCCTCACCCCCAGCCCCTCTGTCTTGTCGTTTTTTTATATCTCCTGTCGGAGAGGCTACGCCAACGGGGGGAACCCTAGACATAAAAACGACGCTCCCACGCTTGGGAGAGGGGAGCCGGAGGTGAGGGCGGGTTTAAACTACTGATTTTGTGGTGTTGCGGCGATAGATTATGCCCAACATTAAGAGCACGATCGAAAGTAATAACCATTCCGCAGGCTCTGGGGTGGCTGAAACCTGGGGTGTCTGAGATGGCTGAGATGGCTGTTTATCTTCTACTTGGCGATCGAATCGATCTTTGTCTTGCTCGGCTGTTTTGAGATCTTGTTTCTGGGCATCGTTGACTAGGACGATCGCTGATGAGTATGGTGTGACGATATTGTATCGTTTTGCGAGGACATGTACTGCATCCAACTCTTTTAACTGGGTTGGCTTGAGGGATTGACTCACCTGAGCTACCCATTGACGAGCGGCGATCGCACCAAAGCCATTATCTTGTGGCTGTGATGCCGGATCTGTGGGTTTACTTAGAAACCAAGCATAGTTATCTACGACATTCAATAACGATGTGCCCTCTCCCAAACTCGGTAGTGTTGCAATCCGCTGCATTACCGTTTTTATCTCCGTCGAGACGCTACCACCACTGCTCTGAATCGATGCTAGGGTGGCATCATCATAGGCTAAAGGCAATCCGCCCAAATGCACCATCCATAGCGGCGCAGATATGGATCGCTCGGCTCGACGATCGGTTGTCAACTCATAACTACCACGATCTGTCAACATCACTACCGCGTCATACTTGGGATTGGCGGCTCCTTGGCTAAGTGTCTGGAATTGTGCCAACATTTGCTGAGGTTCGATTTTGCCATAGAAGACTGTCTTGTCTGGCTGGAAGTCGGCAATTGGGAGCGACTGCGCTCGATCTGGGATATTGGATGTCAAATATAGATCCATTTGGTTGTGGGGCAGAATATTCGATCGCAACCAATCGACCGTTTTTACTAATTCTTGACGATGGGCATTCATACTGTAGGATCTGTCGAGGACGATCGCCAGTCGTTTATTTTTGGGTAAATTATAGCCTTGAGGATCGAAGGGTTTGGCGATAATATTGCTACCGTTGGGCAATGTAAATTGATGTACTTCTGGTGCAGATTTATTAGCGGCGATTTCCTTGGGTAGCCATTCATTTCCTACGGCGTTCGATCGGTCATCAATTGTGCGTTTGGTATATCGATTCCAGTAAACATTACGCCGCTCATTTAGATGGGGTAACTGCCAACTCCCATCTTGTTTCATGACTTTATAAGTCATCCACATGTGCATCGGCTTTCCTTCTGGTAAGATCGGATAAACCCGCAGACGGTAATTTTGCGGCCCCACCTGTTCTAGCAAAGCTGGATCTACTTGTCGCTGAACTTGCTGTGTATAAATCTTTTGGGCGGCTCCACGGGTGGAAATTTGGAATGGAAAACGCAGAGCGCGATCTTCAGTTTCACCCAACCAGATTCCAGTTACTGCCGCACTTTCAGGCAAAGAAAAATAATAGAAAATTTCTTCTGATTCAGAAGTTTGATTTTCATAAGTTTCGTGGAGTTCGATTTCTGCCCAATCACCTTGGGGCGAGATTTTTATCTGTTGTTGTGCTAATAGTACCCGTCGGGCATCGATCGTCAATAATCCAGCATTTGCCTCACGACGATTGAAATTTGATTCAAAAGCATGGCGAATGACATCTTGTTCACCCCTAAAGATCGGCGTATCAAAAAAATTGGCGTAGAGATTTTCCGCATCTTGGCGATCGGTTCGATTTCCTTGGTAAGTAAATGGATGGGTGAGGAAATCATAACTATTTTGAATACTTTGGGCGATCGGTTCTGTTACGTGGAGCCAACGATAAGCATCGAATACTCGTCGATCGTCCAAATAACGTAAATAACGATAATCTGCAAGGTAAGCATTTAATAAACCCCGCCGGAATAAATCCGATCGTTCGAGATAAGCCTGACGATCTACGATTGGTTTCTTTAACAAAGCCAATGCCTCAACTTGGGGTTGTTGTTGCACGACGATAAAAACCCCCAGCCAAACGATCGCCAACCCACTGACAAATGCCCTCATCTGCCACTTACCATAACGCTCGATCGATTGCTGGAGATTTTGCCACCAAAGTTTCTGTGCCACCAACACCATCCCAAACGGCAAACTACCCATCGCAAAAGCACATACGAACACTGGTAAGACGAGAATACTCATCAAAAGAATGCCCAAAAGAATGTATAAATGAGCAATAAACCACTTGCCCACTGGGATCGCAAAAAACAAGACGATCGCCGCCACATATACAGAGACAAATAAAAATAAACTCAAACCCGCCAAAGAAAACAAATTCCCCCGTTGCTCCGGCGATGATTCAACCTGACGTTGTTGCCAAAACCAATAACAGCTACCCAAGCAACCCAATCCGGCAGAAACTAGCAAAAATCCACTCGCCGGAGTCAGATCCCGCAGTATAAACAGCCGAATCGCGCAGACCGCCAAAATTGGGGCTTCTAGGGCGTAAAACAACTCAAATAGAGATAATGATGATAACTTGGTTTCCAGCCCTTGCTGCTGCTTCTTCCGCGCGATCGTCGTAGTTATTGGCACGCCTACCAAACCAATTAATGGCACGATCAAATCGATCGGTACTCTACCTTCGATCGAATCCCGAACAAATGCCATCCCCATCGATGGAAAGAAGCCCACACCAAGGATTAGCAGTAGGGTAATGTTGAAGATCCAGAAGGAGAGTTTAAATAGTAGGTTCATTAGTTAGGGGATAGGGGATAGGGGGAACTTTAGACGAAAACGGTATTGAAAATGATTGTGCTTTTACTTTCGCAGGAGTATTGAGTTACCAGATTAGGAGTGGGGGGAGAATTCTCAATTGAGCCGATCGATTGCATCGTGTGTCTGTTTGATAAATGCTTGTAACGTCGATTCATCTGGTGCCGCAGGGCGATCGAATACAACTGAAACCATTGTCCAGCGGGATTCTCGGCGAAATATATCATCCCAGAAGCGCGACATATAATCATCCGTTGTCCGCGTTGCCGATTGAAACCAATAGATCGCCGACTGCTTGCCGCCATCCAAAGATAGCCATCTTGCCGTAACTTCTGGCGTAATTACCCGCTCGATCCTCGGCGCGATCTGATAACCAATTGCTGCCAAACAGAGTTCTGGTGAATGGTGCGCTTGCCATGTCGGGCTTGCTACTACGACTGAGGTTCCGGTTAAGTCTGCGTATTGAAACTGCTGTTTTCGGGTTGTTACTCCCGCATAACTAGCAAAAAATTTGCGCTCTTGAGGATTGAGATCCACGACTTGCGTCTGCATCGGTGCCAACCATTCCAATTTCGATAAATCTACCAGTGAGATCGCCCGATCTTGTTGTGGCATCGGCACAATCGCCAGTAATACAATAGTAATAACCCAGATAATCCTGTTTAGTCCTTTAGATGTACCCTCGATCGGTTTCTCTATTGCCGCCAGAGTCAACCCTTTCGGCACGAATCGTAACAATCCCCAAGTCAGCAAACTGGCCATCACAAACCCCATCACACCCAATGGTACGTGCAAAATTTCGGCCCATGCCGACTGATGTAATACATGCACGAGAATGGTCAAAATCAACACCCGGCAAACATTGGCGATCGCCAAAAGACCCAAATTCATCACACCGACAAGCAACCAACGTAGCCCGATTTGTCGTCCTTCCAGCCAAGTTGCCGCCAACAAAAATAGTGTTCCAGTCCACATACTTTTGAGTCCACTGCAAGGTAGATCCACATAAGCAACCCCAGTATCCAAGACAATTACATCACCTGCGGAAATAGCCGAAATCTGCCATTGATGCAAAATCCATTCCACCACATGTGCCGTGGCAATCCTTGGCGGCGTACCAACTCCCGTACTAAACTGCATCCCAAAGGGCAACAAACAGGCGATCGCGATTCCCACAGGCAAACCCCGCCGCCATAAGGATGGTGCTAACCATAGCCCCAAGAGACCATAGCTACCCAATAAAAATAAACCCACAGGTAACTGAACTAATGATACCAACCACTGAGTCGCGATCGATCCCAAGCCACACCCCAACATCAACGCCAATGGCCATCGGTGTAATCCTGGGGCTAATTCAATCGATCGACGATAACGCCAACCAAAAAAAGCCGATAACACCAAACCTGTAACCAGGATCGCCCCATTGAAGAAAGAGATATCGAATATGGATGTTACCAAACATTTGAGGGGAACATGATTAAAATAAAGCCAGCTTCCCAAGATCGAGATCGTTCCCCCCGCAACCAAACTTCGATCCATTCCAGTCGATTCCGCAAGGCGGAGGCTACGCCAACGGCGCAGCACAGGGATGTTCATCATAAAATTTATAATCTTGATTAATCGATGTCGATTCTCCAGGGGGAGAGGCTACGCCAACGGTTCGGTATTTTTTGACCAGTACATCGATCTACAAGCCAAAACCAACTTTTCCGGAAAAGTCGTTCAGATTGCAATTATCGGGTGTAAATCTGCATTGGAGTCTTTGGTATTGCTTATTGACGCTAATTGTCGGCGAACTTTGCCCAAGATGCCGCACCGTTTGATACGATCGCCCGTCGGGTTTGGGGTAATGGCTTTGCCTTGGCGATTGATGTGGCAGGTATTATCGCTGGCTATGCTTGTGCTACACTAACTGTTGCCTTTCTCAATGGTGCGGCTCGAATTGTGTATGCAATGAGTCGGGAGTTGCTGTTTCCCGCTTGGTTCGCGCGGATTCATCCGATCTACCGCACACCTACGAATGCAATTTGATTTGATGACTGAATTAGCTAAACTTACAATCTTGGTTCGTGGGGTCATTTTAGCCTAAAAAGAAAAAACAGCACGCAATGTGCCTGTGACGATCGATCCATTGCTACTTTGATTGGCTGGATTGGTAATTACTTGAACAATCGGGGTAATACTTAAACTTTTACTCACAGGAAGATTATAAAATGCCTCGAAGTTTGTTTGAGTAGCATCACCAACTTCTCTCAGCATAAATGGTTGAGCTACACCAATTCCGGCTAAATCATTTTTAGTAAATAGATCCTGAAATGCGATTCCAGCCGACCAATATTGGGGGCGAATATCGCCTAGTGTTGTGTTGGGATAGGAACCAGATCCATAGCGAGCAAATAAGCCAATTTGGGGAGTAATGGCCAAGTCTGCATTCGCTCCGACAACCCCAAACTTGCTACCGAGTAACTCTCCACTACTGTATTGTAAACGCATAGTCAGAGATTTTATCGGTGCATATTCTAATTCAATGATGCCCAAATAGGGGTCGCCAAAAAGCCCACCTGTCGCGCCGCCACCTGCGATCGGAAATAAGCGAATATCATTAGCTGTACCGCCACCGAAAAACTGTTGATTTTCAGGCAAACTCACCGCACCACTGCTGGCAATATAAACGCCGCGCACAGAGAATGGACTTTGTTTCGGCTTCCAATCGATCGCCGCTCCAGCTCCACCAGGTCGAGCTAATAGGATAAAATTATTGGTAATTGCTGCGGTGGAAAAATCACGGAAACTAACATTGGCATAGCGATTTTTATCGACAAAATCTGGTGCCACTATTTGAGGGCCGATCGTTACACTCAGCTCCTCGATCGGTTTGAATGTATAATACAATCGTCCCAAGCTGACTTGTTCTCGCCCAGGTACGGCAAAATCTAGGACACTGCCAAAATTAGGCTCTAAGAACCCAGCCGCATTATCGCCTATACCAGGGCTGGCAGCGACTAGGCGCACCTTTAATAGATCGGTACGATTGAAACTAGTATTTAGGTCAAAACTGACGCGATAGAGGCTGGTGATGTTGGGCTGATTTTGACTGACGATCGCACCTCTGGGCGCAATGATTTGGTTCCCACTAAAGGTACCTGCATTGATGGCAAAAATTGCTTGTCCGGTTATTTTTGTAGTTGGTAAAAATTGCTGAGATTCTAGTTGACTTGTGTGTTGTTCGATCGCTTTTAGTTCTGGTGCAAATTCACTCTGCAAGCGTTGTAATAAACTTAGATCTTGTTGACTAACTCGATCTTTGATTTTGCTACTAAGCAGTCGATCCAGTTTGTAGGTACAAGATTCGATCTCTGCGGCAAATTCATCACGAGTGAGAATAGATTTTTCCCTAGATATAAAAATTTGTGAGACACATTGATAACGTTGAGAGAGAGATTGTAGGGATTGAAAAGCCCAACTTGTCGATCTTAGATCTGAGGGTTGACTGATTGTTAGCACTTGAGCAATTACGCCCAAAGTGCTAGCAAAGCAATTTAAAAATAAGAGGATGGGAAGTAATAAATAGTTGAATTTTGGCATATTTAATTAAATCGAAGTAGCTCGATCGACACCACCATAAATCTCCATAATGGTGTTGAGCAACTTTAAAGCATCAGGTTTCGATCGCTGGAATGAATTGCGCCCAATAATCGAGCCAAATCCACCACCTTGAGCGATCGCGCGGATTTCATCCAACACTGTTGAATCGCTCTCTGTCGCGCCTCCAGAGAAAATCACAATCCGATTGCCACCAAAAGTACACTGAACCACATGGCTAACTCGCTCTGATAAAGATTCGATCGGTACCTGCTGTTGGGTATAAACTTTTTTCGCGGCTTCCTGCTCAACGTGTGCGGTTGGTAATTTGACTTTGATGATGTGAGCACCCAATTGAGCCGCAATATGGGCCGCATATGCAGTTACATCGATTGCCGTTTCTCCTGCTTTGCTCAAACTCGATCCACGGGGATATGACCAGATAATTACTGCTAAACCATTGCGTTTTGCTTCTTCGGCGATCGCATGAATTTGTCCATACATATCCAATCGATGAGATGAACCTGGATAAATGGTGAAACCAATTCCTACGCATCCCAGTCGCAGTGCATCTTGAACGCTACCTGTTAATGCTTGATAAGGATCGGCATCATCTACTAATACATCATGGTCGTTGATTTTTAGAATCAATGGAATTTGTCCAGCAAATTCACGCGCACCTGCTTCTAAAAAACCCAATGGAGCCGCATAAGCATTACAACCTGCTTCGATCGCTAATTTGAAATGATAATGTGGATGATAAGCCGCCGGATTTGCGGCAAAACTGCGAGCAGGGCCATGTTCAAAGCCTTGATCTACTGGTAAAATCACGAGTTTGCCAGTTCCAGCAAGTTGTCCGTGATTGAGTAAGCGAGCCAAGTTGGTTAAGGTGCCAGGGTTATCGCTACCGTACCAACTGAGGATTTCTTGTACTCTGTGTGTCATGATTTCTGCTCCTATCGATCGAGTTAAGTTGCACGAGAACGGGTCAAATTACGCACTTGAGATTTGAAAACGGCAAATCCTAAAGCAACGATAACTAAACCACCGCCAGTGAGCGCGTAGGTACCGCCTAAGCCTAAATTTTTGGTCAATGGTTGAGTAACAATCGGTGATAAAAACTGTCCCAAAAACATCGCGGTAGAAAGACCCCCCAAAGCTCTACCCCGCATGGCATCGGGCACGGCACTACTGAGCCACACCGACATATTCGGCATCAAAATTCCCAACCCCATACCACTGATGGCAAGTCCGGTTAAAACCTGCGCCCAGTTTGAGGATTGACCGATTAATAGATAGCCGATGCCCATAAATCCGAAGATAATTGGCAGAAATGTGACAAATTCCATCCGTTGTTTGAGTTTGCCATAAGTGAGGGAGGCGATCGCACTAAATAATGTGCAAAATGCGATCGCCATACCACTTTGAGTAGGCAAAGCCTTGACTAAATCATCGAGAAAAAATGGTAATTGTACGGGGATGAGATAAAAAGCAATTTGACTGAGTGTGGTAAATCCATAGACGATCGCCATCACCCCAACAGGTGTAGATTGTTTGACTGGTTCGGTTTCGGCACCGATATTCGGATGAGATGACTCGCCTCGTTCGGGTTCTGAAATAAATGCTAAAACTAGAATAGCGATCGGCCAAGCAAATAGGTAAATCCCAAATGGATAATGCCAATTTTGTTGAGCTAATGCGCCGCCTAATGTCAGAAACACCACACCACCCAAGCCCATAAAGCCAGCCTGTAGCCCCATAAATGCCGCCCGTGCGGGGCCAATATAATAATCGGCAATCAGAGTAGTAGCACTCACCATTACCCCAGAAACTGCCAATCCTAAGAATGCTCGTCCGACTAAAATTGCGGGTAAACTCTCTAAATAAAGCCCCGAACTACCAGCGAATCCATATAAAATTGCGGTGATTAATAGTAATGGTTTGCGTCCGAATCTATCTACAATTAATCCAGCGATCGGCGAACCAATTACGACAAATAAAGCGGGGAGAGTAATTACCAGCTTAACTAAAGTGGTGCGAAGATCGGGATCGGCGATCGCACTTTCAAATTGTTGTTTCATCGCTGGCAGCGACGGCGAAACGGTTGCGCCAGACATGACTGTTAGGCTACTGGCTAATAATAGAGTTAATTTAGTCGTCCATGAATTAGGATTTGGCATTAGTTATTATCGATCGATGTTTATAGATGGATAATCGTGAGTTACTTGTGAGGCTAGATCCAAAGGCTTCTCTGAGAAGCCTTTGGATCTGATAGATGCCAGTTACTTTATTTACTCCAACGTTGAGTCGCTTCGGCAATTCTTTGACCGTATAATTCACATGATAATCGATCGCCCGAATCAAGTTCTGCCCCTTTTGCACCCGAAAAATCAGGAGTAGTTTGTCCCATCACGCCCATATAGGAACCCAGACGATTAACTCCATTGGGTTGAGACATTTCACCCGCACCCACCCAGATCATCGAATGTTGAGCGGCATTAATCGCCAAATAGATCAGCGTTCCTTGTTTGTCGCCACTCAAACCACCAGAATGGGTGAAACCACCAGCAATTTTGTCTTTCCAGAGTTGTTGCGCCCAGGCACTGCTGACACCATCCACAAATGCCTTGAACTGTGCGGCAACTCCACCCATATAAGTTGGCGAACCAAAGACGATCGCATCTGCACTATTCAAACTGTCAACCATTGCCGCATCTTTCCAGCGTCCATTCACAATTTGTTCGCCAGTAATTCGGAGCAATTGAACTTTTGAATCGGGATTTGTTTGATGAATACCTATGGCGATCGCTTCCGCCATTAGATGCGTATGTCCAGTTCCTGAAAAGTAGATAATTGCGATATTTGTCATGAGACTTTATTTGTAATTGCGAATTATAAATGAGAATTAAATAACCTGCGCTCGTTCCAACATTTGGTAGGGGCAATTCATGAATTGCCCCTACCAAATGTTGGAACTGCAAGTTATTCCTAAGCGGCAACTGCTTCTACATGAGGTGTAAATAGTTTCTTAGTCGCACCACAAATTGGGCAATGCCAATCTTCAGGAATTGCCTCAAAAGGTGTATCTGGAGCGATACCAGAATCAGGATCGCCAAGGACTGGATCGTAAATTACACTGCACTGTTTACAAATCCATTTCTGAGTGGCTTGTTTGGCGGTTGTTTCTCCGCCTTTGAGTACGGTTAAAGCTTCTGTATATCGATCGGCATGATGATGTTCTACTGCTTCTAGCAAGCCAAACCGATGAGCAGCGCGGCGAAATGTATCAGCATGTTCGGCTGATTCTTGAATTTGGGCTTCAAAATCAGCGGTAGCTTTTTCATCGCGATCTTTTTTTGCCTGTACGGTGAATTCTGGATACATCGTGGTGTATTCATAGGTTTCACCTTCAATTGCTAGCTCTAAACAACGAGCCGCGATCGATTGTTTTTCGGCATCGCTAAGTGTCTCAATACTAGCAATTTTGAGTTCGGGATGGAGCAATTCAAAGTGAGCGAAAGCATGTTCGGTTTCCTGAGCTGCTGTCTCTTTGAATAACTTTGCTAAATCTTGATAGCCAAGTTTTTTCACTACTTCGGCAAAATACAAGTATTTACGATTTGCCATTGACTCGCCACCGAAAGCAGACTCTAAATTACTGATGGTTTCAGACATGATTGGGAATAGATGAAATTAAGGATCGGTTCAAATCTGGATCGAGATGTGCGGTAGCCTCTCGATCCAATATTAATTAAGATTTTAGTACCTCTAAGCCCTTTTGAACAGCAGGTCGATCGCCAACTAGTTTCACCCACCGATCGAGATCCGTTAAATTATCGACTCGTTGGCGAAGCCTCTCTGAAAGAGAATCGGGATGTGCAGATCGAATAAAGTTCAGCCCACTTGATGCCCAGGTATAATTCATGATATCGGCGATCGAATAATCATCAGCAATAAATGTGCGATCGGTGAGATGACCATTGAGGACATTTAATAGCCGCACACTTTCATCTAAATATCGATTAATTGCATAAGGTATTTTTTCCGGTGCCGATCGCGAGAAATGTCCCCACTGTCCAATCATCGGGCCGAGTCCACCGACTTGCCAAAATGTCCAGGCTAAAACTGCCGCTCGGTTCTTAGCATCAGTAGGTAATAGTTTCCCGCTTTTTTCTGCTAAATAAATTAAGATTGCCCCTGATTCAAACACTCGTTGACCATCATCTACGATCGCGGGAATTTTGCCATTAGGATTAATCGCCAGAAAAGCATCTATATGTTGTTCTCCCTTTCCAATATTAATAGGGAAAATCTGATAAGGCAGACCGATTTCTTCCAGCATGATTGCTGGTTTCTGCCCGTTAGGAGTATTGGCTGTATATAGTTCGATCATGTTGTGTACCTACTATTTTAGTTTTGAGAATTGAGAATTAGTCCGCGTAGCGAAAAGTGCAGTCTTGTGGTCGATCGCTTCTTGAGCCAAATTTAATCCATCATTATCGGTTGCCATTAATCATTGAATAGGCAAAACCAGGAGAAATACGTGATAGTAATGCCAAGATTTTGCTTTGCCCAACCTTGATTTCAAGTACTCCCTTTTCGATCCCCCTCAACGTCTCGGCGGCAACTTGTTGAGGTGAAATTTTAGGATCGTCACTCTGGTTCAAAGCTGTATCGACTGCTGGAGGAAGAACTTCAAACACCTTGACTGAAGAGGTTTTCAACTGAAACTGCAATGATTGAGTGAAGGCTCGTAGACCCGCCTTAGCGGTTGCGTAGAAAGGATATGTTGCCGCAGGCGCAAACACTAAACCTGTCGTCACATTAACGATTGCCGCCGATGACTGTTGTTTGAGATGCGGTAGAAGTTGAATGGTTAATAGAATTGGAGCCAGACAATCAATCTCAACTTCATCTCGTAACAATTTCTCTAACACGATTGGATCGGTTTCATCTAGTCGAACAGATTGCATAATTCCGGCACTATTTATCACCACATTTAGATTTGGCAACGCAGCTAGAGTCTGTGAAATCAGAGTAGATCGACCATCTGAGGTGGTAAGATCTGCTTGAATTATGATGATTTGCGGTAAGGATTGTTTGACTCGATCTAGTTTGTCTTGTCGCCGTCCGCAAATTGCAACTTGATTTCCCTTTGAGAGAAAAGCTGTTGCCAAAGCCAACCCAATTCCTGTAGCTCCACCCGTAATCAATATATGGTTGCCAGAAATATCCATTAGTTACTTCTCGATCTTTCGATCGATCTCCAAAGTTTACATTGACTTGTTAGGAACATATTGCCTACAAAATACCGCCATTGATTTGGAGATTTTGCCCCGTCATCCAATGGGCATCATCACCGACTAGAAATGCTACCACGTCAGCGATATCTTGCGGTTGTCCCAGCCTTCCCAGCGGTGTTTGCCCGATTAGATGGTCGATCGCTTCTTGAGCCAAAATCAGCCCATCTGTATCGGTAACTCCAGGCGAAACCAGATTCACCGTCACCTGACGATGCCCGATTTCTTTGGCTAGCGCAAGAGCAAACTGTTCGCCCGCTGCCTTGCTTGCCGCATAGAGTCCAGCCCCAGGGAGCGGCATCTTCGTACCACCCGTCGAGAATTGCACGATCCGTCCGCCATCTTTGACGCGGGTAGCGGCTGCTTGTAACATGTACATTGCGCCTTTAGTATTGACCGAAAATATTTTATCGAAATCCTCATCAGTCAAGTCAACATGGGGTTTGAACACCGATAAACCTGCCACATTCACCACGATATCGATTGCGCCTAATTGTTTCTCTGTCTCATCAAATAATCGCGTCACATCGGCTTTAGTCGCCACATTGCCTTGAATCGCGATCGCCTTTCCGCCATTTGTAATAATTTCTTGCACTACAGCTTCAGCTTTTTCGGGCGAAGCAACGTAATTAACCGCTACGGCTGCGCCATCTCGCCCTAATCGGAGGGCAATCGATCGACCAATTCCCCGCGATGAAGCCGTCACAATTGCTACTTTTCCGGTTAATGATGACATGATGTTAGTCCTCTACTATAAATTTAGATTTGACTCAATTACTACGGTATACTTAATACTTACTTTTTGGAAAGTACTTACTTTTTTGTAAGTATGGAGAAAATCAGATGACCGCAGAACAATGTGATGGCAGACAATTTGTGCAAACCACTTTGGGCGTATTAGGTGGCAAATGGAAAATATTGATTTTATGGAATATTCGCGACCGACCACAACGTTTGAGTGAGTTGAAACGATTGATTCCCGCAATTAGTGAAAAGGTGCTGATTCAACAATTACGAGATCTGGAAAAAGATGGGATCGTTCATCGTCATGATTATGCCGAAATGCCGCCCAAGGTAGATTATTCTTTTACAGAATATGGTGAAAGTCTAAAACCTGTTTTGCGGATGTTGTGCAACTGGGGTGAAGAACATCTCAACCAAATGGATGTTGCAGGTAATACTAAATAGTCGATCGATTTATCACAATTTTGAAGGACGACTTCACAATAAAGGATTATGCGATTTAGTTCTTGAGCATTCTGGGGGGAAATAGTCTAATACGGTAAATGTCCCAAAAGCAGCAGCACCCTTGGCATGGACTACCCGCTTAGGAATGCGTTCGCGGTTGAAGTGTGCTAGTTTAGTTTTTCCATTAGGTGGAAATCTTGCATCAAGATGGAGCCGCGATCGCCCGCTGTGAGACTATTTTGGTTATCGCCAATGGGAATGCCATCAGCGGTGGTTATCGAATTGTGTTCGGTCATAATTGTTAGTTCCTGGATCGATCGCTATTTCACTAAAAAGAAGGTGCAAGTGTGCCCATCAATCCTCTCTGATATCGATCGATCGCATCACTGGCTTTTTGCTGACTGCTGAGACAAAAAGGGCCTGCCCAGACATTATTTCTGCCAGTCGGCAATCCAGCACCAAAGAGAATTTGCGCTCCGGTAGAGCCTGTGGTGAATTTGACAGCATCGCCATTCTGTTCAAAGGCTACGGCTTGGTGTTTAGCAATAGTTGAATTATTAATGCTAACCTCACCTTGAATTGCGATTGCTAAAGCAAAATAATCTTGGGGAAGTTCGTGGGTTACTGATGTATTTGGAGCTAGGTGAAGATCGAGTAAAGTAATGGGTGTCAGCAATTCATTCAGTGGTGATTTAGAACCATGAGATTCACCGCACAATACGCGAATCCGAACGCCATCAGCGGGAGTGACTTCAGGAACATCGGCTGAATTTAGATGAAAAGTTCGCGGCGGCTTGAGTTCATTTTGTTCGGATAAGGTGACAAACATCTGCAACCCGTGGCAATCTGCGCCGTGAATCTCAGGTACCTCTTCGTGAAGCATCCCCGATGCCGCTTGCGTCCAGTGCAAATCTCCTGGCGCAATTCGAGAGCTATCGCCAAGACTATCGCGGTTCAAAAAAGTACCCGCCGAATCTTCAAACATATAGGTAACAGCCGAAAACCCAGCATGAGGATGTGCTCTAAACGTGGGCAACGTCATGTGAAAGTCATCAAGGTTTAAGAAGGGATCGAGGGAAACGTTTAATTGATGGCGCAAATTGTAATCTAGAAATCCGTCCCCATGTTGCATCTGTGTTAACTGAGCGATACTTTTGATGTCTCGAAGTTTCATCTTTTTCCTGATTGATTTTCTATTTAGTTGAATAATTCGGTCATCATCCATATTAATTAAGTACCAGGCAACATCGTCGCCATCCACTTCTCGATCGATTTCGGATCTTTGAGCAGTTGAGCAGCCATCTGGGTTGCTTGCTCACCAGGATAGACTTCTTCTGTGCCCTCGATTACAGCCTGAAATAGTCAACACCATTGCACTATATGAGAGTAAATCACTTAAAGCACCCATCCCCCGATCGGTTCTCAACTAACTTGAGGGTTAGTAGAAAACCCGAACTACAGGACAGGTAAAAACTCGACTAATAACCTGGGCTTTTTTAGCTGTAATCCTTGACAATTTGAATAACTTGTAGATAGAAAGGTGAATTTATGGCAAGGGTAATCTCAATTGTGTCTGTTTCCCGTAAAATCAAAGGAGATTGCTAGGGTAAAAATCCAATGAGGCTATTGGGGCAAGAGGAAACCTAATGAGTGCAAATGACCTAAAGCCAGAAACTGTGTCCCATTGTCACCATCAGGTAACTGAATTAGAAGCCGAAGTTCTGCAACTCCGCCAAGCAAATGAATCACTGCAAACACGCCTGAAAGCAGCCGAACACCTCAACACAGAACGTCAACAGACGATCGATCGCCTCACTGAAGCTGAAGATAGCCTCAATACTTTGTTCGATCTAAGCACCGTCGGGTTTTACTTTGGCAGGATCGATCCGCCAATTTCAATTACACTCCCAGTTGAAGAACAATGCGAACAACTCTACCAAAATTTTCGGGTGATGAGGGCAAATCAAGCATTTGCAGATATGTATGGAGCCAATCATCCTGATGAGGTTGTGGGGATGGGAAATCCAGATTGCCATGTTGAAGCTTCAGAAAAGAATAAGGCGTTTATTCGAGCAATTATCGAGAGTGGGCATAACTTTCGCAACATAGAAACCGAAGAAATCGATCGACATGGGCAACAGCATTATTTTCTCAACAGCGGTACTAAAATTATTCGAGATGGCTACTACACGGGCGGGTGGTCTACACAAATTGATGTTACCGAACTACGCCTAACTCAACAGGCATTATTACAAGCTCAACAAGATCGAGTCGCAGAGTTAGCCAGAACGAACCAAGCTCTCAGAAATAACCTCGATCGTCTTGCTGCCGAACCCAATCTTGATGCTTTCCTCGGTCACGTTTTAACCGAGATTTCACAACAACTTAATATGCACACCGCATGGCTCTATCGCTACGATCCGCAGCATCAAACTCTACAGTTAAACAATTGGGTAGAACAGGGCACAGTGCAGCCAACAGAGCGTTTTGCGGAGCTTGAAGACTTAGCAAAACCCATCGCGATCGCCAACACACCGATCTGGGATCGTCTCAACCAAACCAAATATCCCTTTGTGATTACGCCAGACAACGCAACACAGTTCATGTTCCCTGGTACCGAAAATTGGCAACTCCAATGGGCAGAGCAGCATGGCATCGAGTCAGGCATCAATATCTTACTCAGCTTGGGGGATAAACCCCTGGGACTCTTAGGACTGCTCTCCGCTCAACGCAGCGAATTTACCAGTGAAGAACTCGAACTCGCCCAAACCCTATCCCAACAAGCTACCCTGGCAATTCAACTCACCCAACTGGCAACAGAAGCCCAACAAGCTGCCCTTTTTGAAGAACGAAACCGTTTGGCTGGCGAAATTCACGATACCCTGGCTCAAATCTTCACAGGCATTTCCGTTCAACTAGAACTGCTCAAATATCTACTTCCACACAACTCAACCGAAGTCAACTCGATCCTCGATCGGATTGGTAGTCTAGCTCAAACTGGAATCACTGAAGCCCGTCGGTCGGTTTGGTCGATTTACCCTGACAGTGAAGACTCCGCCGATTTAGCCCAGAAACTTACCGATTGCCTCAAAAATCTGACTGGTGGCACCGATTTACAGACCCAAATCGAGATATCAGGCGAACCCTATCCCTTATCAGGTTTTTTGGGTACAAATCTGTTGCGGATCGGCCAAGAAGCGATCGCCAACAGCCTCAAACACGCTCAAGCTAACGAACTGATGATTCAACTCAACTATAGTCCCGAACGAGTCAGCCTCTGCATTAAGGACAATGGCATTGGCTTTTCCGCGCAGGTGCAAACCCAAGGTTTCGGTTTAATTAGTATTTCTGAACGTGCCGATCGGATTGGCGGACAACTCCGTATTACCACCCAACCCAGACAGGGAACTGAAATTTTTGTGCAGGTGACGCTATGATTGCCGCCCCGATTCGAGTTTTAATTGCTGATGACCACCCGATCGTCCGAAGTGGTATTGTCCGAATGGTTGAGCTAACCGATGGCATGGAAGCGATCGCCGAAGCGGAAACAGGTACTGAAGCCGTCGCATTATTCCGACAACATCAACCGGATGTCACCCTGATGGACTTGCGGATGCCCGAAATGAATGGAGTAGAAGCGATTATCTCTATCCGTCAAGAATTTCCTACCGCCCAGATTGCCATTCTCACCACCTACGATACTGACGAAGATATTTTTCGCGGCTTACAAGCAGGTGCCAAAGGCTATTTACTCAAAGATAGCAAAATGGTCGAACTTATTGAGGCGATTCGCACCCTCCACGCTGGACATAGATACATTCCCCCTGCTGTCGGAGCCAAACTAGCCTCACGCATGGCTCAACCCCAACTGAGTAATCGGGAAATGGAAGTCTTGCGACTGATGGCAGTAGGCAAAACGAATCAAGAAATTTGTGGAGAGTTGTACATTAGGGAAAGTACCGTCAAATTTCACATCAATAATATTTTTAGTAAGCTGGAAGTGAGCGATCGAACCCAAGCGATCGTACTTGCTATTAAACGAGGAATTACAAATTTGTAGCAATCAAAAAAGTCGATCGCGATCGATCTCTGTGTATTTAGGTCTAATTATTTGTAGTAAATATCGAAGCGCATAATGTGGGTTATATTTATCCCTACTGAAAAAACTGACCCCTGACCCCTACCCCCTATTGACGGAGCCTTTGGGCGCAGAATAACCTGTAAAATAGGTCATGCCATTAACCACGATCCTTAATTTCTAGAGCCATCACAATATGAGCCAAACTGCCACCACAACTGACATTGAGAGCCTAAATACCGAACTGAGCAAACAAAGCCCCCAAAAGATTTTGGAACGGGCAATGAGCCTATACAACAATATAGCCATCTCATTTAGCGGTGCTGAAGATGTAGTATTGATTGACATGGCATACAAGATCGATCCCAATGTTCGAGTCTTCAGCCTAGATACTGGTCGTCTCCATGCTGAAACATATCAATTTATCGATCGAGTCCGTAAACACTATGGCATCCCGATCGAAGTCATGTATCCAGATGCAGCCAAATTAGAAGCATTCGTCCATGAAAAAGGCTTATATAGCTTCTACGAAGACGGACACAAAGAATGTTGTGGAATTCGCAAAGTAGCCCCCCTCCGCCGCAAATTAGCCACCGTAGAAGCATGGATTACCGGACAACGTAAAGACCAAAGTCCCACTCGCGCTGATGTACCTGTAGTGCAAGCTGATGGAGCCTTTTCTACTCCCGATAATGACTTGGTAAAATTCAATCCTTTGGCTAACTGGTCATCCACCGATGTTTGGATGTACATTCGTTCCTATGAAGTGCCCTACAATGCTCTGCACGAACGCGGTTTTGTCAGCATCGGTTGCGAACCCTGCACCCGCGCAACACTACCCCAACAACACGAACGAGAAGGGCGTTGGTGGTGGGAAGAAGCAAGTAAGAAAGAATGCGGTTTACACAATGTAAATACCGATCGAGATAGTTAAATTAATTGAGAATTGAGAATTGAGAATTGAGTTAGTTAAAAGTAGGGTGGGCAATGCCCACCATTTGTATTTCAGATATTTATTCTTATCTTTGTGGATTAAAGCCAAATGTTTGGGGTACTATTAGTTATTCTTGCTCTGACGATCGTCATCTTAACTTTACCATACTTACTGATTAGCAAAAATGCACTACCCCAACCATCGGGTAAGTGGCGAGTAGGTACTACATATATCGATTGGGATGCACCCAATTCTACATATAGAGGAATAATTGCTAAAGTATGGTATCCAAGTGATGAAGCGTCTGGAATTAATAGCCCTTATATCGATAGAATCGGTCGAGTATTTGCTGATGGCATAGTCGTAAATATCGTATATAAGTCGATCTTTCTATTGCTCCGACGAATTTCTGCTACCCCAGCATTTATTAATGCGGCTCCAATTCAGACTCTAGGTGGGTTACCCGTTATCCTTTTTTCACCTGGATTTGGGGGAATTAATTACCTCGGTACATTCTACGCGCTAGAATTTGCCAGTCATGGTTTTATGGTCATTGGTATCAATCATCCCGTGTCAAATGTTGGTACTATCTGTATGGATGGTTCGCAAATAAAGTTTGAAAATTACGATCCAGCAATATTTAAGGATCCAGCCAAGCTCGAACGATATACCGGAAGCATCATGCAAGAGCAATCAAAAAACATATCCACAATTTTAGATCGAATCGTAAATCTAAATTCGATCCCTGATTCATCATTTTATCAAAAGATAGATATGGATAGAATATTTGCTGCGGGACATTCGATCGGCGGTGCGGCTAGCTTTATTGCCTGCGGAAAAGATCCTCGAATTAGCAAAGGAATCGATCTAGATGGTATTTTTGTCGATTTAGAGTTTGACAATGCAGACTATATAAATAAGGAATTGCTATTGATTACTTCCGATCGCGAAAAGTATATGCCCAAAGATAAAAAGATGCTCGAACAGTATAGTACTATCACAGCTAATGAGAAAATGTGGATCGATCGACTATCTACAAAGACAAATTTAGAAAAGCTAGTATTTGAATCTACCAATCATATTAGCTTTACAGATTTATCGATATTCATCAACCCATCGATCGGCAAAAAGCTTGGGTTACTAGGTGACATAGATGGATTCCTAGTATTATCAGAAACATCAACAACAATGATAAACTTCTTTAATAAGTTGTAGTGAACCTCCGTCAATTCTCCGTGTTCCTCTCTCTTGACGAAGTTATATGCGGAGGAAACCTCCGCATAATTCGTCGCTGTATTTAAAAAAACATCAACTAAGCTTACTAGCGAAAAGTGCGGTACATTGAGAGCCTAAAATATACTTATTGTATTTTTACAACTCTAAATGCCCACAATTTTAGCCTTGCCGAGCCACGAGGGTTTGTTGGGGTTTCCCCAAAAGCTCAAAGCTGAGTGCGAGATTATTCTTCAGCTCTAATCCCCGTAAAATATTCCGGCTCATTGCCTGGAATCCATTTAATATTACAGCCAATACTGGGGCGTTGATTGGGATCCAAATCTGTATTGGCGAGTAGAGATTCGATCGCGCGGCGCAAATCTTGTCCTGTTACTGGTTTACCATTAGAGGGACGACTATCATCCAATTGCCCGCGATAAGCTAAGTGTAAATCTTTGTCAAACAAGAAAAAATCCGGCGTACAGGCGGCGGTATAAGCCTTCGCTACCGATTGGGTAGGATCGCAACATACCGGAAAATTAAAGCCTTCACTTTTGGCTAAAGCGGCTAAATGTTCGGGAGCATCATCGGGATATTTATCAATATCATTAGGGCTAATTCCGACTACTCCCAAACCTCCTTGCGCCGCATAATAGTCTTTGGCAATTTGGGCTAATTGGCTTTGAACATGCTTGACAAAGGGACAATGAACCGAAATAAACATCACTAGCAATGCATCTTTTCCCGCGAAAGTAGCGAGGGAAATCGGCGCACCACTGACAACATCAGTGAGTGTGAAATCAGGCGCGCTCACGCCCAAAGGTAGCATAGTTGAGGCCGTCCGTACCATATCGATCGCGTACTCCGATTGTGATTGATACTTATCAGCTTAGTACCTTACTCACATCTTACACCAATGCATAAATACTATTACTGCGATAATTCAGGGCGGGCACAAGACAACTGGGCGGGTGACAAAAACGAGACGCGCCCCTACACAATAGACCTCCTGCGAAAGTAAAAGCACAATCATTTTCAATACCGTTTTCATCTAAAATTCCCCCTATTCCCTATTCCCTGTCTTGAAAAGGTGCTCTACTTGGGGAAACCCCAAGACCGCACTTTTCGCTATCCCCTATTCC
>JANMEL010000139.1:0-4579 GCA_031376885.1 Chamaesiphon sp. OTE_70b_metabat_96 | reverse complement strand
AAAATCTTTTCATTCCTGAACCCTGAACCCTGACCCCTACCTCTACAATCCCTCTTCTAGATCGTAAATTACTTTTTGCAAATACCAGTCTTCGGAACGTCCAGGATAGTTTTCTTCGGCGTGTTCTATCAGTCTAGTGGCGATCGGCCATTGTCCGCTGACGAGGATGAGTAATCTTTGACGTAGGGCTGTTGTTTCGGGATTATCGGTGGTTTTGGTGGGGGGTGCAGATTTGGGGGTGGAGCGTTGGAGTTGTTGGAGTTTGGCTAGTGTGTCGCGGTATTGCGGGAGATCTTGCCGATCGAAGTAGATGTTTACGGCGATCTGATAATCGGCGATCGCTTGGGGCAATTCTTCTAGTTTGGTGTATGTTTGCGCTCGTTGCAAGTATGCGGCGGGTTCCTGCGGATCGATCTGGATAGCTTGAGTGAGATCGGCGATCGCGGCGGGATAGTCGTTTAGGCTAACACGAGTTTGAGCGCGGGCGATGTAAATAAATAAGTCTTGGGGCGTAATGGCTAAGGATTTGTCAAAATCCACAATTGCGCCGCCATAATCGCCCATCTGACTGCGTAATTTGCCGCGACTGCGATAGGCGATCGCCAATTGAGGATCGAGTTTGATGGCATGATTGAGATCGCTCAGTGCCAAGCTATTATCGCCTTGTTTGAGGTGCAATATCCCTCGACAACAGTATCCCCAAGCATCATCGGGGCTACTTCTTACAGCCCAATTAGCATCTTCGATCGCGCCTGGAAGATCGCCTGTTTCGGCACGTTCGATCGTCTGGATATAAAATTGTTCGGGGGAAATTAGGCTGGATCTGACAAATGTGGTTGGGGTGCTGATGGGAGTCAGGGATTTGGGTTGCAAGGATTGAGCTTCGGCGAGACACTGACGACTAGTTTCGGGATCTTGCTGATTCAAATATAAACTAGCCGCCATCTTATACGCGGCGATCGCCTCTGGATATTTGGCTAGTTTGCGATAGACGATCGCTTTGAGCTGGTAAGCTGGCGCGTAATCTCGCCCAAATTCAATCGATCGATCCACATCCTCCAAAGCACCAGGAAAATTTTTGAGCGTCAATCTAGTCAAAGCACGAGCATAATAACAATCCTTGTGTCGAGGATCGAGTTTTAACGCCTGAGTATACTCCGAAACAGCCTGGAGCATATCGCCAAGATCGAAATATACCAACCCTCGCCGATAATAAACTTCCCCCCACTCAGGAGTAGCTATCAGCGCGAGATCGAAATCAGCTATCGCCCCCGAAGTGTCTCCAACCTTAGCTTTTGCCAATCCCTGTTGATAATAATCTTGCGTCATAAAAACCCACTCATCCATCAACAACTCACACCTATTCTATTTTACCTCACCATCAAATAGACTCATCCACAATCGCTCGATCCCAAGTGTTCCAGTGCAAAATAACAACCGATTCAGCAGCGAAACCGCTAATTCATTTAACTTATCATCATCCTGATAAGCCGTTACCTTCGCTCGCCGAGGATTCATCCGACTCCGAAAATGGGCGCGAAAACGATCTAAATACTCCGAGAGTCGGAAATTGTATTCTGGGGGAATTTGCTTCTCACAGAGCTGTTGATGAGCCAGTAGCAGTTGGCGAATATTCACCGCCAACCGATTTGATAGCCGACAAGCTATCGCCGTGAGTGCTTTAGCTTCATCGATTGACAAATTGCGCCGAGTATGAGCGCGACGCATAGGATTGGTAGATCTCATCCGCCATAGTACGATCCGATTTTTGACGATCCCAGTTAGTTCCAATTCTTGAACTAGCTCCAGTATCTGCTCGGAGCTTCCAGCTTCTACTGATTCAATGGCTAGCAACATCAAATCGAGTTCAACTTTGGTACGGCGTGGACAAACATTTCCTGCTAGCTTGGGAGTTGGTAAACTTTCCAGTATTCCCAGAAGGCTATCAGTCATGGGATCGTCGATTGGTTTTGCAATCATATTATCAAAATCGATGGACTAGTATAGATGGAGGTCTGCTTAGACTCTGAGGGATCTCGACTCAAGTACGGGTCAAAATTGTGGCAATTCCCATGAATTGAACTGTGGTTTGTGTTCTAGGCACTCAGCTACATCAGGATACCCGACTTTTCATCGATAACCATCACCCGCCCCAATTGACAATTTACCATTAACGGTTGACGATCGATATCGATCGGTACTTTCTCTTATCCTCTTTCGCCAAAAATAATGGATCTTAAAACCCTGATTCGTGATATTCCCGATTTTCCCAAACCTGGCATTTTGTTTCGCGATATTACTACTCTGCTTCAAGATCCCGCTGGATTGAGATATACGATCGATACCATGGCGACTCAAGTTGTGGATCTCCAACCCCAGTATCTGGTAGGAATGGAATCGCGAGGGTTCATTTTTGGCGCGGCTTTGGCTTACAAACTCGGAGTTGGCTTTATTCCAGTCCGAAAACCAGGTAAACTTCCCGCAGCGGTTCATACTGTGGAGTATGCTCTAGAGTATGGCACCGATCGACTCGAAATCCATCAAGATGCAGTTCCCCCTGGTGCGCGGGTACTAATCGTAGACGATCTAATCGCTACTGGTGGCACCGCTGTTGCCACCGCCAAGTTATTACAAGAAATTGGTAGTCATCTAGTCGGTTGTGCTTTTGTGATTGAATTAGACGATCTCGGCGGTAGATCTCGTCTACCTGACGTGCCGATTACCTCATTAGTTCACTATTAGGGGGTAGGGGATAGGGAATAGGGAATAGGGAATAGGGAATAGGGAATAGGGAATAGGGAATAGGGAATAGGGGATAGGGATCGGAATAAAGCTGGTATATCGAAGATTCATGGCTCTACTCTCCTACCCTACCACCCTCCTACCCTCCTACCCTCCTACCCTCCTACCCTCCTATCCCCCCACCCCTTTCCCGCTGCCTACTAATAAGGCGTGAGAAATATGCTTGTTGACGACATCGATCAACTGAGTGGGGGTAAAGGGTTTGGTTAAATAATCATTAGAGCCAACCATTCGCGCTCTCATCCGATCGAACATACTATCACGACTAGTCAGCATGACGATCGGGACATGCTTGAGATTGGGTGATTTGCGGAGCAATTGACAGAGTTCGTAGCCATTGATATCTGGCATAGTAATATCCATCAAAATCAACATCGGATGAGCGCGAATTAATTTGGTGATCGATCGAGCGGGTTTGGTAAAGCCGATCGTTTCATAGCCTTGGGATTCTAGTGTCATGCGGACACTTTTTTGTACTGTTTGACTATCATCGATACAAGCAATCAACGGTCGATCGTGATTTTGTTCGGCTCCATATCTAGAAACTTGGGCACTGCGATTTGCTACTAATGGCAACAGAATTTTAGCAAGTTGTTCGACATTGATATTTAATCTATCGGCGGTACTATAGAGACAAAGATTTTGAGTTAGGGCATTCTTGTATGATTCGATCGCCTTATTACTTTGCAACTGTTGCCATAACAATTGATACAGACTATCGATATCAGAAAGATAAACCCTCACTAGTGGCGAACTAATGTGCGATCGAATATTTTGCCATTCCCAAATTATTTTCTTGACTGGAATAACTATTTTCTGGAGTGAAACTGATAAAATCAAAGTATCCAGATTGGCATCGAGATCGAATTCCATCTCAGCGTCATCGATCGCCATGATATGCACAAAAGCTTCTTGAGTCAGCGTGAACGCTAGTTGACGAACCTGTTGCAGGGAGAGTTTTCCCGTTTGCCATTGACAGCAAATAAACTGATAATCAGATTGTCCGACCGCAAATTCATTGAGATTAAAATCAGGATAATGGTGTCGAGCTAGATAAGTTAATCTTTCTCTTTGGCCTAAAGAACTAGTTGCAAAATGCAACTTGCCATTACCAAAATAAGCTTCCCATGAGACAGAGACATCCAGAGGATCCCGAATACTCAGTCGGCCTGACAGTTCTTGTTTGATAATATCTTTTAATGCTTCAACAACTTTAGTCATTACTATTATAAATATATGCTAGCGAATCCTGACTTTAATCTCCACCAGATGTTGACGATATCGATCGATACCCACATCAAAAAGACCACTCTCCATTGCCACACATCCTACTATTTCGCGTTACCTGCTGAGTACTGAAAGTGAGGGGTAGCAAAAAGTGTACCTCATATTACTGTAAGCTTCGAGGTAGAGCGAATATCGCGCCTTGAGGACTCAATTCTCTCGCGCGGAGAGGCTACGCCAACGGACTAAGATTGAAGCAAACAAGTCATGCAACCTATAGCAGGGGTCAGGGGTGAGGGGACAGCGAAAAGTGCTGATGGTCGGGTGACCCGCCCAGTGGTCTTGGGGTTTCCCCTGTCTTGTCGTTTTTTTATATCTCCTGTCGGAGAGGCTACGCCAACGGGGGGAACCCTAGACATAAAAACGCCGCAAGTAGAGCACCTTTTCAAGACAGGGGTCAGTTTGGGAAAGCTGACGCACTAATGGTTTGTTGGCGTAGCCTCCGCCTTGCGGAAGCATCTACATCTGTCCGAACCGCCCTGGCGGTTGCTAT
>JANMEL010000138.1:0-11599 GCA_031376885.1 Chamaesiphon sp. OTE_70b_metabat_96 | reverse complement strand
TCTGGCGGTGCGGGAAATGATACTCTCATTGCTGGGGAAGGTAATGATGTTATTACTGGTGGTGCAGGGAACGATCTTCTCAACGGTGGGGATGGGATCGATCTAGCTAGTTATTATGCCGCTACGACTGCTGTTACTGTTGATTTGACGAATACCGCTAACAATACTGGCGATGCCACAGGGGATACCTTGGTGGGGATTGAAAATCTTCAAGGCTCCCTTACCGCTGCTACTACTCTGATTGGTGATAGTCTCAATAACACTTTATTGAGCTACAACGGTGATGATACTCTCGTTGGTGGTGGTGGTAATGATGCGCTCAGTAGTGGCGCAGGTAACGATCGTCTCGACGGCGGGGTAGGAAATGATAACCTTTCTGGCGGTGCAGGGAATGATACTCTCATTGCTGGGGAAGGTAATGATGTTATTACTGGTGGTGCAGGGAACGATCTTCTCAACGGTGGGGATGGGATCGATCTAGGTAGTTATTATGCTGCTACGACTGCTGTTACTGTTGACTTGACGAATGCCGCTAACAATACTGGCGATGCCGCAGGGGATACCTTAGTGGGGATTGAAAATCTTCAAGGTTCCCTCACCGCTTCTAGCACTCTGACTGGTGATAGTCTCAATAACACGTTACTGAGCTACAACGGTGATGATACTCTCGTTGGTGGTGGGGGTAATGATGTGCTCAATAGTGGAGCGGGGAATGATAGTCTTGACGGCGGTGTGGGAAATGATAACCTTTCTGGCGGTGCGGGCAATGATACCTATATTGTCAATAGCACAACGGACATCATTACTGAAGCTGTCGGGGCGGGTACTGATACTGTGATATCTTCTGTCAACTATACCCTAGCTCTGAATGTTGAAACTCTCAATTTAGTAGGTGGGGTAAATGGGAATGGCAATGCTCTTGCCAATATCATTAATGGTGGCGTGGGTCATAACGTCATTAATGGTGGTGCAGGTAATGATACTCTCAGTGGTGGTGCGGGTAGCGATACTTTTGCTGTCGGTGGTAGCTCTTTCTTGAATTTACTCAGTGCAATTGGAGTTGATGCGATTACTGACTTTGCCAGTGGTGAAGACAAAATCCAGTTGAGTAAGGCTTCTTTTGCTGCTCTGAGTCAGAGTGTTGGAACTTCTTTAGGGGCTAGTTTTACCACTGTTGCTACTGATGATGCTGCTGCAACTGTGGGAGCTTCGATCGTTTACAACACCGCTAATGGTAATTTATTCTACAATGCTGATGGTAATGCCGCTGGCTTTGGAACTAATGGTGGTCAATTTGTCAATCTCTTCAATGCACCTACATTGGTCGTTACCGACTTTACCATCGTCGCTTAGAAATCTGGATTAAATCGCCAATCAAATTTTGAGACAAGGGAGGATATGCTCCTCCCTTTATTGATTTATTGGCAAATAAACAAGCGCAGGAATTAGTTTTTTGCCAGTTTAGGTTTGCACAATCCGACGGAATGTCAAACTAATGCGTCCATCGAGAACATTTGCTCTTTTGATCGCATGACTCCAAAATTCTTGGGTACCCAGACTCATATAAAGTAATGAACCATGTGGAAGTAAGTACTGAAGCCGTTGGGAATAATCAGATCTACCTCTAAAAGATAGCTTCCGTTCCGTACCTAATGAAATAATAATAATCTGCGTACCACCTTCGAGATTATTTGTTTCATCTGAATGGAAGCCCATTTTCGATCGTCCATCTAGATAATAATTGATCAGACAACTATTCGGCTCGAATCCCAACGTCTGTTTTAGCTGCACGCATAAAGGCTCAAGCAAGGGGTGCATCGGCTTGTTTTCATACGTCAGACCAGAATAGTCATACGATAGACCATAACAGGCTGTTTTGCGGGCACTGATGCGATCGTCCCACTCGATCCGATCGCGTAGTTGGGTATATAGCTGGGTCGCTGCTGTAGGGTGTATGTAGTTTGGACGAATCGTAAGTTCTGGCTCAATCATTGCTCGACAGTGAATCATTGCTCGATTCTCCGTTGGCGTAGTCTTTCCAATGGAGAATCGAGCATGTTGTGTTAATTTTACCATTTTGCGCCCAACTGAAGTAGGGTATTCACGATGATGGCTATTAGCAAAGTATTTTTGTCTGATGGGTCAAATAGCTTTGATTTCTATCTCAGAATATATTCTAATTAGAATAGTCTTCATTAGTTACTCATTATGTCTGCTGTGTCTGAAGATCCAATCGTCCACGAAGTGTCTCCAAAGGAGAATCGACTCTCTTCCAGAGAGGCTATTGCTAAGGCAAACGCTCCGCTACCGCCAACGGCTAATCAACCTTTTCTGCTAGTAGTGCGAGAACTAGCCAGAACATATCAAGCTTTCTCAGCTTATTCTGAGGCACATGTGAGGCAATTCGATCTGACCCCCGCCCAGTTTGATGTGATTGCCACATTAGGTAATACCACTGGTCTGTGTATGGGTGAGTTGGGAGAAAAAACCTTGATTACCAAAGGCACCTTGACAGGTGTGATCGACAGGTTGATTCAAAAGCAGCTCGTTTGTCGTGAAACCCTACCAGAAAACCGTCGCAGCGTCATCGTGCAACTAACTCCTGAAGGGCAAGAGGTGTTCGATCGAGTCTTTCCCGCCCATATCGCTCATCTGAAGGATCGCTTTGACAAGCTCGATGCCTCGGAGTTAGAACTCTTGAAAGTGTTGCTAGGTCGGCTTCGTCAAGCCTTTTAGACAATTTTTCCCTACCGCCTTGACAAACATCTCTTTCATGAATTAAATTGATATCAGTTAGTTCTAATTAGAACTAAATTAATTTAAGTAATCAAGAGGCTCATTATGTCACAATAACAGTCTTCTACGACAGTTACTTTAGATGCTGGAACTCACTGGATTTGCACCTGTGGCAGATCGAGTAATTTTACCTACTGCGATGGGGGGCATCAAGGGACGGCATTTCAACCTTCGGCTCTGGAGCTTGAATCACCCAAGGTGGTAGAAATATCCGTGTAAAGTCACTGCTTTTTGTCAAATAGTTCTAGTTAGAATAGTTTTGTTTCAGAAGAAAGTATGAAGATTACGATTCAAGATGTTTCATCAGTTTACTCAAATCGGACACAACGGCTGCCAAAGCTTTCACCGAGTTGGACAATGGCTGCAACGGAAGCGATCTCAGTGGTTCTTCTAAATACCTTGTAAATAGCTCTATCATGAACAACCTACCCGCATTATTTATTTCTCACGGCGCACCAGATTTGCCGATTCGGGATGAAGCAGTGACACATTTTTTGAAATCCCTGCACCGACAATTTCCGAAACCCAAAGCCATCTTAGTTATTTCTGCTCACTGGAATTCTGCCGAACCGACTGTTAGTAAAGCAATTCAACCTCAAACTATCTATGATTTTGGTGGCTTTCCAGATGCGGTTTACCAACTCAATTATCCAGCTCCTGGTGCGCCTGAACTTGCCCAGAGAGTCGCGGGTTTACTTACCCAAGCAGGGATCTCCAATCAGACACATCCTACTCGCGGATTCGACCACGGAGCATGGACACCACTAATTTTGGCATATCCAGATGCGGATATTCCCGTTACCCAACTCTCGATTCAATATCATGCCGGAGCCTTGCATCACTTCCAGATCGGGAAAGCACTGGCACCCCTCCGTCAAGAAGGTGTACTGATTATGGGTAGTGGGAGTGCTACCCATAATCTGTGGGAATTCAACAGTCGCTATGATGCGCCACCACCAGATTGGGTGCGAATATTTGATGAATGGTTGGCGGAAAGAATTGCTGAAGGTAATTGGGAAGCTGTATTGAACTATCGAAAAATTGCTCCCCATGCACAACAGAATCATCCAACTGACGAACATTTACTACCTTTATTTGTGGCATTAGGTGCAGGAGGTAATGAGGTAAAAGGGGTGAGGTTGCATCATAGCTATAATTACGGTGCATTTAGCATGGCGGCTTATGCTTTTACCGGATCGATGTAATTGAAATTAATTAATTATTTTGGAGGAAAATATGGCACTGGGTAAATTAATCGACGGTAGATGGACGACTGAATGGACAGAACATAATGAAGATGGTCAGTTTCAGCGAATGCCAACGGCGTTTCATAACTGGATTAGTCGCGATGGAAAAAGTGGGTTTAAAGCTGAAGCTGGACGCTATCATTTGTATATTTCTTTGGGTTGTCCGTGGGCACATCGGACGGCATTATTATGGAAACTTAAAGGATTAGAAGATGTCATTAGTTTATCGATCGTCGATCCGGTAATTAGCGACTATGGTTGGCAGTTTTCGGATCGATCGGGATGTATTCCTGGTACTGTAAATGATGCCGATTATTTGTGGCAAATTTATGTCAAATCTGAGCCGAATTATACAGGGCGAGTTACGGTGCCAGTATTATTTGACAAGCAATCTGGCAAAATTGTCAATAATGAATCGCGCCAAATTATTCAGATGTTCGACCGAGAATTCACTGAGTATGCGAATGATACTAATTTTTATCCTGTAGATTTGCAAGCAGAGATCGATCGCATCATAGATGCAATTTATCAGCCGATTAACAACGGTGTATATCGCAGTGGCTTTGCGGTATCTCAAGCTGCATATACTGATGCCGTAACAGAATTATTTGCAGCCTTAGAACATTGGGAAGGGGTATTGGGAAAACAGCCGTATCTCTGTGGAGATCTCATCACTATTGCCGACTGGTGTTTGTTTACTACGTTGTTTCGATTCGATCAAGCTTATTATGGATTGTTTAAATGCAATCTCAAGCGACTGATTGATTTTCCCAATTTGTGGAACTACTGTCGCAAACTATATCAATATCCTGGTGTGCGATCGGTTTGCAGTGTCGAGCATGTTAAACAACTTTACTATGCTGGTTTACCAGAACTAAATCCGAGTAAAATTGTCCCAATTGGCCCAGATCTCAATTTCGATCGACCGATCGACATTACTAATCTGTGCTAAATGCCTTAAAATAGTCAAATAGCCATCCAAACCGAACGCGAAGCCCGCAACTGGGCGGGTGACCCGACCAGACATCAAGGCGATCTCAGAAGTTTGACTAAATGGCATCAAAATGGCTAGTTTTGGTTTATGATGGATCGTGAGAGTTTTAACAAAAACCACCTCAACTAAGATTGAGTACCCCTCAATTTACATCTCAAGTAATTCTTAAAGTTAGTTAGAAATAACCAACTTAGCGGAATAGTGGTTGTGTGGTAGCACATCCCAGGCGGGAAACCGCTCAAAATGACAGGTTAGAAATTTATGGTCGGGTCTGACTATATTTGATTATTTAACTTGTAACTATAGTGGTAAATCGATGCAAGAATCCCACGCTCACCTGAAAATTACCCCCCAGGAGTGGGTGGCGTTTATGGAAGATTTGGATGCTACTTTTGACAAATTTAATGTACCCGCACCAGAGCGCGATGAGTTTACGGCCATCATCGCCAGTACCAAGTCTGATATTGTCGTACCCAGTTAAATAGCGTGAATTTATTTCTCTCCAAAATTCCGCTCGGTTTGACCATTATCGCGCTGTCGATAAATATTTGGAGCGTAATCCCAGCACCAAACATGACGTTGCTACCATTGAGTGTGAGTGCGCCGGAGCTGAGTATTTGGCTATTGTGCTTTAGTGCGATCGGTCTTGCTACTCATGGGATTTTGCTCGATCGATCTGTCAAAGTTCTCAAATGGGTAGGAATCGCGCTGAGTCTAGTTAATATTACCATTAGTGTGAGTCCTTTGATTCAATTGTCGGGGACGATCGATCTAGCTAATGCGGCGATGACGAATACATTCGGCGCGAACTATCTACAACAGCTATCGCCGGAAATTCGATCTACATTTCGATCGCAGCCTTACACCATCCGTGAAGCTCTCCAAGGCATCGATTTATCTATTCCCATTCGCACTCAGCGCAAGCTCCAATTCGCCGCTCCAGCAGGCGTACCGCTGACGCTCAATCTATATCAACCACTCGCACCTGGCAAGTATCCCGCCGTAATTCAGATTTATGGTGGTGCGTGGAGATTTGGTACCCCTGATAGTAATGAAGATTTTAGTCGCTATTTAGCAGCGCGAGGTTATGTGGTTGTGGCGATCGATTATCGTCATGCACCAAAATATCCTTTTCCGGCTCAATCGATCGATATTCGCGCCGCCCTTGACTATATAGGAGCACATACTTTAAAATGGGAAGTAGACCCTGGTCATATTGCTCTAATTGGTCGATCGGCAGGCGGACATTTAGCCACTCTCACAGCATATCAATCTGACGCGCTACCCTTCAAAGCCGTAGTTAGTTATTATGCCCCAGTAGACTTAACAGCCGGATATGCAGATCCGCCAACACCAGATCCGATCGATTCTCGTCAAGTACTGCGCGACTTCCTCGGTGGTACTCCCACAGAATTTCCCGACTTATATCGTCAAGCCTCACCATACCAACAAGTAACTCAAAAGCAAATACCTAGCCTACTAATATACGGCGGTAAAGATCATTTAGTCGAAGCTCGATTTGGCAAAAGACTCGCCGACAAACTTCAATCTTTTGGCACACCCACAGTATATATCAAAATTCCCTGGGCAGACCATGCCTTTGATGCCATCTTCAATGGTACCAGCAATCAGGTCGCACTCTATTATACCGAGCGATTTTTAGCCGAAACCTTACGGTAGAAATCGTCGGAGCAATTAACTGTAAAATTAAGTTGATGTAGATGAGATCTTGATATGTCAGTAGAAACACCAAAGCCTAGACTCAATAATATTTTCAAACAACTGATGTCGCTTCATTGGTGGATGGCAATCTGCTATCTGCTGCTGTTTCCAACTGGGATCGTGATGGCAAAACTTGAGGGTAAAGTTAGCTATCGAGAACTTTTATATGCTACTCACAAATCTTTTGGCGTGTTGGTATTGCTGCTCCTTACTTGGCGCGTTTATCTCCTGTTGAGAGTTTGGGGACGAAAATATCGCAAACATCTGCCTAAATTCACAAGAAATTGGTATTTCAAGACTGGATTGCATACCGTGCTGTACTTAATGATGTTTATCGTGCCACTGACTGGTTATTGGCTATCAAATGTTTATCATGCCAATAACATCAATTTATTTGGTATTCCGATGCCAGATATATTTCCGGTGAATTCGGATGCCGTAGCTCAAGCGAATGCGGCGCATGGTAACACCTCAAAAGCTTTTGCGATTTTGATTCTAATTCATGCGATCGCCCAGAGTCGAGTTATCAAGGCTAATTGGCGCAGATTGTCTGCATGGCTACTGACATTCAAGGCGCATTAGACACCCAAACAACTCATGATGTGATGGAATTGTTTGAAGATCTCAATCATCAAGGAATTGCGATCGATCGCATTTTAATGGTAGATTCAAAAAGTCACCAAATCTTCGTCAGACTCAAAGCAAAGCCAGACAAAACATCCCCACAATCAACAGATGTCGGTGAAATTAAAGTCTCAACTTCTTGCTCCAAGCGATATACTTCGACTTGTTTATCTTGAGGATTGACAAGCAAACCCAGCCGCACACCCAGTCTTTGATACTCCAACATTTTAGCTTGGAGCGTATTTAGCCTGTCAGTCGTAGAACGCAATTCAATCAGAAAATCGGGAACTATCGGACAAAATTGTTCGAGCGAAATTCCTTCCAATCGTGATTTTTCAATCCAAGAAACATCAGGAGATAGCTTTCCACCACCTATCGATGTAAAATCATAACCAGTTGAAGAGTCAAATACTTCCCCTAACTCAGTTTTATCATTCCAAATACCGATTTGGATCGTCAGGTTAGCATTTTGTTTTCCACTGATTGGAAATGCTGGTGTCATGACGATTAATCCTCCGTCTTTAGTTAACTCTAGCCGTAAATCTGGATTATTGATACACAACAGATCGAATTCGGCTGGTGTAACAGTTAGGATTGTATTGCGGACATCGAGCAATAATGGTTCGGTAGTTGGGGGCGCAAAAGTCAGCGTCATAAAACCTCAGATTAGATAGGTTAATTAGTTTATGCGTTCGCGAAGATTCAGGGGATCTAAAACTCACCAAATCTTAGTCAGACTCAAAGCAAAGCCAGACAATACATCACTACAATCAACTGATGTCGGTGCAACTAACATCTCAACTTCTTGCTCCAAGCGATATACTTCTACTTGTTTATCTTCAGGATTCACAAGCAAACCCAACCGTACACCCAGTCTTTTATACTCTAACATTTTGGCTTGGAGCGTATTTAGCCTGTCAGTCGTAGAACGCAATTCAATCAGGAAATCGGGAACTATCGGACAAAATTGTTCGAGTGAAATTCCTTCCAATCGCGATTTTTCAATCCAAGAAACATCAGGGGATAGCTTTCCACCACCAATCGATGTAAAATCATAACCAGTTGAAGAGTCAAATAGTTCGCCCAACTCTGTTTCTTCATTCCAAACCCAGACTCGACCAAATAAAGTTCCATTTTGCTTGCCACTAATCGAAAATGCTGGTGTCATAACGATTAATCCTCCATCTTTGGTTAACTCCAGTCGTAAATCGGGATTATTTACACACAACAGATCGAATTCGGCTGGTGTAACAGTCAGGGTTGTATTTCGGACATCGAGCAACAATGGTTCGGTATTTGAAGGCGCAAAAGTCAGCGGCATAAAACCTCTGGGGGAATTTTAGATTTTGGGAACTTATCATCCGCTGGTTGAGCGAAGCCGAAACCAGCGGATGATAAGTTTTAAATTTTGGATGAAATTTAAAATCGAACTAACCATCTCAATTATATCATTTCGATCGGAGCTGATTATTTAGTTCAATTGCGGCGACACTAACACTCGGATGTCCCCAGATAATTTGTTCGTGTTTATAAATTACCATGCCTGGTTTTGCACCTTTGGGTTTGTAGACATGTTTGGGTGCGGTATAAACTACGGCTACAGATTGGCTCTGTCTGGCGCGACTATAATAGGCGACGGCATTGGCGGTAAATTGTAAGTCTGCTTCTTCGGCTACTGCGCCAGGTGGGATGCGGAGTAATCCGTGACTTCCGGCGATTTCTTGAGCGTGAAACCACAGATCGTATTCTGTGGCTATTTTGAAGGTGACTCGATCGTTTTGACGATTATTTCTGCCGACTAATAACTCGAATCCGCTGGGAGTTGTGAGGCGATGGGGTTGAGTTTCGGCGAGTACAGTTTTGGTAATTCGATCGGGTGTAGCTAGGTATTTGGTGTTGACTAGTTCTTCTTTTATTTCTACTAATGTTTGCAACATTTCGCTCATATCGATCGCTGCGTCATCTTGAACTTGGAGGATACTTTGTTCTACTTGTTCGAGGTAATCGATCTCGGCTTGAACTTCATTTAGCAGAGGTAAGACGGCTAATTTAGCACGTTTGAGTTTTTGGTGACGTTTGTAGAGGAATTGGGCATTTTGGATCGCGTTCTTTTCAGGTTCGAGTTTGATTTTAACTGGTGCTTCTGTCTCAAAGTCATTTAGAGTAATGGATTTCATTCCAGGTTTCCACTCGTGCAGATGCGCCATCAATAAATCGGCATGAGCGCGGTATTCATCAGCTCCAGTAGACTCTTGTAGTCGGACAGAAAAAGTACTAGCCTTGATCCGTAACTTCTTGAGAATAGCCCCTAATTTTTGGGTGAGCTGCTGTCGAAGCCTCTCAAATTCTTCTCGATCGAGTATCCCCGTATAATAGCTATTTAATAACTGTCCGATACTATCGACAGACTTTACTCGATCGCCCCAACCCATCACATTATAACTGCCACTACCCAAACTCGGCTCAAACTTATATCCATCCACTTGAGTCAGAGTTTTGAGCCAAATTTGCCAAGCTTCAAATAACTTTTCCCAATCCGATCGATCTAACGTATCAGTAGTCTGTAAAGGATCCAATCCAGCACTACTAATCATCCCATTCATCAGGACAGTACTCAATCCCCGATAACTGCGAACGAGCCTTTGATTGAGACTACCAGGAATCAGACTCACTCGATCGATCCAGCGATCGATCGACTCCTCTAAATTGGGCATCGGATCTGTCAAAGACGGCGGTAATTCATACGGTTGTCCAGTTTGTACTGTACGCACTCGCGACTGTTTATTACTAACTTGATGAGCCGTAGTAATAATCAGATTATCCGCATCTGTCAGCGTGAGATTGCTATAATTGCCGATCGGTTCTACATACAAATGATACAACGCCGCTTCCCCAGGTCGTCTTGCGAACCTGAGATCTACCAACCGCTCCCACGGAGCAACCACGATCATCTCAGTCATGGCTAATCCGCCCAAGACAGAGCGTAATTGCTGACTCAGGGTGAAAGTATCGGGAACGCGAGGTGGAGGCTCTGAGAGGACGATTCTCGCGGCTTGAGAATGCCAGGAAATAGTCAGCCAACCTTTGCGTTCGAGGGTGCGTAAACCGAGGGATAAAGTATGTCGATCGCGCTGATATACTGTTTCTACCCGTGATGGTACCCAGTCTGGCTGTAACTCCCGCACGGCGGCAGTTAATGTAGTGAAATCAACCTGTTGCATTTTAGGGGATAGGGAAAGAGGCAATTAGCAGTTATGGACGATCGAGAAACTGTCACTGTGGGATGAATAGCAGTATTCGATCGGTGGTTAAAATAGGTGCAGATTTATTTCTATTTTAGCTGAGATAATGCCATTTAACTCGATCGAACATAGAGCTATTCTCGCTTTATTGCTTATCGTCCCAGTTTCAAGTATCGGAGCATTGATGTCTGCATTTATTGCCCCTGGGATTGTCGGACAAATAGTAGCGATCGGTTGTGGGATTTGGATGATATTTTTACCAATCTGTTGGGTAAAATTTATCGATCGACAGCAACCAAGATTTAGAATCACTCACGGCAATGGATTAACGGTAGGTATTGGTCTGGGTATATTTATGTTTGCAGTTATTATCGGGGTTTATTTAGCCTTCGGTCGTTACTGGCTGGACATTAGCGAGATTAGATCGCGAGTCGAAGGGCTGCAAATGAATGTACCTTTAATGGTATTTGGATTCGGGACATTTCAAACCCTTGTCAACTCCTTCATCGAGGAATATGTGTGGCGGTGGTTTGTCTATCAAAAATGCGAACAACTGGTATCAAAAAATATGGCGGTGTATTTATCGGCTCTATTTTTTACTATTCATCACATTATTTTAATGGTAGCCTATACTAGCGATTGGTGGGCGATCTCGGTCGGTACTCTAGCCGTATTTATTGCTGGCATAATTTGGGCGCGATGCTTTCGGATCGATCGATCGTTGCTACCAAGTTATCTCAGTCATCTAGCCGCAGATTTGGCTCTTCAAATTATCAGTTGGCACGTTCTATTAAGTTAGGGGATGGGCTTAGAGGGCGGGCACTGTTCCCACGCCCCTACATTACAAGCTATGCGCTCCCCACAGATCTTACATGGGTTGTTGGTAGTGGGTTCGACAGGTTTGGGGCAATGAATAATTTGCCCACACACTAGAAAAACAAACCGAAAAAAACCAAGGTATATAGTCGCGTAAA
>JANMEL010000128.1:0-48838 GCA_031376885.1 Chamaesiphon sp. OTE_70b_metabat_96 | reverse complement strand
ATGTCCGAAGACACCCGTTCGACTTGCATGTGTTAGGCATACCGCCAGCGTTCATCCTGAGCCAGGATCAAACTCTCCATAATATGGGAGAGCCGTTAAAAGGCTCGTGTTGTATTTTTAAGACTTTACTCGTCTTGTCTTTCCATTTAAGGTTAGACTTATGTTATAATCGTTGTTAACGAAATTAACGAGGTTTAATAGGCTTTCAAACTATATAGTTGTCTAGGTTCAGAGGTGTTAAGTTTGGCTCCAGGAGCGGCTTTCGCTCGTTCCGTATCGCCGTTTCTCTCGACCGCTTTATTAATATAACCCGACTCCCCAGCTCTTGTCAAGCTTTTTTTCAAAGTTTGTTTGGTTTCTCTCTCTGTAAGCCTTTCAGGGTTATTTTTTCTGTTGATTCATGGATTCTGGAGAGCTTTCGCTAAATATTTTTAGTGAATCTATGGATAATTGGGAAGTAATAAGTCATTGCATGTGCTGATATGCCTCAGTCACGGGGCATGGTAGAATGTTTGCCAACTATAATAATTGTATTGGAATCAAGGATTAAAGAATATGGACTTATTACTCCCGATCGCTAAACTGCCAGAGGCTTATGCTTTCTTCGATCCATTGGTGGATGTACTGCCAATTATCCCGGTATTTTTTCTAGCTTTGGCTTTTGTCTGGCAAGCTGCTGTTGGTTTTCGCTAAATTTCGGTTTAGTCTGTAGCTATTGTCTAGATTTAGCTATGGATATGAGGTTCGATCGGTAGGCACTCTATGTAGAGTGCCTATTTTATTGGGACATAAAAAAATACCCACCTTATTTTATAAGGCGGGTATTTATAGCTATTAGGACACAGCGATTGTAAGCGCAAGGCGCAGGCTACGCCAACGCATGAAGCAAAGTCCGCACTTCGGCTTCGCTCAGTGACCGCCTAAAGCTGTACTGAGATCTAGAGTGTCCTAACCGAACTAGTACCTGTTATTGTGGATAAGCGCATTTTTCTACCAAGATTTTGAGTGCGACTGGTTTTGGATAAGTTTCAGTGAGGTTGTCGCGATCGAGATCGCGATCGACAACTACACGCAATAACTTATACATCTCATTGGACATGGGGAAGTACCGATCGATCGCTCGAATTGCCGCAGCTCTTACCATTGGATCTTGATCTTCTAGAGCGTGATCTTCGAGCCAAGCGAATGTTTTGGAGTCCTTGTAATAATATTTAGCAAGTGACACCAATATTTCCACTCGAACAACTTCATGTTCCTCGTATAGATCGCGATCTTTGAGCCAAGTCAGGGTGTCAGTATGTTTGTGATAATACTTGACGACTGATTTGACGGCAGCCGCTCGAATCAACCCATCTGGATCCTCAATTGCGCGCTCTTTGAGCCATGCGGTGGTGTGAGGATGCATGTGATAATACTTGGCAAGAGAGGTTACGGCGGCGGCTCGAACTAATCCATCTGGATCTTTGAGCGAGACAGTCAACCATTTTAATTGGTTGGATGCTTCGAGCACGTTCTCGGCGGCGATCTTCTCATGGGGGGCTTTAGGCCAAATTAAGGGGTGAAGATCCTTATGGTAGTGCTTGGAGATGGATTCTACTGTGATCGCCCGTACGACTCCATCTTTGTCTTTGAGAGCGCGTTCTTTGAGCCAAGGGTAGGTGGCTGGTTGGTGGCGATAGTGTTTAGCGATTGCGAGGATGCCCTCGCCTCGGAGCATTCGATCGGGGGCATGAACCGCGCGATTTTTGAGCCAGATTAGGGTGTTGGATTGGTGTTGATAGTATTTGGCGATCGACTCTAAGATTGCCCGTAGTACTAGTTGAGGTGGGGCATCAAGGGCGCGTTCTTTGAGCCAAGTTATGGTTAGAGGATCGTTGTTGTAATATTTAGCAACGGTGACTGCGGCGGCGGCACGAACATCTGGGTAGTGGGCTTTGACAGCGCAATTTTTGAACCATTTTAAGGTTTCGGGTTGTTTGCGATAATATTTGGAAATCGCCGCTACTGATGATAGTCGTACGGCTGGATCCCGTTCGATCTCACCTGGTTCGTCTGATTTGAGAGCTTGTTCTTGGAACCATTTGAGGGTATTGGGTTCTTTGCGATAATGTTGGGCGATCGATTTGACCGTGGCGATTTTGACTTCTTTGGATTGGCTCTCGTCGAGGGCAACTGATTGGAGCCAGTCTAATTGACGATAGTTTTGAGCTACGGATTCTACTACTGCTGCACCTACATCTTGATGTTGAGCTTGGAGGGCTTCAGTTTGGAGCCAATTCAAGCTTTCGGGTTCGTCGCGATAATAGCTGCCGATCGACTGGATTGCAGCTCGGCGAACATCTTTGTGTTGAGCGGTCAGAGCCTGTTCTTGCAGCCATGTTAGAGTTTTTGGTTGTTTTCGATAAGATTCGGCGATGAGGCTCATTGCAGCTCGTCGGACATCTTTGTCGGGGGCTTCGAGGGCACGTTCTTGGAGGGCAACTAGGCTCTGGGATTTTGGATCGTAATATTTGACGATCTCTTGTTCGGCTGCGGTGCGAACATCGGGATCGGAGTCATCGATCGATCGAGCTTTGAGCCATTTTTGAGTACCAGGTTTGGTGTGGTAGTATGTGGCGATCGCGCTCACGGCGGAGATGCGAACATCTTTGTTTGGATCCTCAAAGGCGGGCGATTTGAGCCAGTTGAGGGTTTCTGGTTCTTGGTGGGAGTATTTGGCGATCGATTCGACAGCCGAGCGTTGTAAGGAGATTTGGGGGGTATCTTTGTTACTTTCGATGGCGAGTGATTTGAGCCATTTTAGGGTGGTTGGCTCGGTGTAATAGTATTCGCCGATGGATTTGACAGCAGCTTGACGGACTACTGGATCTTGGTTGTGGAGGGCGATTGATTTGAGCCAAACTAAAGTTTCAGGATTTGGGTAGTATTTGGCGATCGATTCCACTGCGCTGACTCGCACTACTTGATGTTGTTGCTTATCTTGAGCGCGATCTTGGAGCCAGGTTAGGGTATCTGGTTCCATGTAGTAATATTTGCCAACAGGTGCGACTGCTGCCAATCTGACTAATGAGTCTCGATCGTCTTCAACACGATCTTGGAACCACTGGCGGAGATTCGCTTCGTTGTAATAATACTCAGAAATTCCCCGCACTGCGGTTTCTCGAACTACTTCTGGTCGATTTTGATTCAGAGCACATTTTTGGAGCCAGTTTAAGGTATCTGGTTCGTTGTAGTAGTACTCGGCGATCGATTCTACCGCTGTCTGTTGAGGGTGTTCGGATTTGGATTGGAAAGCATGTGCCAGCCAGTTTAAGCTTTGGGTGTCGTCGGTTTGATAATATTTGGCGACCGATTTTACTGCCGTCTGTTGTACCAATTGATGTTCGGTATCGCTGAGGGCATAGGCTTTGAGCCAACCTAATGTTTTGGGTTGGGAGTGATAGTAGAGGGCGATCGAATAGATTGCGGCTGCTTTGACATCATCTGGTTGGTGATTGTCAAGGGCGTGAGCTTGGAGCCATTCGAGGGTGTCTGGCTGGGCGCGATCGTATTCGCCGATCGACTGCACGGCTGCCTGTCTGACTGATGGGTGTTGTTTTTCGTCTAGGGCGATTGCTCTGAGCCAGGTTAAGATTTCTGGCTGGGCGTGGTAGTATTCGCCGATCGATCGAACTGCTGCTGTGCGAACTTCTGGAGTCTGTTCGTAATCCCGTGCCAATTCTTGGAGTAATGGGAGGGTTTTTTCGACTGGATATGCGCCGCTGTATTTGGCGATCGACTCAGCTACAGCTACGCGCAGATCGGGGTAGGTATGGGAGATCGATTTGAGCCAGGTTAATATTTCTGGCTGGGCGTGGTAGTATTGGACGATCGATTCGACTGCGGCTACTCGTACCGATTGGTGTTTGGCATGAAGTACGCGGGCTTGGAGCCAGGGGAGGATATCTCGCTGGGTGGAATAGTAGAGGGGGATCGCACGTACTGCGGCCGATCGAACAGCTTCATGTCGATCGCACATGGCAGCATTTTGGAGCCATGGCAATGTTTCTGGTTCACTATGGTAATATTTCGCCCCCGACTGTAGGGATCCGCGACGAATATCCTCGAATTTACCATTGATGGCGGCAGTTCGGAGCCAATTGAGGACTATTTTGCTGCGATAATTTTGACCGATTGCCCGTACTGTACCGCCGCGTACCAATTCATGCCGATCGGTCAGAGCGCGTTCTTGGAGCCAGGTGAGGGTACCCGACTTGGTATGATAATATTTGGCGATCGACTGAATGGCTCCGAGGCGAATCGATTCATGTTGCTCGGTGAGAGCGCGTTCTTGGAGCCAGGTTAAAGTATCTGTGCCTCCATTGTAATACTCACCAATTGACTCAACGGCTGCTTGGCGGACTAATTCGTGTCGATCGCTCACTGCCCTTTGCTGGAGCCATGTTTTGGTTTCTAATTCTCCATAGTAGTGCTCGCCAATTGACTCAACGGCTGCTTTGCGAACTAATTCGTGTCGATCGGTCACTGCCCTTTGCTGGAGCCATTTCAAGGTATCTGTACCCGTGTGTAATCGATCGCCGATCGACTGAACTGCTGCTGCGCGGACGAATTTCTGTCTGGCATTAAAAGCTTGTGCTTCGAGCCATTTTAAGCTATCGTCTTCGCTTTGGCGTAGCCTCTCCCCTGGAGAATCGGCTGCGGAGGTTTTGCCCTGACTGGGTTGTGAGAGTGCGTCGGTGAGTAATTTGGCTGCTTCAAAACTCAGTGAAATTCCAAACTCACCATCGATTTCATGTTTGAGCTTTTCTTTTAATGATTGTTCGATTCTGGCGGTAATCGAGCGACCATTTTTGATTTCGCTCAGGCATTGTTGAGCTAATTTCAAGTGTTGAAAAGCGACTTTTTTCGCCTGCTTATGACGATCTAAGTAGTCAATTCGGGCAACTTGTCGCGACAACAGAAACTCTACCAATCGCCCAGACCATTGGGCTTCTAATAAGCCACAAATTGTTTGGAGGATATCTTCCCAGTTTTCATCTTGCCAATGAGCGGCAAAGACCTGTTGCTGTAGCCTGTCGAATTCTTCTGCTGATTTTCTTTGCTCGAATCGATCGACAATTTCTTTGGCATAGCAATATTCTAGAAATGTCCGATCGACAAAACTATAAGTATTAGTTTGAGTGTCGATCGTGATAAAGTTGCGGGCAATTAATTGCTCAATTATTAGCCCTGCTTTCCGAGTTGGATCTACAAATCTTTCCTGTTCTAAATATACCGTTAAAACCGTTTTTAACTGATTTTCATTAATACTCTTCCATTGAGGCAGTGCGGATGAATTCAGTACTTGATTTTGGCTAGATTGGATTTCATAGGCGATTAACTGGAGCATTGCCTGTTTCTCGACTCGCCCGATTAAATCTAGCTCTGGATTTACATTTTGGCGATCCATATCCCATTTATGCAGCAATCCGCGTAAGGCTTCTTCGTAGAATTCTGTTCGCCCTAGAATCGATGACTTGCGCTGATTGGACATCGCTACCATCGTCAATCGGTTGGGATTTTCGGCTAGTTTGCGAATAGCGGGAGAATTTTCGATCGATATTTCGATCTGCTGCTTGAGTCGATCCTTATCTGGATCTTTGCCCAATGCCAAATCGTACCATTTATCGATAAATGTACCAATCTGACGGCGATTAAATTTCTGTAAAGTGAAGTGGCGGAAATTGGCTTTTTGTAAACGTTCGGGATTGTATCCTACCGCTTGGGATGTGACGATAATTTTGGCTTTGGGATATTGAATGCCAAAATTGACAATCTTTTCTAAAATCGATTCACGCAACTGGAGATCGAGAATTCCATCCAACTCATCGAACATCACCAAACTCGGTTGGTTTTGCAGATATTTATCTAATTTATCGCGCTCAAATTTCCAACCAGTGCTCGTACCGCGTTCCAAAAAGCCTAGAAAATTGCGATCTCCTGAAGACTCGATCGCAAATTCCCGTAGACCAATAATAATCGGAAACCGCTCGCGATTGTTCTTTGTCCAACCTAACGCTAGATATCGCAATAAAGTCGATTTCCCTGCGCCTGGATCCCCCACAATCACTGCATGTAGGGATTTTTCTGATGCTAATACTTTCAAAACCGGAGCCGAATTTGAATCTGCCTCAGTCATTTCCAACTGTCGTCGCTCTTCATGGGGTAGATTTTCGCGCACATGCTGCTCGACAAACATCTCGCTCAACCCAATTTGCTCTCCTGCGCCGCTATTGGTTCCGCTAGCGAAGGTATTGAGCTTGATACTGCCATAGTTGCTCTGAAGACTCTTCTGGTAGGCATTGAGACTAAATCCGGCGGGGATGGCGACGAAGGGTTTTAGTTTACTGCTGACACCATCGGCAGTCTCCGGATCCAAAATCTCGCGTAGATCTAGATTCTGGCGAATAATCTCCCTAACTTGTTCGACATAATTTCTCAGGAGCAAATTCCAGTTAAAGCCGCTGGGGACTTTGGGGCGATCGTTGCGATCCCAAATCCCAGCAATCTCCCGATCCTCAGCAATCTTGAATTCTGGATCTAAAGCCTTTTCCAGGAACAGTTTCAAGCCTTGTGAATCCACAAATTTCTCGATTTGGGGAGTATAAAGACTCTTGATTTGCCAATCTTGGACATCACAGTCACGTAGTTGCTCTTGGAATAAATTTACAAACTGCTTCTTCGCCTTATCCTTGTGCTGAAGATCGGCAAAAATCTTCCATCCATAGGGGCCTAGTTGTTGGAGTAGGATCGTTAAGGGGTTAGGAGTCATAAGCTGTCGAGCATTTAAAGAGCTTACCCAAATCCCTTGCTGCAAAGGTCTTGGAAGGCAAATGTAAAGTTTTGATGTCAAACGGCGGTCTCAAAAGTCTCCGTTCAATGGCAGCAACATCTATATCACGCGAATTATACCCGACGAACTCTGATAGGTGAGATAAAACCGTTACACTTTACCGATCTCGCTGCTCTAAATCATAGTCACATTTTGCACCAGTTTGAAACCAACACCGCTAATTTTAGATTTAGGGTCTGCTTGGATGCACATATCGCATAATTTTAATGTACTCGACCTCAAATAGCCGAGAATTTGTATCGTAAGATACTTATAAGCGATAAGTTTAGATGTAGTATTGATGTTATTGAGCTAAATATGTATTTTAAAAGCATTAATATTACACCGATCGACCGCGATAGTCTATATGGTTATGTCTGATGTTAAAGGGATTGCTCACATTCAAAGGTTCTTATCGAATCTTACACCTCACTTGGTTTGCCTTCTTTCTGACCTTCGTTTGTTGGTTTAACTTCGCTCCCTTTGCCTCAATAATTGGTAAAGAACTGAATTTAGACGAAGCGCAAATCAAAACCATCCTAATCTGCAACCTCGCCATTACCATACCTGCGCGGATTATTATTGGTGCATTACTCGACAAGTTCGGGCCGCGTATCACCTATTCCATCTTACTGATATTTGCGATCGTCCCTTGTATTGCGACAGCTCTAGCCCAAGATTTTGGCCAAATGGTCATAGCTAGATTGCTAATGGGAATTGTGGGATCTGGTTTTGTGTTGGGGATTCGGATGGTATCAGAATGGTTCCCCCCAGAGGATATCGGAATGGCACAGGGGATTTATGGTGGTTGGGGCAACTTTGGGGCTTTTGGGGCTGAATTTGCGCTACCTTTAGTCGCAACTGCTACGGCTGTAGCCGGAGGAGCTGCCAATTGGCGATTGGCGGTCGTTTCAACTGGAGTAATTGCGGCAATTTATGGCGTAGTTTATTACAATAACGTCACAGATACTCCCCCAGGGAAAGAGTACAAGCGACCAAAAAAATATGGCGCGATGGAAGTTACCAGTGCGGGAGATTTCTACGGCTTATTAATTATGAACTTCGGGCTGATTTTTGCCCTCGGTTTATTGGCATGGCGATTGGCGCAGAAGAATTTACATTTCCTTAATTCAGACCAAATGTATCTGATTTGGGTTTTATTAGCGGGTTTGTATGCTTACCAATCTTATCAAGCTTGGTTGGTCAATAGTGAAGTTGTTTTGGGTCGAAAACAATTTGCTCCAGCGGAGCGATATGAATTTAGTCAGGTGGCATTATTACAGTTAACTTATATCATCAGTTTTGGTTCTGAACTTGCGGCTGTTTCGATGTTACCTGTCTTTTTTGAAAAAACATTCGCACTCGAACATGCTGCTGCGGCGATGATTGCGGCTAGCTACCCATTCTTGAATCTGTTTTCTCGTCCTTCGGGTGGATTGATTTCTGATAAATTCGGCAGTCGGAAATGGACGATGACATGGGTATCGGTGGGAATTGGAATAGGTTATTTGGCGACTTATGCGATCGATAAAACCTGGGCTTTGCCTTTGGCTATATTGGCAACAATGTTCTCCGCATTATTCGCTCAAGCTGGTTGCGGTGGTACTTATGCCATTGTACCTTCGATCAAAAAAGAAATTACTGGACAGATTGCCGGAAATGTGGGTGCCTATGGCAATTTTGGTGGTGTTGTTTATCTGACTATTTTTAGTCTAACTGACGCTCGGACACTATTTGCTAGCATGGGGATTGGTGCCTTAATCTGTGCTTTCTTATGTGCTTTTTTCCTCAAGGAACCACGGAACTCTTTTGGGATCGACAGTGTTGGTGATGTACATGCGATCGCCATCATTGATAATAAAGATCCCTACTAATCTCTATTATTTTCATCCCTTACCCCTCACCCTCACCACTTTATGACTGACACAATCAAAACACTTTGCCCTTATTGTGGTGTGGGATGTGGTTTATTAGCTTCTCCACCCGCGCAACCAGGAAAATCGATCGTTCGAGATAGTACTGGTACGCCAATTTGGAAAGTAGTCGGCGATAAGTCTCATCCTTCGAGTCAGGGAATGGTGTGTGTCAAAGGAGCGACTATTAGCGAGTCTTTGTACAAGGATCGGTTATCATATCCGATGGTGCGGGATAGTTTAGACCAACCTTTTGTGCGGGCAACTTGGGATGAGGCATATGAGCGGATTGTCGATCGAATTCGATCTGTACTGTCGATCGAAGGTGCCGATGGTATTTGTATGTATGGTTCTGGACAATTTCAAACTGAGGACTATTATACCGCCCAAAAATTACTCAAGGGTTGTCTAGGAACGAATAATTTTGATGCTAATTCTCGGCTATGTATGTCTTCGGCAGTATCGGGATATATTCAAAGCTTTGGAGCTGATGGCCCACCCTGTTGTTATGATGACTTGGAAGAGGCCGATTTTGCCTTTCTAATCGGCACAAATACGGCAGAATGTCACCCAATTATATTTAACCGCCTGCGAAAATATCAGAAGAACAATGCTCGCGTCAAAATGGTCGTCGTCGATCCTCGGCGCACAGCTACGGCTGAAGCCGCAGATATTCATCTAGCGATTACTCCTGGCACAGATATCGATTTATTAAATGGGATTGCTCATTTACTCCTGCGCTGGAATAAATTGGATCTGCAATTTATCGAATCCTGTACTAGCAATTTCCCCGACTTTCTCAAAGTGATCGAGCATTATCCCCCCGAAGTAGTCGCCGCTAAATGTGGGATAGATCCCGCAGACTTGAGAACCACCGCCAAATGGTGGGGAGCGGCAAATAATGTCTTGTCTTTGTGGTCGATGGGTGTCAATCAGTCGAGCGAGGGTACCGCCAAAGTGCGGCATATTATCAACCTCCATCTGATGACCGGACAGATTGGCAGACCTGGCGCAGGGCCATTTTCCCTCACTGGACAGCCGAATGCAATGGGGGGGAGAGAAGCGGGAGGACTCGCCCATCTACTCCCAGGCTATCGAGTGGTCAAAAATCCAGCTCAACGAGCGGAAGTGGAACAGTTGTGGGGACTGCCTGCGGGTAAAATCTCCGATCGAGTGGGTAAAACTGCTTGGGAGATGATAACAGGCATGGAAACCGAATCGATCGGCTTGCTGTGGATTGTAGCGACCAATCCGGCGGTAAGTATGCCAGACTTGGAGCGGACAAAAGCAGCTTTATCGCGATCGCCATTTACAGTTTATCAGGATGCCTATTACCCAACAGAAACATCTAAATATGCTCATGTCCTGCTTCCAGCTAGTCAGTGGAGCGAAAAAACAGGGACAATGACCAATTCCGAGCGCACCGTCACTCTTTGCCCTGCTTTTAGAATGCCCCTGGGAGCGGCGAAAGCTGACTGGGAAATATTCGCCGAAGTAGGTCGAAGATTGGGTTTTGAAGAGCAGTTTCAGTTTCGCAATAGTGCGGAGGTGTATGATGAATTTGCCAAACTTAGTGCGGGTCGTCCCTGTGATGTGACTGGATTGAGCCATGAATATCTCCGCGCCAATGGGCCGACACAATGGCCCCATCCTACAGGCTACAAAACCCAATATGGGAAACGACTATATACTAATCTCCAATTTCACCATCCCGACAAACGTGCCAAATTTGCCGCCTGCCACTCCAAAGGCTTGGCAGAACCCCCAGACCCAAATTATCCATTTGTTCTCACCACAGGACGATTGTACGGTCATTGGCACACGATGACACGGACGGGACGGATCCCCAAAATTCAACAAATGCACCCCGCACCATTCCTAGAAATCCATCCCCGTGATGCGGCGAACTTGAAAATAACTAATGGAGAATGGGTAGAAGTTCGATCTCGTCGAGGTAAGGGTAGATTTCCCGTCTTGGTGACATCAGCCATCAATCGAGGAACGGTGTTTGTACCGATGCACTGGGGAGAGTTGTGGGCAAAAGATGCTGAGGCGAATGCTTTTACTCATTCTGCGGCTTGTCCTGATTCGCTCCAGCCAGAACTCAAGGCTTGTGCGGTACAATTGGTGCCTGTGCGATCGATTTTATCGTCGTCGGCGAGTGAGATCGAATCTAGCTTTCAAGCATCTGGAGAATTAATTGAGGCCAAATGATGCAAGTATGCCAGACATCAACCCAGAGATCGATTATCTGTCTGATGTCGAACGTAACGCCCCTAGATCGATCGACTCGATCGATCTCCATTAGTTCTCATCAATCTTCAAGTTAGATCGATAAAATAACTGATATCTAAACCAAATGTCGATACCAAAGAAAGGTACACGAACAATTATTGTTGGGGCAGAACCATTTATCTGGCTCATTCGCAGAAAAGCGACTTATTTACAATCTTGCGATCCAGAGAGTTGTCTCCACATGGCGATCGAGCACGCTCAAGAACCTGGTTCAAAGCTAATAATTGCAACAGATCGCCTCCATCCACAGGGATTTAGTGTAACTCAGATCGACCCGATCGCACCTGCTAATGTTGCACTTTGGATAGAGCAAGCATTAGAAATGGGTTGGATCCCTAGAACATCTGGCAAACCCTTTCACGTTGCAGTTGTAAAAGGTTCTTTGACAAGATCTGAAGTTTAGCTCTAAGATCGATCGGAAGTTGCTAATGTCCGCCAATCGATAGATTTAGCTGTCTAATGATTTAACATTTAATTTAAGGCATCCTCTAACATACTGTGAAAGAACGTTGCTAATGAAATTCCCGATGCTTCTGTCATTGCCGAAAGTACGCTAGTTTGTGCAAAAGAGCAATATAAACCCGCTTCCAAGAAGAAAGGATTTCCATGGGGGTCGATCCGAAAATCGAATAGACTATAGTGACGACAGCCTAATGCGACGTGACATTTTCTCGCCATCTCCCACACCCTTTCGGTAATCGGATCTGCGATGTCAATTACCCAAGATTTGGTAGCATCTTTGGCGGCAAAGTCCAAGTCACCATCATCATTTTGTTTGAGCTTATCGGCATAGCTTCTAATTGGGCGCGTATTGGGGTCTAGGGCGTATTCTTCGAGTGGGAGGCAAATTAACTCGCCATCGCGAACGATGACCCCACAGCGGACTTCTCGCCCCAATGGGATGAATGTTTCGACTAGTACTTCGTCGCCGTGAGTTAAGGCTGTCTGGAAGGCGGCTTCATAGTCTTTGGCATCTGTGACTAATGTTACACCGATCGAATTATCGCCATTCATCGGTTTGATCACTAGGGGGAAGTCGATGGTGGGTCGATCGCCAGCGCGGAGGACTTCTCCCTGTGGTACAATTACTCCAGCAGCGGCGACGACTGCTTTGGTTTTGGCTTTGTCGGCTACTAATGCCATCAAGTCGGATGTATTGCCGACGTAGGGAATTTTTAGCAGCTCGAATAGGGCGCGATATTGAGTCATCCCTGGTACGCAAAACATCTGGGGTATCATGACATCAATTTCGAGATCTAGTAATGTTTGGATTGCTTCAGACACAGACAGGGGTTTAGCTGCGGCGATCGATTCCGCACTCAGTGATGTGGGAAAACGCCACTGTCTGTCAGGCGTGATATAAGCAATATGAAATTCGTAGCGGCTGGGATTGGCGGTATTTTCTAGACAGTCTCCGGCATATAACCGCGACAAATCGCAGTAAAATTCACTAACTGCCGATCCGATAAGGTGCAAAACTCGTAATACTGACACGATCGATCTCCCAAACTTTCCACGAGTTATCTTCCGAATTGTATCTGAAAATTCGATCTTCGTCGATCGATTTGGGAACTTTAGATTTGAGCTACAACATTTACTTATGCTGCTAACGATTAGTACTACTCATTCACCTGCGACGGATTTGGGCTATCTATTGGGCAAACATCCCGATCGATTTCAGACTTTCGAGTTGACTTTTGGTCGATCGCATGTTTTCTATCCTGAAGCGACGACAGAATGCTGTACGGCGACACTATTATTAGAAGTAGATCCAGTCGATCTGGTGCGGGGAAAGGCAACTAGTTTAGACCAATATGTGAATGACAGACCTTATGTTGCTTCGTCTTTTTTGAGTGTGGCGATCGCTAAAGTATTTCGATCGGCTTTATCAGGACAATGCAACGATCGACCAGATTTGGTATCTTTAAAAATTCCTCTATCCGCACAGCTTTCGGTGCTACCTTGTCGGGGTGGTGAAGGATTTTTGCATCAGTTGTTTGAACCATTGGGATATACTGTTAAGGCAACTCAACATCCTTTAGACGAACATTTTCCAGAGTGGGGGAATAGTTCTTATTTTACGGTCGAATTAACGGCAACAACGACAGTACAAGCATTATTAAATCATTTGTATGTCTTAATTCCCGTACTAGATGCAGACAAACATTATTGGGTAGGTGCAGACGAAGTTGACAAACTGCTCAAACATGGGGAAGGTTGGTTAAATGAGCATCCTCAAAAAGAGCAAATTACCCAGCGTTATTTGAAGCGACAAAAATCCCTCGCTCAGTCGGCGTTACTTCAATTGGGTGCAGAAGAAGAACCCGCAGAAGTAGAAGAGGTAGCAATTGAGAAGCCAATTAGTTTAAATCAGGTACGTCAGCAAACTATCGTCGCCACACTCAAAAAATATCAAGCTAAAAGCTCGATCGATCTCGGTTGTGGTGAGGGAAAACTGATAACTCTACTCGCCAAGGATATATTCTTCGATCGGATTGGGGGGATGGATGTTTCATATCGATCGCTTGAATATGCCCAGCAGAAATTAGATAGGCTGTTTCTCTCTGCGGATCGACTTTCGCTAGTCGATCTATTTCAAGGTTCATTAAATTATCGCGATCGACGATTGGAAAACTATGATGCGGCAACTCTCGTCGAAGTCATCGAACATCTCGACGAATCTCGATTAGTCGCATTAGAAAGAGTCGTATTTGAATTTGCCCATCCAAATTTAGTTCTGATTACTACGCCAAATAGTGAGTACAATATCAAGTTTGAAAATTTACCATCTGGTAAATTTCGCCATCACGATCATCGCTTTGAATGGACAAGGGTTGAATTTCAAACTTGGGCGACAGGTATTGCTAAGAGGTTTAATTATACGGTGAGTTTTGAGGATATTGGATCGATAGATCTAGAAGTTGGCGCACCAACACAAATGGCAGTATTTGAGAAATATTTTAAACCCAACCCACCAAATGAGTTTCCAACATAATCTATTTTATCAATAATTGCAGATATCTACTTATGCCATATAGTAAATTTACACTTAGTCGAGTCGTAGAAGATTTTGAATTGATAGTGCGAGAAGAATCAAACTTGTTTGCAGCGATCGAGCCAGTCAACCCAACATCGTTACTTCAGCAAATATTACTAGAAAACGTACCGTGGGCAGTAGCTGTTGGTAGTGAAAAGGCTCGATCGGAAGGAATCATTAATCCCGTATTACTAGAAGTCAAACGTCAACTGAATGGACAAATTGGTGTGTTTTCAGGTGAAGAGTTTAATGTAGACGTAGCAGCAGATCTCAATGGATTTTGTGATTTCTTAATTAGTAGATCTGCCGAACAGCTTTATATCAAAGCTCCAGTGTTGATGCTAGTGGAAGCGAAAAAAGAAGATCTCAAGCCTGCTTTGGGTCAATGTTTGGCAGAAATGGTTGCAGCACAGCGATTTAATACCATCAAAAATCGATCGATAGAAACAATCTACGGAGTAGTGACAAGTGGAACAGTATGGAGGTTTTTGAAGTTAACAGATAAGGTTGTATCGATAGATTTGACAGATTATCCACTTTTGCCAGTAGAGAATGTTTTAGGTGTCTTAGTTTCAATGCTAAGACTAGATCCGATTGAATAAATTGGGAATTTTGCAAATATCTCATCAAAAAATAACCAATGAAAATAACCATCCCCGAACTCTCATTAGTCACTCTCATCGGTGCATCCGGCTCTGGTAAATCAACATTTGCCCGCCAACATTTCCTCCCCACCGAAATCATCTCATCCGATACTTGTCGCGGCTTAGTTTCCGATGATGAAACAAATCAAGATGCTACCCAAGATGCCTTCGATCTCCTCCATTATATCGCCAGAAAAAGACTCACACGCGGACAACTAACCGTAATTGATGCCACCAATACTCAACCAGCCGATCGACAACACCTCCTCAAACTAGCCAAAGAACATCATTGTCTACCAGTGGCGATCGTCCTCAACTTACCCGAAGAAATTTGTCGCGTTCGCAATCAAAATCGACCCGACAGACAATTTGGACAACACGTAGTCAAACGCCACGTTCAAAATATTCGTCGCTCCCTCAAAGCACTCGAACGCGAAGGATTTCGCAAAGTTTATATCCTCAATTCCCTCGACCAAATCGCCGCCGTCGAAATCACCCGCGAACCACTCTGGAATAACAAAAAACACGAACATGGCCCCTTCGATATCATCGGTGATATTCACGGTTGCTGTGATGAATTAGAAACCCTCTTAACTACCCTTGGCTATCAATTAAAAGAGCAAACATACACTCATCCCGACGGACGAAAAGCAGTATTTCTCGGCGATTTAGTCGATCGCGGCGATCGAATTCTCGATACCCTCAATCTCGTCCAAAACATGGTCAAAACCGACAACGCACTTTGCGTTCCTGGCAACCATGACTACAAACTCCTCCGCCACCTCAAAGGTCAAAAAGTCACCATCAATCACGGCTTAGACAAAACCCTCGCCGAACTCGAATCTCTCGCAGAAACCGAACTCCTCGCCCTCAAAAATTTCCTCTACTCCCTCATCAGCCACTACGTCCTCGATGATGGCAAGCTCGTAGTCGCCCATGCTGGCATGAAACAGGCTTACCAAGGGCGCGGTTCTAGTAAAATTAGGGATTTTGCCATGTACGGCGAAAGCACAGGCGAGATCGACGAATTTGGCTTACCCGTGCGTCTAAATTGGGCATCAGAATATCGGGGCGATGCAATGGTAGTGTATGGACACACCCCAGTCCCAGAAGCAGTTTGGCTCAATGGGACGATCGATGTCGATACAGGTTGCGTCTTTGGTGGCAAACTTACCGCCTTACGCTATCCAGAACGAGAACTAGTCTCAGTTCCAGCCCAAAAAGTCTATTGCGAACCCATTAAACCCCTAATTCCCGCATCCACACTCACCATTCAACAACAGGATGACGACGTTTTAGACATCGCCGACGTAACCGGAAAGCGGAGAATCGCCACCCGACTACAGCCAAATATTACCATTCGCGCCGAAAATGCCATCGCCGCATTAGAAGTAATGAGCCGCTTCGCCGCAGATCCCAAATGGCTGATTTACCTCCCCCCAACCATGTCCCCCGTCGAAACCTCCAAGAAACCTGGCTATCTCGAACATCCCGCCGAAGCCTTCGCCTACTACCGCAAACAAGGCATCTCCCAAGTCATCTGCGAAGAAAAACACATGGGATCTCGCGCAGTAGTCATCATCTGCAAATCCCCCGCCGCCGCCGCCAAACGCTTCGGTGTCACCGACGGTAGATTTGGCATCTGTTACACCCGTACCGGAAGACCATTTTTCGACAACCTCCAACTCGAAACCGAATTTCTCGATCGCGTAGCGTCTGCTTTGCAGAATCGCATCCGCTATACCCTCACCGACTTCTGGGATGAATTCCAAACCGATTGGGTATGTCTCGACTGCGAATTGATGCCTTGGTCAGTCAAAGCCCAACAGCTTCTAAGCCAGCAATACGCCCCTGTGGGACGTGCTGCCAAGGTTGGCTTAGATTCTGCCATTTCTCTACTCGAACGCGCCCAAGCGCGAGGAATCGACGTACCCCTCGCACACTATCAGACTCGATCGCAACTCGTCCACCAATACACAGCAGCTTACCGCCACTACTGCTGGAAAGTCGAATCAATTTCCGATCTCAAACTCGCACCCTTCCACATCCTCGCCACCGAAGGAGCCACCCACACCGACAAACCCCACCCCTGGCACCTCGCCCAAATCGCCAAATTCGCCCAACTAGATCCCGATTTAATTCTCACCACCGCTCATCATCTAGTCGATACTACCAATCCTGAAAGTGTCGCCACCGGAATCGATTGGTGGATCGATCGAACCCAAAAAGGCAGTGAAGGAATGGTCGTCAAACCGATCGAATATATCCCCGCTCATCGCTCGATTCAACCAGCGGTAAAATGTCGCGGACAAGAATATTTACGCATTATTTATGGTGCCGAATATTCATTACCAGAACATCTCGACAGGCTTCGCCAACGCGGATTGTCAAGTAAAAGATCGTTAGCTTTGCGAGAATTTGCTCTAGGGGTTGAATCACTCGATCGATTTGTCGCTAATGAACCTCTACGCCGCGTTCATGAATGTACATTTGGTGTTTTGGCATTGGAGAGCGAACCGATCGATCCAAGGCTTTAATTGTGCATGTACGGATATATTTGATATGCTGAAATCTTTGTGGTGGGCAGTGCCCACCTAAGGCTTTACAGCTACTTTTGACATAAAGCTTTCATGTTTACGAGATCTTCAGGGTCATCTTCACCTCTCATCCGGTAACCAAATCGCTTCATATTATCAAGTGATGAAAGAGGGCTAAAATCATCAACAACTTTGTCAACTTCCAACTTAGATACATTATTAATGGGATTAACCGTAGAAACTCGTAAAACATAATTTCCGTATATTCTACGCGAAACATATAAATTCAAAGAAGATTTATCGTTTGTATCAATATAAGCTGCAAACCTATTTTTCCATTGTAAGATCTGAGTTGGGGAAATAGGGGTATAAATATTTGGCATGTTTTGCATATCAGCCCAGTGATATGTTAACCCAACCTGATTTTTATCTTGTATGATAACTTCAATGAAAATAATTTTTCCGAGTTGAGGCTTAAAAGAATACTTGTCGTATCCCCATACAACTCCTTTGTCGTCAGTATAAGTATTGTCAGTAGTGCTAATCGTTCCGTTAAATATATCACAGCTAACAGGGGAGAAGTTCTTTCCTGGAACTAGGAAATTTACATCTTTTTCTGATTTTGCGGAAGATATAAATGGATGTGAAATTAGTGAACAAAATACGAAAAGCCCTACAGCAAGATGTTTCTTATTCATAGATATTTCAATCTAAACATTTACTTGTCTATGTTTATTATAGCTTAACGGGTAAAAACTTCAACAGAGGTAGCCGTAGGGTGGGCATTGCCCACGATTCAAACCTAGACGTAGCAATAACTTGATTCGATCGCTCCCTCCATCATCATCTATAATTAAGCTGGTTGTTGAGGGCTATTTTCAATATATTGGCGGAGGATTTTATTAATCATTTCTGTTCGCTGTAAACCTTGAGATTGGAACCACTTCATCACATCGGGATCTAGATGTACCAAATTCTGTGCCTGTGCTGCTGGAATCCGTAAGATTGCCCGTTCAAAAAATTCATCCGTCAATGGTGGAATATCTGAATAATCGATCGAGTCATCAGACATTTCTGCTAATGCTTGCCAATTAGTACGAGAGGTATTGTTCGAGTCGTTTTTGTTCATGACGATTTGCTCTTCGTGCTGAAATTATTCTGATTATATCCCCTTGTCGCTCTGTCCAGACAACCACCGCTACCCCAAGACCGAGAAATCCAATCCCAACCCATCGGTCTTCGCCATAATCGATACGGTTATCTAGTTCAATCAACATGTCTTCTTTAAACATCACCGAAACATCGGCGAAGTCAATCTCATGATTGCGGATATTCGCTTGGTTCTTTTCTTCATCCCACTCAAACTGCATTGAACATAGATCCAAAAGCTATATCATATTATTATAATTTATCGCGGCATTAGCAATTTAGGCATCACCCAGCTAGTAGAGGTAGTGGGATGACCGGACTAAAAATGTGGGTAAAGAGATCGTCAAAGTATTACTAATTGTTACTTTCATGTCTTAAATGCCCACAGTTTTAGTCCGGTCACGCCAGTAGGGTGGGCATTGCCCACGGTTCAAACCTAGACGTAGCAATAACTTGAATCGATAGGTACTTGGGTATTGATTGGATCGATCCCTAGATAATTTTAATGTCATAGAGAGGGATCTTTACATCTCTAGTCATGAAAGTTAAATCTTCCGATATAGCTTGCGCTATCATAATCCGATCGAAAGGATCGTTATGATGTAAAGGTAACTGATAGAGCTTTTGACTATGCTCAATCGTAATCGGTAACTCCAGAAAATTATTTACAGCCAAAGCTGCTGGTAAATCATCGGGTGCTTCTAGTTTTCCAATCATTTTTTTGACAGCAATTTCCCAGGCTGTTGCAGCACTAACAAATATGAAATTATCTGAGTCAGTAATGAGAGCGATCTCTGTTTGAGATAATCTTGAAGCTTCACTGAGCCACCAAATTAGAATATGAGTATCAAGGAGTAGCTTCATCATCCATCCCCAAAAAACCAGCTAAAATCTCTGGCGGTAGTGGTTCGTCAAAGTCATCAGCCATTTTGACTTTACCATTCCAGTAGCCAGGGATTCGAGGTTTTTTCTCCGATCGATAGGGAATCAGCCGTGCTAGGGGTTTGCCAGCTTTACTAATAATGACCTCTTCTCCAGCGATTGCGGATTCCAAAAGCTGAGAAAGTGTAGTTTTTGCTTGGTGAATGTTGACTATTTTCATTTATGTTATTTACTTAGCTAGACTTAGTTTAGGTTATTGCTATGAAAAGTTCAAGTCAGGTAATAGACGTAGCTTTGCTGGGGTATTTATGCGTTGGCGTTAGCCTCTCCAACGGAGAATCGCATCTTATCTACTAGTTGATGCTCAGATCCTGTGTAGCCGACAAAATCGTTGCTTGGCTGCTTCCAATGCCTGCCGACATCTGGGGGCGAGGGGTTCGCGCCGGAGTGCGGCATTAAATTCAGGGAAACGATCGATGAGAGCTTCTTTAGTATAAAGTTCGACCCCTTCAGCCAAGGCTAATAGTTACAAATTACATACCTGGGCGAGTTGAAAGGCGATGCTTTTGTAGACATCTTCACTCGTGCCATTTTTACCAAATTCCACCGGAATGGAAAAGTCGAGGCGATCGATCGCGCTTAGTTTAGCCGCCAAATCTCCGCGCAATGCTTGTTTGACAGCTTCGCGATCGGGTGTGCGAGAATAAAGTGAAAGGATGACTCGTGCGGCACGTTGATATTTAGCGTCCAAATTGCGGGGGAGCAGACGGGAGATCGCTAACGGATGAACCTGTTGATGCAAGCTATAGGTGGTAAATACGGCGTTATTGGTTTCGTCGGCGATGCCTTTGAAAGTGTCTGCGATCGCGCCATCATGCACTACGCCAAAGTTAAGATTGAGTGGTTTAGGATCCGTAAAATGCGCCTGAATAGTTGGGGCGAGTTTTGCACTCAAAGCTTTGCTATCTGTTAAAGTGGGTAGCTTCTCAACCAAAATTAGGGCATCGCGATTACCTCCGGTAGGCTACGCCAACGATCGACGAAACCGAACCAAAGATCTGAAAGATTGTCATACAGTAGAATAGCCGTAGGGTGGGCATTTAGTATTAATAGCTGCGCCCAAAATTCAATGATTAGAGTCGATGGATTAATCAAATCAATCCGTTAAAAAATCCAAAATCAAATTTGCAGTAATTTGAGCTTGTTCTAAATGTGGTACATGTCCACAGTCAGGAATCCATTTTAGGGATGAATTGGGGAGATTATCGACAAATTGTTGAGCTGGTTTTGTTCCCAAAATTCGATCGTTATCTCCCCATAGAATCAAAGTCTGCTGTTCGATTCCGGCTAATCGATCGATCGTATAGCCAAATCCACCACTGCGGGTAAAATCAATCAGAGCTTCACTCCAGCTCGGCATTTCTAGATGTAGAGCGGCGCACAATTGAGCATCATCAGTGACGAAAGATCGATCGAAGTAAGCTTTCTCACTGACACTTTTGCGGACATTGGGAGTGGATAAAAATTTTGTCGCCAAATAGCCTAATGGGGGGACTAGAAATTTACCGATCGCTGGGGGTTGAGTATATCCAGCACTATCAATTAGGATGAGTTTATCGACGCATTCAGGATGGTTGAGGGTAAATTCGATCGCGGCTGCTCCACCCATCGATACACCGACTAAAATCATCGGTTGTTTAATTAATATCTGCCAAGTACTATAGAGATGTGTGTCGATACTCGCTGTACTAAATGGACAATCGGCTAATCTTTCTGTAAATCCAAAGCCTAATAGATCGATCGCCCAAACTGACTGTTGGGGTGCTACGATCGGCATAATCCGCCGAAATTCTAATAACGAACTATCAAATCCGTGGAGGAAAACGATCGGGATGCCATCGACTCCCTGATGTACATAGCTCGTGGGGATCGGGGTCGAAATTAGCGATGTCGGGATCTCCACTCGCCGAATTTGACTGACGAAATCGATCGAATCTGGCTCGGTGAGCTGGTTAATTCGATCTGGTAAAAAAGTCTGTGGCATTTACTATTTCGTTCGAGCAACATAGGAGACATATCCCCGACTTCTCCAAGAAGTCGGGGATATCGCGTAGTTCTGTTTTTAGCTTATCGATCGAGATTAATCGCGCCTGAATAGATTAAACCCCGTTCGATATCGAGGGTAATCACCGTTCCCCCCCTGATGCAAGCCGTGGCATCTTTCACGCCGACAATGACAGGAATATTTAATCGTAAACCTAGTACCGCCGCGTGACAAACCATGCCTTCATCTTCAACGACGATCGCGCTAGCTTTGCGAATTGCCTCTAAATATTCCGCATTGGTAGTTGTGGCAATTAGGATGTCTCCCTTATTGAAATGGGCGATATCCTTGGGTGTGCGGGCAATATGGGCGGCTCCAGTGATGGATCCTTGCCCGATACCGATACCTTGTCCGAGTACGGCGGTTACAACTTCGACTTTGAGCAAGTCTGTCGAACCAGCTACCCCTTGAGTACCAGCGGTCATGACCACTAGATCCCCTTCTCGCACCAGTTTATTCGTCCGCGCCATGTTGATGGCTGCTTGGAAATTCTCGTTAACGTTGGCTACGTCGAGCAGGAGCAGGGGTTCAACGCCCCAAACCATCTGAAGCCTACGCGCCACATCTACATGGGGTGTAACGGCCAAAATTGGCTTGGATGGGCGGAATTTGGAAACGCTTCGAGCGGTAGCTCCAGTTTTGGTGAAGGTGATAATGGCTGAAGCATCTAGTTGTTCGGCAATATTACCCACAGCTTCACTGATGGCGTTGGGAATCGAGCGTTTTCGATCTTCCCAGCGGCGGAAGAATTTTTCTTTCTCGGTTTCGATCGCAATTTTAGCCATAGTTTGGACGGCTTCGATCGGGTAGGTGCCGACGGCGGTTTCATTGGAGAGCATCACTGCATCTGTACCATCCAAAATTGCGTTAGCAACATCGGAAATCTCGGCACGAGTACCACGGGGACTACTCACCATACTGTCGAGCATTTGGGTAGCTGTGATGATCGGGATGCCTAGCCTGTTGGCAGTGACAATCAGCAATTTTTGGATTCTGGGGACTTGTTCGGCGGGTATTTCTACGCCCAAATCGCCCCGTGCTACCATCACCCCGTCACAGAGGGCGAGGATGTCTTCCATTTGTTCGATCGCTTCATGTTTCTCGATTTTAGCGATCACGGGGACTTCTTTACCCGCATTGGCGATGAGTTCTTTGATTTCGAGGATATCAGCAGGATTGCGGACAAAACTCAGTGCTACCCAGTCTACGCCCTGATCCAAGCCAAACATTAAATCATGACGGTCTTTATCCGTCATGGCCTTAATGGAGAGATATACTCCAGGGAAGTTCACACCTTTGTTGTTGGAGAGAGTTCCCCCAACTACTACCGTACAGTGCAATTCTTGAGTCTCTCGATCGACTCGATCGACCACCATTTCTACTTTGCCATCATCAAGGAGAATTGCCGACCCTGCTGGTACTTCTTGGGCTAGATTGTCGTAAGTAACACAACTAATCGTTTGCGTCCCAGGGATAATTTTACTCGTGAGTGTGTACGGGTCGCCATTTTTCAAGACGATCGGGCCATCGGCAAATTTACCCAGGCGGATTTTTGGGCCTTGTAAATCTTGTAAAATACCGACTGGTCGATCGAGTTCAAAGGAGACTTGCCGAATCAGTCGAATACTTGCCAGATGGTCATCATGAGTGCCATGAGAGAAATTGAGCCGTAGGGTAGTTGCCCCTGCTTCAATTAGTCGTCTCAGGACTTCAGGGCTATTAGTTGCAGGCCCAATGGTAGCAACAATCTTAGTTCGGCGGAGGGATTCTCTCAGTTGCATGAAATTACAGTCAAAGGAGCAAGGATTATTGATGTCATTGTTAATTCACGGGCATCGCTGACGCTTTGCACTGTAGATCCCGTAGGCGTTCGGCTCTGCTGTGCCTAATCCGATCGTCTGTTCCAATGCTGGGGATTTTTCCAGTATTGCCGATCGAGACAATTGGTGGAATGAATGGCAGACTCCACAGGATATTAGCACAGAACGGCGATCGGAAATCATCGATCGGTCAAAAATTTCGATTCTTTAGCTTAGAGGTTGTTTGAAAAGTTACTTGAGTGGCTGGGTATTCTCGTTACCCCACACTTCTGCGTTGGCGTTAGCCTACCGGAGGTAAAGGCAGACACTTCGACAGAGCTTCATGTGCATCGCGCTACGCGTTGGCAAAGCCTGCGCCTTGCGCTTACGGCTACGCAATGCCAAAGGCAAGGTGTGAGCGTCAACAGTGCATCGCCCCAGCCCTCCCCTGGCAAAGGGGCGCAGAGCACCCTATCGGCGATCGTTAATCTGTCCAAAATCAACAACGACATTCGATCGAACATGTCAGTTTTAGATCGCTTTTCGGGATAACTAGGTCTAGATCGAACTACATCCACAGATTGAAGATCTAGTCGTTGCGATCGATTTGAACACCCCCGCCGATCCCTTGCACCCAAACTTTGAGGATCGGCATCAAGCACTAATCCCCCTCCTCCACTCCCCCCCATGCTCATCACAACACCACACAACCCCCCACTAATCCTAATTGTCGATGACGATGACTTGGTGCGATTGCTGCTGTGTGAAAAAATGCTTGAAGATGGTTATCAGGTTGTGACGGCGAGTAATGGGGCAGAGGCGTTAGTCGTCTACCAAGAATATCAGCCGGATGTGGTATTGATGGATGGTGTGATGCCAGAGATGGACGGGTTTGAGTGCTGTCAACGACTACAACAATTACCTGGAGGAGATTTGACTCCAGTATTGACGATTACCGGATTGGATGATACCGCATCACTCGACAGAGCTTATGAAGTGGGAGCCGCCGATTACATCACCAAACCCATTCACTGGGCAGTATTGCGCCAACGAGTCAAAAGACTGCTCTACCAATCCCAACTATATCGGGAATTGGAAGCATCTAATTTGGCTCTGCGCCAGACAGCCGAACAACTTCAGGATCGAAATCGGCTCTTGGAGCAGTCGAAAAAAACGGCGGAATCGGCAAATAAAGCCAAAAGTGCTTTTTTAGCTGCCATGAGTCATGAAATTCGTACGCCGATGAATGGGGTGATTGGGATGACGGGATTATTGCTCGATACCGAACTCAGTGCCCAACAACACGAATTTGTCAGTACGATTCGTCATAGTGGTGATGCGCTGCTGACTTTGATTGATGATATTCTAGATTTCTCGAAAATCGAGTCGGGAAAATTGGAACTCGACGATCGACCTTTTAATATTCGGGATTGTATTGAAGAAACTCTAGATTTGCTTGCTCCCAAAGCTGCTGAAAAAAATATCGAACTTGCTTATCTAATTTATAAAAATACGCCAAGTTGGATTGTTGGAGATGCGACGCGAATTCGGCAAATTATTGTTAATTTAGTTGGAAATGGGCTAAAGTTTACCAATTCTGGCGAGGTGATTGTGGGTGTAACTGCAAGGCAGATCGATTGTCTAGATCGAGATTCAGTAATTGCCACTGATTGCCCCACTTATGAAATTCGATTTGTGGTGAAGGATACAGGGATTGGGATTGCTGCTGATAAGGTCGATCGATTGTTTAAAGCTTTTAGTCAAGTTGATTCTTCTACCACCCGTAATTATGGTGGAACGGGATTGGGTCTAATTATTAGCAAACGTTTGACAGAATTGATGGGTGGTAAAATGTGGGTTGAGAGTCAGATCGATCGTGGGTCAAACTTCTTTTTTACGATCGTTGCCAAATCTGCACCCACATCATCACAACACCACCAAAAAGAACATCGCACAACGGATCATTTACAGGGCAAAAGACTATTAATCGTCGAAGATAATGCCACCCATCGTAAAATTTTAGCTCTTCAAGCGCAATCTTGGGGCATGTTTGCCCATCCAACAGAATCTGGTGCTGAAGCTCTCAAATTGCTCAATTTACGGGGACATTTCGATCTAGCAATTTTGGATATGCAAATGCCAGGGATGGATGGGTTAGCTCTTGCCAAAGAGATTCGTAAATTCCCTGAATATGCCAATCTCCCCTTAGTTATGCTTAGTTCTTTGAGCATCAGCCGCACTGAAATTGAAACCACCCAGGTGAATTTTGCCGCAACCTTAAATAAACCAATCAAGCAATTTCAATTGCAAGATGTTTTGACTCGAATCCTCGGCAACGATCGCGAACAAGCGGTATCTGAATCGAGATCGAAATCATCGAATTACGATCGCTATCAAGCCACATTTCCCTTGAGAATTATTCTCGCCGAAGATAATATCGTCAACCAAAAAGTAGCAATTCATATGCTCAAACGGATTGGCTATCAAGCTGACATCGCGATGAATGGATTGGAGGTAATTGAATTGCTGCGAAAAAATAATTATGATGCAATTCTGATGGATTTACAAATGCCAAAAATGGGCGGCTTGGAAGCAACTCGTCTGATTTTGGATGAATTTCCCCAGCATCGTTGCCCAACAATTATCGCCATGACAGCCAATGCTTTGGAAGATGATAAGCAAGCCTGTCTCGCTGCTGGAATGCAAGACTATATCACTAAACCTGTCAAAATTGAACAACTATCTCAAGCACTCAGTCAATGTCAACCATTATTATTGGTATAGTCGCTGCGTAGGTTGTTTACCCCTCCCCTTGTAAAGGGCTATGGGTTACCCACAGATGGGGGTGTGGGGAGTGTGGGGGGTGTGGGCGGAAAGCGGATGAACTCTTTCCTCCCCATCCTCACCATCCTCCCACTCTCCCCCCATCCTTCCCCTCTAACTCAATACCCAATTTACCAAAGTCCGCACGGGATAACCTGTCGCACCAGCATTATTTACCCCATATTCCTTATCCGCCCAAACTGGCCCAGCCACGTCTAGATGCGCCCAGGGGGTGTCTTTGACAAACTGTTTGAGGAAAAGAGCAGCAGTGATGGAACCACCCCCTCGTGGGCCAGTATTCTTGAGGTCAGCAATGGGTGATTTGATCCCATCGAAGTACTTGTCAGCTAGAGGCATTTGCCAGAAATTTTCCCCCGCCTGTACTGAGGCTGCTAAAATAGCATCAGCCAGAGCCTGTTCGGGACTCCACAACCCAGCAATATCATCACCTAGAGCGACGATACATGCTCCGGTGAGAGTTGCCAAATCGACGATCGCATCCAACTTCAATTTATCTGCATATACCAACGCATCAGCCAGAGTTAATCGCCCCTCAGCGTCGGTATTATTGATTTCGATGGTTTTGCCATTGGAGGCTGTTACCACGTCTCCAGGGTGAATAGCGCGTCCGCTAATCATGTTTTCAGCTACCGCACTGATAAAGTGAACTTCCACATCGGGTTTGAGTTTGCCGATGGCTTTGGCTGCACCCAAAGTAGCCGCCGCGCCACCCATATCCATCTTCATGGTTTCGATACCGCTACCAGCACCCTTAATATTCAAACCACCCGAATCAAACGTCACACCCTTACCGACGATCGCAACTTTACGGCGTGGTGTCCCAGAAGGTGTATAAGTAAGATGGATAAATTTCGGTGGCATTTCTGAAGCCTGAGACACACACAAAAATGCACCCATGCCCAGTGCTTCACATTCAGCCTGCTCTAGCACCTTGAGTGTAAAACCCTCGTAGTCTTTGACAATCTGTGCGGCGGTTGCTGCCAGACTCGCAGGAGTCACCACATTTGCAGGTGCAGTTACCAATTCCCGTGCCAAAATCACCCCATCACAAATCGCCTGCGCTTTGAGAATTGCCGCCTCATTTCCCGCCGAGTCTAGCAGATGAACCTCAGTTAGTTTAATCGGCTTCTTATCATCCCCTTCAGACTTGAAGCGATGATCTTGATGCAATGCCAGTAGCAAACCTTCGCTCACTACCTGCACAGTTTCCCCATTATCCCCATTCCAGACAGGAAGACTTATGCCCAGGGTGGTGGCTTTCTCCCGTTTGGCTACCCGCGCGATGGAGCTTCCCACCCGCCGAAAAGTATCTAATTTGGCTTTATCGGCTTTGCCCAAACCCACCAGCATAATTTTCTTGATGGGGGTATTTACACCGACGCGAGTAACCGCGCTGCTATTTGAGCTACCTTTGAATTCGGTTTCGGCAATTAGTGCCTCAATTACCCCTTGCAATTTGGTATTGAGTTCGCCCATATCGCCACTGAGTTCGACTGCATCTTCGTAGAACCCTATCGCCAAAAGGTCTCCATTCCAATCTAGGCGTGATGTAGCGATCGCTTTGATGTCCATATTGTCAGTCTAGTCTTAAAACCCCATTATAGCTATTGGTGCGATGCCCGAAACGAGAGGCTGGAAATCGCTACAAACCATCTAGCGCACCCGTAACCAGATCGATAATCTTCAAATGTATTGAATAAGATATGTTTTTTCGTAAATGTGGGTAATTTAACTATACGAGAGGGCTGATTTTATACAAATTGGTCTACGTGTCGATCGATGTTCGTGCAGATTGACTACTCTCATCTACTCGCCTTTGGGATCCAAGGGCTAGCAAATTGTCGTGCATTCAATTGAGGTAATCTATTTATGTATCAGAAAATTGCGATCGCTATTTTGTTATTGTGTAGCTATATTCTCCCTGCAAGTGCGGGTAATAATAGCGATTTAACAACTGACGATCTTCATGCTGTGGTGGCTACGGCGAAAACTTGGAAGGGTACGCCTTATCGATATGGAGGTAAGGATAAAAATGGGATTGACTGTTCCCATTTTGTTTACTCGGTATATAATCGGGTGTTTGAAGGGATTAGTTATCGCGTTGCTGAAGATTTCCCCCGTAGTGCTGATTTTAATCGCACTCAATCGCCCCATGTTGGCGATACGATCTACTTTCCTTCTGTGAATGGCACTTCGGCTCATGTCGGTATTCTCACTGATGTGGAATCGAGAAAGTTTATCGGTGCTCAAAGTAGCACTGGAGTAAAGGAAGCGAGCTATGCAAAGGGTAGCTACTGGGGTAAACGTCCTTATCAGATTCTATCTTTGCTTAGTAAGTAAGCATTGGGTACGATCGATGTCACTACCCAAACGAAAACAGCACCCAATTGGTGATGATACCAAGTATGGGTGCTGCGATCGAAATTAGCTATATGCGGATGGGGAGACTCGAACTCCCAAGGACTATGCCACACGCACCTCAAGCGTGCGCGTATACCAATTCCGCCACATCCGCTTGTCAATTTTTCTTGAGGTGCAGTTTTACGTGCTTTGCTATATTATCACGATCGAATAATAGAGTCAAGGAATTTTGAATTTTGGATTGCGATCGATAACCAGCCTAGCTCCATAAAAACTTAGTATCGAGTACAAATCCTGGTAATACATCTTCTCCTGAGAGTGAGTCAGGGGCAGTCAAAAGTTCTGGCGGCTTGCCAACTCGATAAATAACGGCGCGGTTGCCCTTGGGATCTAGCAGCCAACCGAGCTGACAACCACTTTCCATATATTCCACCATCTTGGCTTGTGTCTGAACCCAAGAATCAGAGCGAGACATGAGTTCGAGGGCAAAATCTGGGCACAGTGGCAAAAATCCCCGCCGTTGTTCTTGTGTGAGAGCTGCCCACTTGTCAAGCCTAATCCAAGCCACATCTGGAGATCTGTCTCCGCCTTCTGGTAGCTCGAAACCAGTGGAAGAATCGAAAGCTTTGCCTGCTTGATTAGTCCGATTCCACAGGTACAATTGTCCGATTAGATCGAAATTAAAGCTGCCAGTTTCCCCACCAGTTGGAGCCATAACGATGAGATTTCCCTGTTTGTTGCGTTCGAGCTTCATATCTGGATTGTCGTTAGCAATCTGCCGAAATTGGCTGCGGCTGAGATTGGAGATCGAATTTAGATTGATGGTGAGGGCTGCCATGACTGAAAAATATAGTCACTACTATCTAATTTTACCATTTGTCAACAAACGAAGGGTCTTGCTATAAATCGACCATTGTTATGATTGGGATAACCGCTTAACGGCTGCTCCACCTAGTAGTTTGTCGGTTTCCGACAGAAGATCGGGAATGGTGGCTTTGTGGGGGCTATTGGCGAGACAGGTGGAGAGATCGAATTTGTGGAGATCTGTGGCTTTGGCTCCTGGGAACCAATGACCGCCGTTTTCGAGGAGATTGTAACGCATGGTACCATATTCGGTCATGTCGTAGGCGATCGCCAAATTCCGCAGCCAGAGAATCATTTTAATATTAATGTTGCCTGGGGTCTCTTCGAGAGTTGGTAAGCCTTCTCGCCAAGTTTTGAGCCATTCTGTGCCCAGTTTGTCGGCTGCTGCTCGTTCGAGTCGAAGGGTAATTGAGGGTAGAATTTCCTCGGCTCGATCTAGCAATGCTAGAGTCTTGATATGCTCGTCAAAATCGCTCGGTTTAGCAGCTCCCACACTTAGGGTATGTACTTGGGGATGGCTCAGACAGAAGAGATTATTAAACACCATCGGGCTGAGTGGCTGACAGAGTTCGACGAGTTTTGCCGAGGGGGTATTAAGCAAGCCGCCTTTATTTGTGGGGCTGATAATAAATACGCCCATGTCGTGACGAGTAGCGGCTTCGATCGCCGACCAATTTGTCTGGTTGATATAATACCAGTGGAGATTGACATAATCAAATTTATCAGATTCGATCGCCCTGATAATTACATCAGTAGGCGCGTGGGTAGAGAACCCAATAAATCTCACCTTGCCCTCAGCTTGCAACTGTTTGGCGACTTCCCAACAACCACCAGCTCGTAGAGTATAATCGGACGTTGCTTGATTATTTAGTCCATGAATGCCCAATAAATCTACATATTCCAAATTCAGCCGCGATAGACATACCTCAAAGTTCCGACGAAACTCTTGCGGATCGTCAGTGGGAGCCACTTTGGTCTGAAATATATAGTCTTGACGATTTAATTTTGGTAATACTTGCCCTAGTTGGACTTCCGAAGAGCCATAGAATCTGGCAGTCTCAATATGATTGATGCCTAATTCTAGCGATCGTCTAATTGTAGCTTCCAAATTCTGCTGATTTTCATCGGGAATCTCCACCAGGGGCAAATCTTGCCATTTGTACTGATAACGCATTCCCCCACAGGAAAAAACAGGCATTTGTAGCTCGGTACGACCAAAACGACGATATTGCATCATAGAGAAATAGGTTGGTGACTGCTAGATGTGGGTTATTTGCACCCATTGGATATCCAATCATTTTAACAATTAATTCCGACTACCTAGATCTTCTCCAGATCCCCGACGAGTTGAAGAAGTCGGAAATCTGAATTCTCGACTACCAAATCTTAGCCATTTGGAGGGTAAAGCCTGGTAATTCTGGTTCGCAACTAACCGCATCTGGATGATTTAGCACCACAACAGAACCATCAGCGCGATAACAATAGACAGTTAAACTTTTTCTGTCTATTAATAATCCTAAACTCACGCCATTATCGATATATTCCTGCATCTTTGTTTGCAAACTTTTTAGAGTATCGCTAGAAGATCGCAGCTCGACAACAAAATCTGGACAAATTGGTGCAAAGGAAGCTTTTTCAGCCTCGGTAAGTGCATTCCATCGATCGAGTCGAATCCATGAAGCATCGGGAGATCTCATCGCTCCATTAGGTAATGTAAATCCCGCACTAGAATCAAATCCTTCTCCCGTACCATCTCGCTCTGCCCAAATGCCCAATTGCATGGCAACTTTAAAGTTGCGATTACCTGTATCAGAAAAAGCTGGAGGCATAACGAGTACTTCACCATGGGCATTACGTTCGATATTGAGATCTGGGTTACGATGACAAAATTCATAAAATTGCTCTTCACTCATCTGAGGTAATGTCATCAACGAGGAGATATCTACAGTTATAGATGCTGGTTCGGTGCGGATTTGCAGATTAGTCATTAGTTATGCTTCTCATCTGGCTATAGTTTGATTATATGTCGAAATCGATCGAAACTCATCCCGCAACCATTAAATTGGCGGATCGGTTGTTAGTGGAGATCGAAGTTTCATAAATCTATTTGGAAAATGGATTTCGATCGATATTAATCCCCCATCTTAATAGGAGAGAATTGGTGACGACACTGACCGAACTTAATGCCATCATCGCACCAGCAGCAGAAGGACTGAGCATCGCTCCCCATCCATACCAGTATAATAATCCGGCAGCGGCGGGAATGCCAATCAGATTATAAATTGTCGCCCAACCGAGATTTTGTTTGATTTTGGTGAGGGTAGATTCGGATAATTCGATCGCGTAAACCACGTCAAATAAGCGATCGCGCATTAAGATTAGATCGGCTACTTCGATCGCCATATCTGTACCAGCATTTAGGGCAATGCCAATATCTGCTTGAGCTAAAGCAGGTGCGTCGTTGATTCCATCTCCAATCATTGCTACTTTGCGCGGGATGGTGGAATTAGTTTGTAAGGATTGGATAATTTGCGCTTTATCTTGGGGGAGAACTTCGGCGTAAATTTCGGTGATGCCGAGTTGAGAGCCGATCGCTTCAGCTACCATTTGTCGATCGCCTGTTAATAATACCACCTTCAAACCCATGGCCTGCAATTGCTCCACAGTAGCGATCGCATCTTCCCGCAATTTATCGGTGACGGCGATTAAGCCGATTGTTATACCACCCATCGCCACAAATACCACGGTTTTTCCCTGGCTTGTCAATACCTCAGCCTGAGTACACCAATTGGTATCAACTTCGATCGATTGTGCCACTAACCACCGTTGATTCCCTACCGTCACTTTGAGAGCGGTTTGGGTGGCTAAAACAATTTCTGCCTCTACACCCAATCCAATTTCTGTATGCGCCGTGAGAATCGGCAGCAAGCTCAAATCTAATCTAGTTGCTTCCTGTTGAATTGCTGTCGCCAGCGGATGATTGGTGACACTTTCGGCAGTGGCGGCGAGTTGCAATAGTTCGGTAGTGGAGATATCCTCGATGGTGAGAATGTCGGTGACTTGGGGTTTACCGATGGTTAATGTGCCTGTTTTGTCAAAGACGATCGTGTCTAAATGGTGGATGGCTTCTAAGACATCGCCACCTTTGATTAATAATCCGCGATCGGCACCAATCCCCGTACCCACTAGAATGGCTGTAGGCGTAGCTAAACCCAACGCACAAGGGCACGCTACCACTAACACGGCGATCGCTGTTTTGAGCGGCGTGAGGGTGGAAATGGTGGGATCTAAATTGAGGGTATGGATCCCAATAAAATACCAAAACAGAGCGGTGAGGAGCGCGATCGACATCGTACCATAGGTAAAATACCCCGCTACTGTATCCGCCAACTGTTGCACTGGAGCCTTGCGGGTTTGGGCTGTTTCCACCAGAGCGATAATTTGAGCCAGAGTAGTATCATCCCCGATGCGAGTAACTTCGATCGAAATCGCTCCAGATTGATTTACGGTACCCGCAATAACTACATCTCCTAGCTGCTTGACAATCGGCATTGATTCACCCGTCAGTAGCGATTCATCAACCGTCGTCTCACCCCACCGAATCGCCCCATCAGCCGGAATCTTCTCGCCTGGAAGTACTCGCAAATATTCGCCGACTTTAACTTGCTCTACAGGTATTTCGATCGCTTGGGGACGATCTGGATCCATACTAACTAAGCGAGCGATCGATGGTTGGAGCGATAATAATCGATCGAACCCACTCGCCGCACGGTGTTTTGCCTGTTGTTCTAATGTTCGCCCCAGTAAGATAAACCCAATAATCATCACGGGTTCTTCAAAAAAGCATTCCCAACCCAAATTTGGCAACAATAAAGCTACGACGCTGGCAGTATAAGCCGAAATCGTCCCTAAACCCACCAAGGTATTCATATTCGGATTACCATGCCACAAACTCCGCCAACCATCGACCAAAATCGATCGCCCTGGAAATATAATCGCTAGAGTAGCTAATCCCCAATGCCACCAAAAGTTATTCAGCGGATTAACATCACCGTGATGAAGGTGAGTAGTCGGTTGAGCAAAATGTCCGACTGCGGATATTACAAGTAATATTCCCGCCGTAATCAATTGGCGCAGGAGCTGTTGAGATTCCTGGATATACTTGGCTTGTCGATCGGTATTACTTGGCGTTGTACTCGTGCGAGGTTGACTGGGAAAGCCGCGATCGGTCAGTTTTGCCGCCAAAGCATCGGCAGTGATTAGATCCGGCTCTGTGACGATGGCAGCCACCCCTGTGAGCAGATTCACACAGGCAGATTTTACCCCAGGTCGATCGGTAAGATGTTTTTCCACGGCTCGGACACATCCGGCACATTTCATCCCCTCTACGTCAAGAACGATCGTAGCAGTAGTCGGTTCGATGCTAGTTTTTGGCATGAGTGTGAGGTAAATTGGGTGGGTTATCGCCCGCTACTTGGGATGGATCCTTCGAGCGATATCGATCGATTAATTTATTCAATCCTTGCTCTATTATTGCCATACTCTCTTGAGAGGGTGTTTTCCAAGGATGAGCGATCTAGTTTTTACTCAGTAGGGGCAATTGATGAATTGCCCTCTCATCGCAATTAAAATTTAAAACCGATAACCTCCACAAAAAAATTGCTAGAGATCTAAATCCCAGCAATCTCGTTAAATTTACCTGCAAGCAATTGCAGTCTGATTTCCCCTCTTTACGTCTGAAGTAAGACGAATTAGGCGTTGCCAGATTGAGCTAATTTATCCTTGAGTTCGGCTAATTTACCCGCCCAACGAGGATCTGGTTGGAAGCTCTCAGTAGTAGCGGTGGTATTAGTGTTAGTGTTGGTGCTGCTGTTGCCCTTGTTGTTCTCTTTGCGCCCACCTTTTTTCCCACCGCCACTGCTACGGCGAGGTGTTTCAGTGGTGCTAGCTACTTTATTGATGCTCAGAGTAGGTTTGGGTACAGTGCTAGGTTCTTTGGGTGTTTTGGGTTCGCTAGAGTCGCCATCGTCATCTTCTTGCCCTTTCGCTTTTGGCAGAGCTTTTTCGATCGATAGTGCCAAATCTTGGAACATTGTCCCATGATATAGCTCGATAATCCGATCGGCCTGTTCCTCCGTTTCTACAGTCACAAAGCCGAAGCCGCGACATTTACCAGTTTTTCGATCTTTGATCGTTTTGACAGAGATGAGTTCACCTACTTCGACGAAGATAGCTTGAAGATCTTCGCGCTCTACGTCAGTTTTGGGTAAATTGCCGACATATAAACGAATAGACATATAAAATATTCCTCACTGGAATCGAATTAGCTTGCTTGCAGGATTTCCCTAGGGGTGAAGGGATGGGGTTAGATATCTATAATTATTTAGGCACAGAAACAACCAGTCATAGAGCGTAGGAGCGGTATCTACGGTGGAAATTTTTTTGCCTAAATACCGATGCTCGATCGCGTTCGTTCGCGTAGCGTCGCCTTTGGCGAATCGTCGAATTCGTTACACCCCTACTTAAACTATCATGTCTGAGTACAGTTTGTGCCAGCCGATCGAGATATTTACGCTCTGTTTTAGCTCAATGCACAGATCGGACTTTCAAAGCTACCTAATATTCTCATTTTCTGATGTGAATGCTCGTAGTTGCTTAATTTCAAAATCGCGATCGACCCAGATATTTTTGGCTCAATAATTCGTTGTATTTTATTTGGGCCTAATTGTTCCAAGTTTATATAAGCCAAATGGCTGAATTAAGCTCAGATATTTCTAAGTTCGTTGACTCCGCTCGATCGAATCTGCTAGCTTGTGAATAAATAGTATATACAAGCAATAATGTTAAATACAAGCGTTGCTAATTCAAGTGGAATTAGATGTCCTAATTGCGGTACATCAAGCGTTCGTCGCGCTCATCGCCGAGGCGTATATGAGCGGTTAATTTCTCTCGCTAATATTTATCCCTACAAGTGCGTTCAATGTCCTGATGATGTCCGGTTTCACTACCGTAAAAGATAATTTGTATTTACTCTTTTGGTCATACTTTGTGGATGTATAGTTTCACGACCGTGAGCGAATCCGATTTGGTACGTTCGCCGATAGTCGTGACTAACTCTACTCCAAGATCGGTTCGGCCGAAAGAGCCGTATTGCTGACTCAGCCCGCATCTAACCATCCAATTTTTCACTGACTCCTCTGACGATCCGCGATAGTTCGGATTTTTCATCGATGGCAATTCGACTCGGAGAGCCACTAATAATCCCCTCGTAATTGCGGAAAGAATCTTTAATTTCTGCCCCATCCTTACTAATTGTGTATTCGTGGATACCGTTATCGTGCCAAGAGCCGCGCATTTTGAACACATTTAATGCCCGTGCCATCTCGCCCCGAATCTCTACATACTGAAGCATCAAAATCGTATCAGTGATCGTCGAAATGTGGGAATCGGTAATCGAATTAGATCCCATAAATTGGTCAGAAGTATTAGTAAAAAATCCCGTAATTTCCTCCTGCTTTGCGTAACCTGTGACCCCAATCACAAACTGACGAAAAGAATTATTACTCACCCCTCGCGCCAAAGCCGATAAAGAATCAACCGCAATCCGTGCGGGTTTGAATTCGGCAATCTCCGACTTGATAATCTGTAAATGATCTTCCAATCCGGCTGACTCTGGATAAGTACACAAAATCTTGAGCAATCCTTGGTGCTCTAGCTCCTCAAAATCAATCCCCCACGAAGACGCATTCCTAGACAACTGCGCTCGCGACTCCTCATAGGCAAACAAAATCGCCTTTTCCCCAGTCAAACAAGCTTCCTGAATAAACTTACTCACCAACAGAGTTTTGCCCGTACCTGTCGCGCCTGTTGCCAAGACGATCGAATCCTTGAAATAACCCCCTCCACACATCTCATCCAACCTTTTGACCCCAGATGATACCCGTACATTAGAAGACTTCTGGGTGAGGCGCATTGCCCCCAATGGGAAGATATTAATCCCGTTGTTAGTGATGGTGAATGGGTATTCGCCTTTCATGTGCGTCGTACCGCGTAGCTTGAGGATTTCGATCGTCCGGCGACGGCGTTCTCCCTCTAGCACATTACGGACGATCGCCACATTATCAGAGACAAATTCTTCTACGCCAAACCGCGCAACTGGGCCGTATTCCTCCACTCGTTCGGTAGTCATGACTGTAGTAGCACCCATTTGTTTAAGCCTTGCTACCAATCGGAAGATTTCGCGTCTGACTACTGATGCAGCATCATATTGCTGGAAAATAGCGGTGACGGAATCGATCGAGACTCGCTTGGCTTTATATTTGTTGATAGCGTAATTAATGCGCTCGATCAAAGCAGAAAGATCGAAACTACCGACCACTTCTTGACCTTCGGGATCGGGAGAAGCATCAAGGATAAATAACTTTGCTTCATCGATCAGTTTTTGCAGATCCCAACCGAAACTATAGGCATTTTTGATGATATCAGCGGGTGATTCTTCAAAGGTAACAAAGATACCAGATTCCCCAAAGTAGTGAATCCCATTGTAGAGAAACTGTACGGCTAGCATGGTTTTGCCAGTTCCAGATGTCCCACTGATAATGGTTGTTCTGCCAACGGGTAAGCCACCATGAGAGATATCATCGAAACCCTCAATCATCGTGGGAATTTTCTGCACGCCCAAAAGACATGACGTTGATTCTGCTATTTGATTGGTACTGGTCATTGCTGAGATGTTGAAGAATTGCTAGATAAACAACAGAGTTGAGATTGTTAAAAATTAGCTACTCTAAGGCGATCGAATCTTAAAATAAGGATGGGGATCGACGAATTAGAGTCCTAATATTCTCCATCTCGTTCGGATAGTTCTTCGTAGAGAAGATCTAACCCAATTAATACTTTTTCACGATCGGATAGATCGCCAATGATTTTGCGAACTGGGAGCGGTAAAACTTTAGAAAGGGTTGGTGTCGCCAAAATTTTGTCTTCTTCTGCGAGTTGAGGATTTTTTAATACATCAATTACTTTAAGAGCATAAACGCCTTTGAATTCTTCTTCTAGAATATTCTTGAGGGTTCGGAGTGCTCTAACTGAATTTGGTGTATTGCCTGCAACATAAAGCTTTAGGACATAAGTTTTCATTAGGAGGCTCATAAGTTTAACTGTTAGTTATTAAAGGGAGAATATTTAGATTCGTTCCCATGCATTTCTGAGCTGTTGGTACAATTTCCACCTTTACTTATGGGTAAGCTACTGGCGAAGCTAATTTTAGGTCGAAGTGTAGTTAGACAATCGATCGAGGATGGTCATAAAATATGTTGTAGAGATCTGGCAATTTATCCATATTATCCTGCCTGTGGTACCGATCGACGATAAAGTTCGCACAGATGGGCGATCACATCGATCAGAGTAAGCCGATAGTCGAGCAAGATATCTTCGCTCCGCCCTTCCAATTTTAACTGTTTGGAGAATTCTTCCATCAATTCCATGTGAATCTTGACAATTTCGGACACGGAAAGATCGGTAAAGAAGACTCCACTCACAAATTCATCGATGGTTTCATTACTTTCACCACTTTCGTCGAAATAGTCTAGGACTATTTTGCGGTATTGTGACTTTAAGTCAGTGAGAACTTCTTCTTTCTGCGCTCGATCGAGGTGACGAAAAAATTGACGGGGATTGCGTTTGTAGTAAACTGCTAGGTATCCCAGCCGCTCCTTGAGCTTGTCGGAGAGCCGACGTTGTTTCTGGAGCAAGAAGTTGGGGGTGACGATGTGGGACTCGATTTGGCTAGTTTGGAGGTTGTCGGCGGCGGGGGTAGGGGAATCTAGTTTCAAGAATTTGGCGATGGCTTTGTCGATCGCACTACCGATTTCTGACAGGTTAGCTGCTGCTAAAATGACTTCATAGGGTTGGTAGACATAGCCTGTAGTTGTTGGCGGAGTAGAATTAGCTGGATTGGCATCTAATCCTAGCACGATCACTATCGGCAGCAAAATACAGCGATCGTACAGTCGATCGAGTGCTGGTAGCAACTGACTCTGCGCTTGAAAAACTAGACAATCTAGCTCTTGCTTATCAGCTTCAACATGAGCCAAAAATTTTAACTCATCGTCAAAATATCTCCATACATGTGGCTCTGCACTTAGGTACTGAGCTAATAATGGAGATATTTCTGGGGAATCGGCTAAAATTGCAATTGATAGAGGAGCAGACAAAATAGATTTGGACTAAGTGTTTCACCCAGAGGTATGAGAATTATAACATTATCGGGGGTCAAGGGTCAGGGGTCAGCGAATCAAAACTAACCCCTGACAACCGATCCCTCACCCCTTACCCCTGGCTATCTACCCTGTTGAGCTTGTTTTGCTAACTTGAGTGCATTGGCGTATTCTCGGCGATAGCCTTGTTGCTGATATAATTTTGCGGCTAGTTGAAAGTCACTCACAGCAGTTTTTCGATCTCCATTTTCCCGCAGCACTACCCCGCGATTGTAATAAGCTTCGGCTAAATTGATATTCAATTTAATCGCCTCGTTGTAGTCAGCAATTGCCCCAGGTAAATCTTTGAGTCTTTTTTTTGCTAATCCTCGATTATTGTAGGCAGCAGCGGATTGGGGTTTTAATTGAATGGAGCGATCGTAATCAGAGATCGCTCCAGCATAATCACCAAATGAACGCCGAGTATTCCCGCGATTATAGTAGGCGAGATAATAGTTTGGGGCGAGAAGGATCGCTCGATCGAAATCAAGCATTGCACCTTTGTTATCGCCGAGGTTAGCTTTTGTCCAACCTCGGTTGTGATATGCTAGATAGTAGTTGGGATTGGCTTTAATCGCTTCGGTATAGTCTTGGATTGCGCCTTGTTTATCCGCTAGTTTGAACCGAATCCAGCCCCGATTGAGATAAGCATCAGAATCGTTTGGTTTGAGGAGGATGATTTGGGAGAAATCTAGATTAGCTGCTTTAAAGTTGCCTAATTCATCATGGAGACTACCGCGATTGAGATAGGCATCAATATATTGGGGATCGATTTCGATCGCTCGATCGAAATCAGTTAAGGCACCTTGTTTATCGCCAGATTTGTCGCGATTTACGCCGCGATTAAAATAAGCATAACTATTTCTTGGTGAAAGTTTGATGACTTGGTTATAGTCTTCGAGCGCATTAGTTCGATCGCCGATGCGATCGCGAGCGATCCCCCGATTATAAAAAGCTTTCTCAAAATTGGGATTGAATTTAATCGCCTCAGAAAAATCCGCGATCGCGCCTGGATAATTTCCACTCCGAAACTTTTGATTTCCTGATGTCAGGAGTTCATCCGCCTGTCGGGGTGAATTCTGGGCGATTTGGCGATCTGTCAGCAAGCCACCATTTTTATAAATAGTAGTTTCATTGGTGGATTTAGCTAGAACGATCGGCGAAAATACTGCGATCGCGATCGCAGTAGCCGAACTAATAATAATTAATGATTTGTGCATAAATAGTAAATTTTAAAAGTTAAAAACCATCATAATTTCAAGGGTGAATTGGCTAGATCTAGCCCTCTCATCCAATTTCATTTTAACGTAGCTTCGATTCGCTCTAGGAGATATTACGTCAAGAGAGATCCCTCGAAGGCTAGATCCTGTAGCAGAAAACTTAATTTGACGTTTTAGCGAGGATCCCCAGGGTTTGGCAAGATAGTAGAGAGATTCTCATCCCAGCAATTTGGCGTAATAATACACAAAGATACCAAACAAGATGAATATAGAAATCGAACAGGTTAAGGAGCTGGGAATAGGAGATTAAATTCACTAACATCATAGACATTCAAGACATCGGGGGCACTTGATGTGGCATCCAACGCTGGTGTAGAATGGTAATAGATTAATCAAAGCTTGTGTAACCATCGGTTCCGGCGTTAAAAAGAATAATCTTTAGAGCCTTGGGTTTTTGCTCAAGGCAATGTGGGATACCACCTTCACCAATTCACTTGGTGATGTCGTACTGGACATTCAAGATATCCATGATGTCGATAAATGTCGCGGTTAAAAGTATCAGAAACTTCCCTCACCCCTCATGAATTGGCAAGGCGATATCGATCTCAGGTTTCAACGTCAAGGGGAAAACACGATCCTCAGACATAGCTACGCTCATGCTCCCCTGAAGATCCAACGCCCCTTTTATCCAGAACCCAACATTTGCCATACAGTTATTTTACATAGTGCTGGCGGCATGGTTGGCGGCGACAAGCTCACATACCAAATCGATCTAGCATCTAACAGCCAAGCCCTAATTACCACCGCCGCCGCCGCCAAAATTTATCGAAGCAATGGTGCTTTTGCCCAGCAGCAAATCGCCATCAAACTCGGTACCAATGCCCACTTAGAATGGTTGCCACAACCAACGATTATTTTCAACCACGCTCGATACCAGCAACAGCTCCGCGTCGATTTAGCTGCTGGTGCGACTTTTTGTGTTTGGGAGATCGTGCGGTTGGGGCGTAGTGCTCGTCAAGAAACCTTCACCGAAGGCTGCTGGCAAAATGCCCTCGAAGTGTGGCAAGAAGGGAAACCTGTGTGGATAGACAGGCAACAAATTACAGGGGATCTGTGGCACAGTCGCCAAGCAACTGCCAGTCAGCCACTACTTGGACTTTTGGTATGGTTGGGTGGTAATGTCAAGCCTGAATTAGTCGCCCAGGCGCGTACCCTGGCACCCCAAAATGAATCCGATTGGGGGGTAACAGCTCTAGCAGCAGGGTTAATTTGTCGTTATCGAGGTGGGGACAGGCAAGCCGCTCAACAGTGGTTTGTTGCCGTTTGGGACTTGTTGCGTCAGGAATATCGCCAGAGAGTCGCCTGTATGCCTAGAGTTTGGCAACGATGAATTTTGGTTGGTCAGCGGTTTTAACCGCTGAATCATACTAAAATATCCTGAGTTGCCGACGATCGCCACCCATGCAGTTAACGCCCCAAGAAAAAGACAAGCTCCTAATTTTTACAGCCGCCCTAGTAGCAGAGCGACGTAAAGCACGAGGCTTAAAACTCAATTACCCCGAATCGATCGCTTATATCACCGCAGGGATCCTCGAAGGAGCTAGAGATGGTCAAACAGTGGCAGAACTAATGGCCTACGGTACCACTTTATTAGAGCGCAGCCAAGTGATGGACGGCATCCCCGAAATGATCGATGATATTCAGGTGGAAGCCACTTTTCCCGATGGTACAAAACTTGTGACTGTCCATTCTCCGATTAGGTAAATAATTATGATTCCTGGCGAACTTTTCGTTTCTGACGGTGAGATTGAATTAAATGCCGATCGATCGGTTACAACTTTAACTGTAGCCAATAGCGGCGATCGACCGATTCAAGTTGGCTCTCACTTTCATTTCTATGAGGTCAATCGGGCTTTGTTGTTCGATCGATCGGCCGCACGGGGAATGCGCTTAGATATTCCCGCTGGTACCGCCGTCCGCTTTGAACCAGGTGACGAAAGGACTGTGAATCTAATTCCCCTTGCTGGTAGTCGTCAGGTTTATGGTTTTAATGGTTCGATCGATGGTTATCTCGATCTTGCTTAGAGGCTGGTTGGAAATACTTGGAAAGCTTTCAATACGTTATTATTTACACGGATATTAAAATCATGGGCGACGCAAAAAGAAGAAAGAAATTAGATCCCAATTTTGGTAAAATCCAAGCACTAAGACCACAACAGACCCCAAGGTTAAAAATAGACACTTCTCCAAGAACAGGCAATTTTATTATTGCCTGTAGTCACTGCGGCTACTGGATCGACTCTGCTAGCAAAAGAAAAGATGCAGAATTCATCTTGAATGCAGTCTTGGAAATTTTGACAGAATACCCGATCGAGAAATTTACTCCAGATAACTGGAATAAATGGATGGTAATTCATCATGAAAAAATCCCAATGGTTGATGCCGTGATGTTAACCGTACCCGGAAAGAACAAAGCTAAAGTTCTTGAATCCTATCAAAAGGATGGAACAATCCCATTAGACGATTCTGGATATAAAGTCAGTATGTTCAGTGAAGTTATGGGTATCAACGTAGAGTCTTAAATATCTGTATTATAAAGATCTCTAATGAGTTCTTAAAATCTACTCCAAACTCCCAACTCCCAACAAAACTATGGCTTACCGCATGAATCGCCGCGCCTATGCCGATACCTACGGGCCGACTGTAGGCGATCGAGTTCGTTTGGCGGATACTGAATTAATTATTGAAGTCGAGCGAGATTTGACGAGCTATGGTGAAGAGGTCAAATTTGGCGGTGGTAAAGTAATTCGGGATGGGATGGGACAATCGCCCATTACTAATCAAGCTGGAGCAGTAGATACGGTGATTACCAATGCCCTGATTTTGGACTGGTGGGGGATAGTCAAGGCTGATGTGGGCATTGTCGATGGTAAAATTGCCAAGATTGGTAAGGCGGGCAACCCGTATATTCAAGATGGGGTTGATATTATTATTGGCCCTGGTACAGAGGTAATTGCCGGAGAAGGACAAATCTTGACAGCGGGGGGGATTGATACCCATATTCACTTTATCTGTCCCCAGCAATTGGAGGTGGCGATCGCATCGGGGATTACCACGACGATCGGTGGTGGTACAGGGCCTGCGGCGGGCACTAGTGCCACTACTTGCACTCCAGGGCCTTGGCACATGGAACGGATGTTAGAAGCCGCTGAAGCCTTCCCGCTGAACATTGGTTTTTTGGGTAAGGGCAATAGTAGTCAACCCGAAGCACTCGTAGAACAAGTCCATGCTGGCGCGATCGGTCTCAAGCTGCATGAAGACTGGGGTACAACTCCGGCGACGATCGATAATTGTCTCAATGTCGCTGACGAATATGATGTCCAGGTAGCAATTCATACCGATACTCTCAATGAAGCGGGTTTTGTTGAGGATACGATCGCCGCATTCAAGCATCGCGTTATCCATACCTACCACACCGAAGGAGCTGGCGGAGGTCATGCGCCAGATATCATCAAGGTTTGTGGCGAAAGCAATGTCCTACCTTCCTCCACCAATCCCACTCGCCCCTATACCCTCAATACCCTCGACGAACATCTGGATATGCTGATGGTATGTCACCATCTCGATCCCAATATCCCCGAAGATGTCGCCTTTGCCGAGTCGCGGATTCGCCGCGAGACGATCGCCGCCGAAGATATCCTCCACGATTTGGGGGCATTTAGTATGATTGCTTCTGATTCCCAAGCGATGGGCAGAATTGGCGAAACAATTATTCGCACCTGGCAAACCGCCCACAAAATGAAGACTCAACGGGGTTGGCTTCCAGGTACTGGAGCGGTGGAAAATAGCGATCGCAATGATAATCTCCGTGCCAAACGCTACATCGCCAAATACACAATTAACCCCGCAATTACCCACGGTATCGCCAACTATGTAGGCTCGATCGAACCTGGAAAACTTGCCGATCTCTGTCTGTGGAAACCAGCATTTTTTGGCGTAAAGCCGGAAATGGTGATTAAAGGCGGATCGATCGCCTGGGCGCAAATGGGCGATGCTAATGCCAGTATTCCCACCCCTCAGCCAGTCCACATGCGACCGATGTTTGGTAGTTATGGTAAAGCAGTGGGAGCAACTTCGATGACTTTTGTATCCCAAGTGGCGCACGATTTGGGCATTGCCGATCGATTAGGACTCCAAAAACAAGTAGTACCAGTCAAAAATACCCGCCAATTATCGAAACGAGATATGAAGCTCAATGACTTATTACCAAAGATCGAAGTCGATCCAGAAACCTACGAAGTCCGCGCCAATGGTGAATTACTAACTTGCGAACCAGCAACAATATTACCAATGGCACAGCGATATTTTCTGTTCTAGTTTTAGACAAGGATTTGGAAAGATCCTGGTTCCACCTGTAGGGGCAATTCATGAATTGCCCCTACAGGTGGAACCAGTCGTAGGTTACTCGATTACCTCCGGTAGGCTACGCCAACGAGATCGAAAACAAGAAAAACTCACGTAAAATGTCGATCGTTAGCGGTAACGGAGTGTTTGCCCTAGCAATAGCTTACAGTCAGTAATCGCTTTAACACAAGTAATCCTATTCCAAGTTCGATCGTCCCGTAGAATCTACCTGACAAAACTTAATATATCTTAACATAAATAGCAACTACAGGATTTAGATCGCCGAGTAATTGACGCTAATCTCAATAGGCTTGACGAATTAACAACCTTTGAGGTAGTATAGCAATAGAGTATCGATAACTAGTTTGTCACTGTCCAGCGGAGCGTTGCCGTACAAGTAAATATAATTCAGATTAAATATTGTTTCATGGCAAGGGTTGTAAGCATTTATCTGGAGCTTAGATAGATCGGTCTAAAATCGTGTAATAAAATTATATTTCAGACTTCACCTGGATGTCTTTGGCAACTACAGGTAAAGTCCGTTATTTACACTGCCAGGAATTTCTGGACGATTTCTGGAGTTAGTTCTTGGGTCGAACCAGAAGCTACAATACCCCCCTTTTGCATCGCATAATACCAATCGGCTTGGCGAACAAAATGGAGATGTTGCTCCACGAGTAGCACCGAAATTCCCGTTTCTCGGACGACTTTCTTCACAGCGGCTTCGATTTCGAGGACGATCGAGGGTTGAATTCCTTCCGTAGGTTCATCCAGAACTAATAGACGCGGATTGCCCATGAGGGCACGAGCGATCGCTAGTTGCTGCTGTTGTCCGCCACTCAAATCTCCCCCCATTCGGTTTAACATCTGCTTCAACACGGGGAAAAGCTCAAAAATATGTTGAGGGATGGTGTCTTGTTTTTTGCGTCCGCCTGACCGTGCTTCCATGCCCAGGATCAAATTCTCAGCTACTGTGAGGCGGGGAATAATCTCCCGTCCTTGGGGGACGTAACCAATCCCCGATCGCACGCGCCGATCGATCGCCAGCCGTGAAATATTTTGACCATCTAGATAAATCTCACCACTGCGAGCATTTAATAATCCCAAAATAGTCTTGAGCAGAGTGGTTTTGCCCACGCCATTACGACCGATCGTACAAACCATTTGACCGGGTAATATATGTAGATCTACATCGCGCAAGATATGACTTTCGCCATAATAAACATTTAGACCGCGTACTTCCAAAATCGGTGTTGTCGTCATCTAATGTTCCTCTTTACCTAGATATACCGCAATTACGCGCGGATCGGTTTGCACCTGTTCCATTCGCCCTTCACACAATACTGTACCTTCATGCAACACTGTGACTTGTTGGGCAATTTGCCGAACAAATTCCATGTCATGCTCAATGACGATGACCGAATAGTTTTGAGCTAATTCGATTAGCAAATCGCCCACTTGAGCCGTTTCCTCATCTGTCAAACCCGCGACTGGTTCATCTACTAATAATAGCTCTGGTGACTGAGCGACTAACATGCCGATTTCTAATCTTTGTTTTTCGCCATGAGAAAGTAGTCCAGCAATCAGATTGGCTTTGGGAGTTAGGCCGATCGTTTCCAATAGTATCACCACTTCTCGTTGGGACTTGGGGGTACTTTTGCTTAGTAATGTAGACCAGAGATTTTTACTCGGATTCCCTGCTAATTCGAGATTTTCTCTGACTGTTAGCTTTTGATAGATGCGCGGTGTTTGGAACTTGCGCCCAATTCCCATCCGCGCAATTCGATCTTCAGAATAGTTCTGTAAATTTGTACCTTTAAACTTTACTCGACCGCTAGTGGGTTGTACCTTGCCAGTAATTGTGTCCAGAAAAGTAGTTTTACCCGCACCGTTGGGGCCGATAATTACCCGCAGTTCGCCCTTTTGTAAACTAAAGTTCAGATTATTAAGTGCGATAAAGCCATCAAAGCTAACGGTGACATTTTCAATTTCGAGAATATTTGTAGTCATAGTTTATCCACCATGTTGCGCTCAGACTGTAGATCCTCGTTCAAATCCACCTGGGGATATGTTGCCGATTTGCGACCGCCGCGTAATTGGTACCATAGTTCGACTCCCGCCTGACGAAACCACCCCACAATCCCATCGGGTAATCCAGTCACGACCAACAGAAACAACGCACCCTGAAAAAATAGCCAGAACGCTGGAAATTGCTCGCTCAAGATACTCTTGGCAAAGTTTACGAGCAGAGCACCGATTACTGCTCCAATCAACGTACCGCGTCCGCCAACAGCGACCCAAATAATCATTTCGATCGAGAATGAGACATCCATCGCATTGGGGGTGATAATGCCAGATTGCACTGTATATAAAGCTCCGGCAATTCCCGCCAACGCTGCTGACACTGCTAAGACAAATACCTTAAAACTAGTGGGATCATATCCCGAAAATCTTACCCGTGGCTCATCATCCCGAATTGCCATCAACAACCGCCCAAACCGACCATTTGTTAGCCAGCGACAAATCCCGTATGCCCCGACTAGACCAACTAGACTGAATAAGTAAAATAGCCACTGAACCTCGATCGAGCTGACCACTTTACCAAAAAACATTGCACTGTCAGTCTTCAGACCATTGGTGCCATTAATCCATTTTTGTTGACTGGTAAATAGATTGTAAAAAACAATCAACGCCGCCTGAGTCAAAATCGAAAAATATACCCCGCGAATCCGGTTACGGAAAATGAAGTAGCCAACTACTGCGGCGATCGAGGCGGGAATCAAGACCGTGGCTAATAGGGTAAACGGTAGAGAAGCAAAGGGTTTCCAAAAAAATGGTAGTTCTGTCACCCCATTCAAACTAAAGAAGTCTGGCAATTTACCCGATGGTAATTGCAATAATAGAAACATCGCAAAAGCATAACCACCAAGGGCGAAGAAAATCCCATGCCCCAAACTGAGCATTCCGGTATAACCCCAAATCAGATCTATCCCCAGTGCAGCAATTCCCAATGCCATAAATCGCCCTAATAAGCCTACCCGAAACCCTTGACCGATCGCGTATAATAATTGGGGAATAACTGTGGCAAATAGCAGCATCAAGCCACCGATGATAATAATTTCTCGCCAGAGCGGATTGCGAAAAGTTTTGGCTAACATTTTATTCTTTTCCTAATTATCTACAGTGCGGCCTTTTTGGGGAAACAGTCCAGCCGGACGCGCCTGCAAAAAAACAAAAATAGCCGCAAATACCATCACTTTTGCCATACTCGAATTCGAGAAAAACGTGAAAAAATTCGCTAGTGGTGGTGCCCAAGTCAAGAAGGGAGCCAAGCCATCCGAACCGATAAGGTAACTAGCAATACCCAACGTCATGGCGGCAACGATCGATCCGACTAATTTACCGACTCCGCCGACAACGACGACCATGAAAGTATCAATAATATAGTTGGTACCAGTATTGGGGCCGACAGAACCCAGCAGGCTGACGGCAACTCCGGCAATCCCTGCCAATCCAGAACCCAAGGCAAAAGTGATCCCATCCACTCGATCGGTCGGAATACCCAAACAAGCACTCATTTCGCGGTTTTGGGTGACAGCACGAATTCGGAGTCCCCACATCGATTTGTTGAGAAACCAGTAAACCGCAGTCACGCATAAAGCGGTTAGAACCACGATGAAAATCCGCGTTGATGGTAATTGATCCTCGCCGATCGGTAGTCCACCCAGAAGCCACGCTGGAGCCGTTACATCAACGTTTTGCGCTCCGAACCAAGGTTGAGTAATTGCAAGTTTAAAAATATCGCCTAAAACATTACAACTTACGAGGGTAGCGATGCCAGATATTACCGTTAGCAATAGCTGTTGCCAGCCAAACTTGGTCGATCTGCCCCCGATGAGCAGATTACCCCCATAGTAAAGACCGCCAAAAATAACGATGCCGATCGCAAATTGCCAGCTTACACTGCGAACAAACTGCTGCAAAATCAGGCTCACGCCCCAAGTTGCTAGGAGTGTTTCTAGTGGACGACCGTAGAGATGTCGGACAACTGTTCGCTCCAATACCAAACCCAATAATCCCGCCACCAGAAAGGCGGCGATTAGTGCAGGGAAAATATAAAATTCAGCCAGAGGAGTACCTTTGAAGGCATTTTGGACTAAAAATGTGGTGTATGCACCGATCATCATTAGTTCGCCATGAGCCATATTGATTACGCCCATCAAACCAAAGACGATTGCCAGTCCTAATGCCGCAATCAGCAGTACCGCGCCAACGCTAATACCCCCAAATAAACTGGTAATCAAACCTGATAACAAGGTGGCTGTCTCCCTAGTGAAAATTGGTTAAATAATTCAATAATTAATAATTAATAATTAATAATTAATAATTACCTCTCTCTAGAAGAAAGAGGATTGAAAGAATGAAAAATACTGTTTAATTTCCCCCTGAACGGGGAGGCTTTATACTACCCCTGTTAAGGTGACTTTTTGTACTAGTCAATCGACAGAATGGCGCAGAAGCGTCAAATATTACAGATGTTTTTGTCTACCTTAATCTCCCCCTCCCACAAACCAACAAAGCGGCTTGCTCCGGTCGGGTTTCTAGGGCGATGGAAGCAAGACAAGACAGCGACCGGATTCACCATACCCACCGTCTC
>JANMEL010000058.1:0-12963 GCA_031376885.1 Chamaesiphon sp. OTE_70b_metabat_96 | reverse complement strand
GATCTGAGTTTATTAACGATCGCGTTTCTAATGTCGGGAACCTCCGCGTGATTTCAGTCGCAAAATCCAAAATCCAAAATCCCTACAGTTGAGACAGAAATTTATCCACATAATAGGCGCACAGATGAGCACCTTCGGCTTGAAACATGAAGTGATCTCGATTGGGGATGGTGATGAGTTGGGAATTGGGGAAAAGACTGTGATATCGATGCCCCATTTCAACAGGGGTTTCGGTATCGGCTTCGCCCCAGAGGAGCAAAACAGGGATGGCGATCTGTTTGACGATTTCGGTGACATCTTCACTAACCGTCTTGACTAAAGTACCTTGCATTGCGCCAGCATTGAGGTAGTCGCGGGAACCATATTTTTGGGTATGCCAGGTGAGCAGCTCCTGACGATAGACTGGAGAGATTTTAAAGGTATTTCGCATGTTGCGTACCCACTGACTGCGGAGTGACTGCTCAAGAGTGCGCTGACGTTGCAAGCCACCAGAATTAATCAACGTAATCGATCGTACACGACTAAGATACTTGTGAGCCAGACGAATGGAGACTCTCCCACCGAAAGAGTGCCCTACCAGATCGGCTTTGTCAATCCCATTGTCATCCAAATATTGACAAATTCGATCGGCATATTGAGTCGTATCCCAATCTGCTGGCGGTGGTGCAGATTTACCAAACCCAGGTAGATCGATGATATGTATTTTTTCCTTGTGCGCCAATAGTTCGCCCATTGGTTGTAAGGATTGGAGATTCTGACCCCAGCCGTGAAGCATAACGATCGGACGATCGCTATTACCCAGTTGGACGGTGTTTAATTGTACTTGAGCCATTGTACGCACTTTTGCCTGTTATCTCGTTAAATTATCATCGATCGGTACCAAGATAAAGCGTAAATTTACCACCGACGATCGATTTTCTCCCAAATGTGGGTAAATTAAATCCCTTGTCGATGGCGATCTCGATCGCAGATACGACTGAGACGACAAGATAGAATCAAAGGATAGCTTTATCAGTCAGCCTGCCACACCATCGTGTTACCCAAAGGAACTTATGCTTTGCTCTATAACACTAACTATTAACTAGCCAAGGAAGCGGAGATAAAGTATGTTTGTAATTGGAAAACAAATTGGTAGTGGTGTCGAGCAGATTATTTACGAGCACTTACTGTACGTCGTTCAAACTGAATCACCAGCTCAGGTATTAGTGCGATTTCGGGCATTATTTATTGAAGGTATCGGTTACCGAGATCCTCTAATTTGGTCTACTTTAGAGAAACTGGCATTTGAAAAAAATGCCGAACAAGTTTTTCCATTACTGATTAATCGTTGTTGTTATATTTTGGTCAATCACTGGCAAATGCAAGTGGTGAGTCAAGATGCGATCGCCGATCTGATTGTGATGTTGCAAAATCTCACCGATCTGCGGATGACTTATTCGAGAATAGCTCGTCGGATCCGATCTTTACTAGATATTTATTTACATAGTGAGGATTATCTCAAGCTCAATCGATTGAATGTCGTTATCAATTTAAAGCCGATGGCTAAACCTACTAGGCATAATATTAGTGAGGTGCCTTTAGGTAGATTAATTAATCGCTATCCTTACCTATACGATCATTCACTTGTTTCTGAAGAACGCACTTTTGAAAATCTGGAAACTGTCAAGCGCATTCAACATAGCTTGCACCAAAAGTACGAACTAAGCCTATCTCAATATCTCACCTATCAAGCTCGTAGAGCACGTTTAATCTCTCAGTTAGGGCGAGAGGCGGCTGCGGATCTCCCCCAAGTATCCAACCCAACTTTGCTATCGACAAGAGAGCTAGGCATGGCCTTTAATAAGTTTGTAGGGAAAGCAGAAGGTGATGATAGCTATCGAGATTTGTCCCGTAGCTTTGCTGCTAGAATTGAAACTGGATTGACAATTAAATCCTTTAAGAATGATTTGTATGAATATATTATCTCTGGTGTCGATCGAGATTATGGTAATCGAAGTTTCAACGATCGGTTTTATAAAACCATCTGCACTATGCTACCAGATCGCGATCGTCAACGATTAGATGAAGTCAGTCTATTGCGTAGTTGTACTCACATCCTCAATCATCTCCTAGTGGAAAGCCCCCAAAAGCCTCAGCACTTCGTATTTGTCGATCTGATTAGCAATTTGGGCGTAGTCTTCACCACTGGCTTATTATTGAAAATAGTCCTAATTTGCCAAAAAGCCAAACCCTTAATTGAAAGTAGATTCTCTATGCTCTTCAATCACTATGAGTCTTCTAATTGTAAGGGTGTACCCTGGCTAGTCAAATCTCTAGAAACTTGGAATGTCGCAGAAACAATTCACTTCGGTAAAATTGATGCGGCTTCTTTGATGCTTTTGGGTAAGGGGTAGGGGATTTTGGATTTTGGATTGAAACACCACCTACACCCCTACAGACTCCTGCCCCCTATTCAAAGCTTTGGTGTAATTCTTCGGCGACTCGCTTTAGACGGCGGAGTTGGGCTGCCATATCTGCTTTTGTTAAACTGGCGGCAAACCGATCGAATCCCCAGGCTACCACAGGATTAGGGATGTTGAACTCAAAGCGATTGATGAGTTTTGTACCGCGTACATTTGGCTCGCATTCCCATCGATCGGTACCGCGAAAAAATCCATCAAATCCCCAGATTATTAACCCAGGTTCTCTAGTCAATACTATATTTTTTAATGTCGGTTTGACGATCGGAATCCCAATTGTAAATTTACTCGCACTACCAACACTAGTTCGCCATTCGCCGATCGGTTCGCATTTTAACATCGGATTGAGCCACCGCTGCATCAATTCTAAGTCAGTGACACATCGATCGACAACTGTGGCACTGGCTTTGATTTGAATTGATTGCTCGAATACGGGCATGGAGGGTAACGCAGAGGGCGCAGAGGGGGAGGAGTACGCAGAGAGGGGGCTAGATGGGGGAGAGTGGGTGAATTTTAATCCAAAATCCAAAATCCAAAATCCAAAATCCAAAATTCTATTTAAAATTCTATTTAAAATTCTCGACTAGTTCACTTTTGATTCGATCGACAATTGAGTGTTTGTCAATGGTAGCAAAGATTCGGGCGATCGCGGATTTGGGGCTGTTTTCTCCCCAAGATGCACCGTTGGCGAGGTAGGTTTTGGTAGCTTCGCCGATAGCGTAGGTGGAAAATCCAGCGATGCTGGCTTGGGTGAGGGCGACGGCAGCATATGGGGCGAGGCTCAATCCGCCTGTAGCTGGCGCGACAATGGCGAGGAAGCTCTTGACTCCACTCAATCCGAGTTTGACTGCGATTTCGCTCGCTGCTAGCCCGCCCATGCCCATAATGATGGTTTGGAGGAGTACGGTAGCTCCCGATCGAGTCATGGGGATGCCATAATATTTGGATAGGCGTAGTATCATCGAGAGATCGATGGCTGCACCTGCAATTATATCTGCGGCGGTGATGGGGTTGATGGCGATGGCGATCGATTTGGTCATGACGGATTGCCAGATGATATCATTGGCTTTATCTTCTCGGCTATCCATTTTGCGATCGATTGTTTGTTGTTGGATTCGATCGGCTGCTAGCATGGCATTGAGTGCGGCTAGAGATTTTCCTTCTCGCTGCAATATTTCGATGATGCGCGATTTTAATTCGCTGACTTGAGGAATGCCTGGATGTTGACTCATCCCCATTGTGCCATCTGCTCGTGGGCAAGCGCGAATGGCAATTGGTGCGGCGGCTACCATGATAATCTCATTAGGGCTGAGAATTTCTTTGACTCGTTCGTCGCGGATTTTGGCATATATTGCTAGTTTATCTCGATCGGGATAGCGATCGACTTTATTGAATACTAATAAGATTGGTTTCCCTGCGGCTCTCAATTGGGAGAGGGTTTGTAATTCGAGTTCGGTAATATCTCCAGCGATGACGAATAAAATTAAGTCTACTTGATGGGCGATTTCGGTAGCGAGAATTTGTCTTTCTTTACCTTCTACTTCATCAATCCCAGGCGTATCGATAAATTCGATCGGTTCTTTGAGGGTGGCTGGTGTATCTTTATCCAAGTCAAATTCATCTTGCCAATTATCTATTTCCCAGATAACTTGTTGCCGCTCTCGCGTGACTCCATGTAGAGCACCTGTTAGAAATATTGGTTGCCCGATTAGAGCATTTAATAATGAGGATTTACCTCGCCCTACCATCCCAAATACAGCTACTTGAAATACCGATCGATTCAGCTTTGTCAGCATCGTACTTAGTTCGGCAATTTCTGATTCTAATCCAGATCTTTCCCGTTGACTCAGATCTAAATTAACTAATATTTCTCGTAATGTATCTTTCGCTTGCTGATAGTTGCGCTCTGATTGGATATTTTCGAGACTATCGATCGCACTATCCCAGCTATCTAAATCATCTTGGGGCTGATTCATCTGAATTAACCTAATATTCGGACTTGCGATCGCGCGACATCAATGCGATCGTCGCTTCCTCAGCAGTTATCTCACCTAATAATAACCGATTTACTAATCCAGCGATCGGCATCTCGATCTGATTTCGATCGGCAATTTGTACCAATACTTTCGTCGTATTAATTCCCTCCGCTGTTCCCTTCAGCTCCGCCAAAACTTCACTCAAAGTTTTCCCCTGAGCCAAACCATAACCAACCTGATAATTGCGACTAAGCAGACTATTGCAAGTAGTCAAAAGATCGCCCATCCCCGCCAATCCATAAAAGGTTTCAGTCTTTGCCCCCCAATATTGCCCAACTCGAATCATCTCCGCCAATCCTCGTGTCAATAGAGCCGACTTAGCATTATTACCCAACTTTAAACCATCACAAGTTCCAGCCGCGATCGCGATCGTATTTTTGACAGTTCCCGCAATCTCCACACCAACAGGATCGTCATTCGTATAAACCCTAAATTTGGGCGAAGAAAAGATAGTTTGAATCTGTGTCGCCGCATCACTATTCTGACTAGCAACCACCGTCGCCGCTGGTAATCCCTGCTGAATCTCTAGAGATAAATTTGGCCCAGATAAAACAACGATCGGATTATTTGGAAATGCTTTGCGCCAAAGTTGAGCAGGAGTAAAATTAGTTTTAGCATCCAAACCTTTAGTCGCCGTGACGATAATTTGATGCGGTTCAATTGCTCCTTGCAACCCGTCGATAACAGCATCCACTCCCAACATCGACACAGCCGAAATAATCGCTAATCGATCGCGCACCACATCTGCTAATATAGCACCAGAACTACGCGACCAAATCATCGGCGTATAACCATTGATTTGGGTTAAACTTGCCAATGCACTGCCCCAAACACCAGCACCAATAATTGTAATTCGATCGGACATATACAGATGATGTTTGATGAAGGTAGGGACTGTAGGGGTGGGTTTATGCTAATAGCTATGCTACCACTAGAACGATCGAACAAAACCCACCCTCTCTACTATTATTTTCGATCGCTTATACCCTCCGATAGTTGTAAGAATTGCTAATTCCTTAGTTGAGGGTACCCCTGGTGGGTACCCCTACAGGTTAATTGCACGATCTAGATTTATAGATACTTATCGTGGATATTTTACCATCAACTTTTGGACTTCTTCCGCATGATAGGAGCTGCGAGTTAGCGGCGAAGAAACTACTTGCAGAAAACCAATCTCCTCACCATATATGCGCCATGCGTCGAATTGTGCGGGAGTGATAAATTCAGCCACATTAAGATGTTTTGTCGATGGTTGGAGATATTGACCGATCGTAATGATATCGCAATCTACCGATCGCAAATCCCGCATGGTTTGACGCACTTCCTCATCAGTTTCACCCAAACCCGCCATGATACCCGTTTTAGTATAAATGCTAGGGGTGAGGTCGCGCGATCGCTGCAACACTTCCAATGAGCGTAAATAATCCCCCTGGGGACGAACGCGACGATACAATCTAGGGATAGTCTCAGTATTATGATTCAGTACTTCTGGCGATGCCGCCAAAATCGTCTCCAAGGCTTGCCAATTCGCACAAAGGTCTGGAATGAGTACTTCGATCGTTGTTTGGGGTGAGAGGGAGCGGGTGGCCTCAATACACGCCACAAATTGACCAGCCCCACCATCTGGCAGATCGTCACGATTGACAGAAGTGATCACCACATGTTTGAGATTCAGCCGCTTTACCGCCTCCGCCAACCGTTGAGGTTCGGTAGGATCCAAAGGTTGAGGTTTTTTTTCAAAATCAATATCGCAATAAGGACACGCACGGGTACATGCAGGCCCCATAATGAGGAATGTAGCCGTTCTTGCACTAAAACACTCCCCAATATTCGGACAGGAAGCTTCCTCACATACCGTATTGAGCTGTAAGTCGCGGAGGATATCTTTGACACTACCTACCCGCTCCCACTGCGGTGCTTTTACGCGCAACCATTCTGGTTTGACTGTCATGTTTATATCGATCTTCACAGGATACTATTTTAGCTTAATATCCAACCTAACTTTACTGATGTTCACAAAATGCTGGTGTGAATATTTTTAGGATCGATTCCTGCTGCTATTAACATCGAGGTTAAACCCTCCTCAAAGTTATCTTCTGCAATAGTTATTTCGCGATCTGATAAATGAGCCTGGAATAAAATTGTATTAATCCAACTTTGTTTATCCCATCCAGTCGCAAGAATCAAAAAATGACCAGCAGGTCGATCGCATACAGGATAGAGCCGAATTGACTGAATCCGAGGCTGGTCTTTTGTTGCTTCTTTTAGAGTATTCTCGATAATATCTGCATAGCTTAGTGAGTTATCCATTGAATAATTACCTCTCTTTCCGGTTCATAAACTAATAAATTGATTTTGTTGCGGTTTACAGCCAGTTTGAAAATTGGTTTTTGAAAATGCTTGAGATAAATAGCTTCACTTACGGCTAAGAATAACTGACGCTCTGGCTCTTGTCCTTCCAATGCCCATTGATAAAGCTGAAGTTGTCCCATTGTCTTTTCTAGTTCGCTAATAACGGAGGGAGTATCAAAATCTTTAATTTCAATGGCAATCTTCCGATCGTCTTTCTCTGCTGTGAAGAACTTCTCAGCTCCCAAATCTGCTTTCAGAACGGTTTTCTCTAGTACTAAAATTAATGGATCGTCGGTAATTATCCATCCATCTTTCTCTAGGGTACGGCGTGCGGAATCATGTAAAGTATCTCTTCTAGACATCGATCGAGTCTTAATGAAATTGGCATGGAAAGTTAATTTTTGAAATCGGGCGATAATATCGATTCGTCAAGGTGCCACTAATCATAGTATACCCTGATGATATTTTAGTTTCCTTGGATATTTAGATCTGAGTCTGGGTACTATAGCGATAATGTTGAGTTGAAGATATAGATCGTGGCATACTGGTTGACAATCGAACGAGAACATGGCGTAACTGCCCCACTACCTGCGGCAATGAGCGATGATGGAGAATCACAAGTGTATGGGACGACAGTACCGCAGTTATTGGGTACACTCGATCGCATCGCTCAGGAATTGGGCTTAAAGTCGATCGATAACTTTATCCACAAAGATACCAAAGGCTATGCTTTCTTGCTCCAAGAAGCCGAAGCCGAAGGAAATGCCGTCTTAGCCTCCGCCATGCGTGCCGAAATTGCCACCCTCGCCCAAAAACCCCGTTGGCACGAACCCGCAGCCGCACGGCAGACTATCCATAGTCTCAAAGAGTTTCTCGCCGCCAATCCACATATTTTGACAGAGAAATATGCTCGCGATGCGAACGAATGGACGCTGTGGGATTTGGAAGCATACGAGCGGATTCTGACTGAATTGGAGCAACGCGGCTCAAAATTTGCCTTCGTCGAACGAAATGACCAAAATTAGATCGTCGATCGATGATATAGTAGAATCTGCTTGCCCATATCTGCCTCATGCGAAAACCAAGCTCATGGCAGATGGCACAAGCTAAAACTCAGTGCTAGTCACTGAATCTAAAAATTTGGATCTTTGGAACCAGGATTCCTGCCCTTGGAGGATACGTTAATCCAAAGCAACTAATAGTTGTGGCGGTTGTTTCCGGCGAATTGGGAAGCTCAAGTTTACCCTTGTGGTAGATGCGGGCAGTTCACATAAAAATCAATCACAAAAAAGAACTGGGGGATCCTTTATAAGGATCCCCCAGTTCTTTTTTTGTATCTCATCGATAGTCTCAACCCTCTATAGCGATCCTAAATGAGAATCTAGATCTCGACCTTCTATTCTCTGCGCCCTCTGCGCCTTTGCGGTTAAAAAATCTTGAAAATGAGTTAGGATCGCTATATGTAGCAGGGGTCAGAGGTCAGGGGACAGGGTTCAGTTTGGGAAAGCTGATGCACTAATGGTTTGAGCGTCTACATCTGTCCTAACCGCCCTGGTGGTTGCTATAATAAATAAGGGCAATTCGCGATCGATAATGCTTCGCCGAATGTATGGAGCTTGACCCAAAATAATAGTTCAATTTAGAGCGCGACCGAGAATATAGATATGGCACAACTCGAAACCAGAACCGAACCGATGGTGCTAAATATGGGGCCGCACCACCCATCAATGCACGGGGTATTGCGGCTGATTGTCACCCTCGATGGTGAAGATGTTGTAGATTGTGAACCCGTCATTGGCTATCTCCATCGCGGTATGGAAAAAATCGCCGAAAGTCGCAGCAACATCATGTTCGTGCCCTACGTGAGCCGCTGGGACTACGCAGCGGGGATGTTTAATGAAGCGGTAACGGTCAATGCACCCGAAAAATTAGCGAATATTACGGTTCCCAAACGCGCTAGCTACATTCGCGTCATCATGTTGGAACTAAATCGGATTGCCAATCATCTGTTGTGGCTAGGGCCATTTATGGCAGATGTCGGCGCACAGACTCCATTTTTCTATATCTTCCGCGAGCGGGAGCTGATTTACGATCTATGGGAGGCTGCGACTGGCTACCGAATGGTGAATAATAACTATTTCCGCATCGGTGGAGTGGCTGTAGATTTGCCCTATGGTTGGGTGGATAAGTGTTTGGATTTCTGCAATTATTTCTATCCCAAGGTGGATGAGTATGAGCGGTTGATTAGCAATAACCCGATCTTCCTGCGACGAGTGGAAGGGGTGGGTACGATTAGTCGTGATGAAGCGATTAATTGGGGTCTATCTGGGCCGATGTTGCGCGCTTCTGGAGTAAAGTGGGATCTACGGAAGGTCGATCGATATGAATGTTATGATGACTTTGATTGGGATGTCCAATATGAGACTGCGGGCGACTGTTTAGCACGTTATTTCGTGCGGATTCGGGAGATGCGGGAGTCGGTGAAGATTATTCGTCAAGCTATCGCTGGTCTACCTGGTGGACCATATGAAAATCTAGAAGCCAAACGTCTTGCTGCTGGGCCAAAATCCGAGTGGGATGGCATGGATTATCAGTATATTAGCAAGAAAATCGCGCCTACTTTTAAGATTCCCAAGGGCGAACATTATGTGCGGATAGAAAGTGGTAAGGGAGAATTGGGGATTTTCATCATGGGTGATGATAATGCTTTCCCGTGGCGATGGAAGATTCGCGCTGCTGATTTTAATAATCTCCAAATTCTGCCCCACCTCTTGCGCGGTGTGAAGGTAGCGGATTTGGTGACTATTTTGGGTAGTGTGGATATTATCATGGGTTCTGTCGATCGATAAGTCACCAGCAGCAATTTCAAATTCAGACAGATCCCCGACTTCTTGGAGAAGTCGGGGATCTAGCGTAATTCTAAAAAGTCTAGTTCCTAAGCGTTTTTAGTATAGATATCCCATGTCTATAGCTAAAACTAATGCTTATGTACTAAGGAATGAGAGTTTAATAATATACATATCTGTAGGTTGGGTTGAAGCCCCGTTCGCGGAGCGTCTCCTTTGGAGAAAACCCAACACTCTGGGGATGTTGGGTTTCGCGGGCTTCAACCCAACCTACGCAATTTATTTAATCCTCATCCCTAATACAATCCGCGATCTGCCTACTTTGTCCATTCGGTGTGGAAAGTTCCAGGTTTGTCAGTGCGCTCATAGGTGTGAGCACCAAAATAGTCACGTTGAGCCTGGGTGAGATTTTGGGGTAGATTGGCGCGACGGTAGCTATCAAAATAATCTAATGATGCACTGAAAGCCGGAACGGGGATTCCTAGTTTAGCAGCCGTTGCTACCACTTCACGCCATGCAGTTTGACGATCGAGAATTGTCTGCTTGAACTCTGGAGCCAGAAGTAAATTAGCCAGTTGAGGATTTTCTTTGAAAGCATCCTTAATTTTATTCAAGAAGCCAGCTCGAATAATACAACCACCCTTCCAAATCCGCGCAATCTCGCTCAGATTAAGATCGTAACCATAAGCAACCGAAGCCGCATTCAATAACGCCATCCCTTGAGCGTAAGAACAGATTTTGGAGCAATAGAGCGCGTCGCGCACTTGGTTGATAAATAGTTGAACATCGCCACTAAACTGGGCATTTGGCCCTGTGAGTGCCTTCGCCGCGATGACCCGCTCTTTCTTGATCGAAGACATAATCCGCCCATTCACAGCCGCGAACATCGTCGGGATTGCAATCCCCAATTCTAGAGCACTTTGTACTGTCCAACGTCCGGTACCCTTTTGTCCGGCAGCATCTAAGACTACTTCTACCAAAGGTTGCTTGGTTTCAGGATCGATATATTTGAAAATATCTGCGGTGATTTCAATCAAGAACGAATTCAATTCGTCTGTCTGATTCCACTCAGTGAAGACTTGATTCAACTGTTCGCCATTTAAACCAGCCACATTTTTGAGCAAGTCATAGGCTTCAGCAATCAATTGCATATCCCCGTACTCGATGCCATTGTGAACCATTTTCACATAATGACCCGCTCCACCCTTGCCCATGTACGTCACACAAGGCCCATCATCGACCTGAGCGGCGATTTTGACCAAAATTGGTTCTAGATTCTTGTAGGCAGCTTCCGAGCCTCCTGGCATCATGCTAGGCCCATTTAACGCGCCTTCTTCACCACCACTGACTCCCATACCGATAAAAGTCAGTCCAGAGCTTTCGAGTTCGGCGGTACGTCTGTCGGTATCTTCAAATAGGGAGTTCCCACCATCAATGATGACATCACCAGCTTGGAGAAATGGCTTGAGTTCTTCGATGACTGCATCGATCGGCGCACCTGCTTTGACCATAATCAAAATTTTGCGGGGACGTTCGAGAGCGGCACAGAATTCTTCGATCGTATAAGCAGGTACGACGTTTTTGCCTTGAGCGCGAGTCGCCATGAAGTTATCGGTCTTTTCTCTCGATCGATTGTACACGGCGATCGGAAAGCCATTTCGTTCGACATTCAAGGCGATATTCTCACCCATGACAGCTAAACCAATCACACCGAAGCTTTGTAGAGACATAAATATTGGAAGTATGGGAAATGTAAGGTTTCGATCGCATTCGCTCTCACCTTAGCTCGATCCCCAGTATAATGGTGAACTTTTGATAAATATTTGTAAAGTTAGGGGTGAGGGGTCAGGGGTGAGGGGTCAGGGAAAAGTGCATTTTTGGGATTTCCCAGCTTGGGTTTGTTCCACGATCGAGTTCCCCGATCGAACAAACTCCGCAAATGGAGCACTTTTTCAAAAGACCTCCTGGGAAAGTAACAATACAATCTTTTTAGGATTGTTTTCGTCTAAAGCTCCCCCTATCCCCTATCCCCTATCCCCTACTTAAAGACATTGCCGAAAATACTCCCAATGCCCCCCTTGCCAACACGTTCGCCGCGAATTTTGGCCAGTTTTTCGAGGAGATCCCGTTCTTCTCCAGCAATCTTGGTGGGGATATTAATTTGAATCGTAATCAGATGATCGCCTCTACTGACTTCATTACCCAACCGAGGCACACCCTTTTGATCCAATTTAAGTACCGTGTTGGGCTGAATTCCGGCGGGGATATTTAGCTCCGTGGTGCCATCGACGGTGTTGATTTGGATGTGACTACCGAGAATTGCTTGAAGATAGCTAATCTCGACCTGGGAGAGGATATTAATCCCTTCCCGCCGAAATTCTGCGTCTTCTTCGACATATAGGTACACATACAAATCACCTGGGGGGCCGCTCCGAAAGCCAGCATCACCTTCGCGTAAAATGCGTAGCTTGGTACCATTATCGACACCCTTGGGGATCGTAATTTTAAGCTTTTTGGTTTCTTGCTTGCGCCCAACGCCATTACAAGCTTCACATTTGTCCTCAATTACCTGCCCTTCACCATTACAGGTCGGACAGACAGATACTTGAGTAAAGTTGCCAAATGGGGTGCGGGTGTTGCGACGGACTTGTCCAGCACCGCTACAGGTACCGCAGGTTTTGGGTTTGGATCCAGGTTTTGCTCCTGTACCCGCGCACAAATTGCAAGTTTCCAGATGGGGGATGCGGATTTCTTTTTCGCCGCCAAAGATCGCTTCTCGAAAATCCAACTTGAGATCGAGGCGGAGATCTTCGCCGCGAACTGGGCCGTTTCTGCGGCGAGTAGCTTGTTGCTGTCCGCCTGCACTGCCACCAAAGCCATTCATGAAGGCATCAAAGATGTCGGCAAATCCACCCACATCGCCCATGTCACCATAACCAGGTGCTCCACCGCCGCCTCCAGAGGAAACGCCAGCTTCGCCAAATCTGTCGTAGCGAGCGCGGAGTTCGGGTTCGGATAGAACTTCGTAGGCGCGATTGATTTCTTTGAAGGTTTCTTCCGCTCCAGGTTCTTTGTTCACATCTGGATGATATTTTCGCGCCAGTTGACGATAGGCGCGTTTAATTTCTTCCCGATCGGCATCTCGTGCAGTACCAAGGATTTCGTAGTAGTCGCGTGCCATACAGAGGTTCTATCTTACAAGGAGTTTTAGGACAAAAGGGGTGGGGCTGTCGATTCTCTATTGTAGAGGAATTAGGGGAGGGGGGATAG
>JANMEL010000056.1:0-24144 GCA_031376885.1 Chamaesiphon sp. OTE_70b_metabat_96 | reverse complement strand
ACCAGTCGAACCAGAACCCTTCTAAACCCTTGGTAGATCGTCGAGTAAATTCTTGTAGTGAATATTACACGATCTGTGGGTAATGGATAGCTACATTACAAGAGGGCGAGATCTTATTCCCGCCCCTGCTGGATCTATTCAGCCAACCAAGGAGAAATAGTAGGAGTCCAATCAACCAATTCATCCTCTTTAAACCACAGTGCGATTTCGCTCACAGCAGTTTCCACAGCATCAGAGCCGTGAATCAAGTTGCGACCGATATTTATCCCCAAATCACCACGAATAGTCCCTGGAGGGGAAGTTAGAGGGTTGGTAGCACCAATAGTTAATCTCGATGCCGCGACAACACCGTCACCTTGCCAAACCATTGCCACAACTGGCCCAGAAGTCATAAAATCTACCAAACCTTTGTAGAATGGTCTTTCTTTATGAACTGCATAATGTTGTTCGGCGAGTTCGCGGCTGGGGTGCATCAGCTTTAATCCAACTAGGGTGAAGCCTTTGGTTTCTAAGCGGCGAATGATTTCCCCAACTAAGCCACGTTGAACGCCGTCGGGTTTGATTGCTAGAAATGTCCGTTCCACGGAGAACTCCTGAATGTTGTTGAACTTGCCAACATCAGATTATAGTCTAATCGGGGATAGGGGATAGGGGATAGGGGGTAGGGATTAGTTTTTAAAAATAAAACTCTTGAAGTCCGCATTCTCTCGTCACCATTCGATCTGATTTGCTCGATCGTCCATTTCCTCAGATCCCCATTCGGATATATTATTACTGCCATATGCTGGTGCAAGATCTATCGTTAAGACAGCACAGCGATTCAAATCGCCGCTAGTGCTGCAAAGTCTGCCTCCGCAGACTGAGATTTTACTGATGTGGCGACTGCTACAAGTAAAGTTCGATTTTTCCTGTCAACAAGTTCAGCCACATCCCTAGCCCCTAGCCCCCATTCCTTGTGAAATCCTACACTTTAATTGCTCCAGCCAAAATCAACCTGCATCTAGAAATTTTGGGGATTAGACCGGATAATTATCATGAATTGGTGATGATTATGCAGACGATCGATTTAGCCGATCGAGTTGAAGTAAGATCGATCGGTACCGACGACATTTTAATCCACTGTGGACATCCTGACGTACCCCTCGATCGCACCAATTTAGCCTACCGCGCCGCCGAATTGATGCAGCAAGAATTTCCCACAGAGTTCGCTCGACATGGCGGCGTAGAAATCACCCTCCACAAGCATATCCCGATCGCCGCAGGATTGGCTGGCGGATCGGGAAATGCTGCCGCCGTATTGGTCGGCATCGATTTATTATGGGAGTTGGGACTCACCCAGAGCGATTTGCAAACATTAGGGGCAAAATTGGGTTCTGACGTGCCGTTTTGCATTTCGGGCGGAACTGCCATTGCGACGGGTAGAGGGGAGTCTGTATCGCCCCTACCTAGCTTAGATGGGATATATGTGGTGCTGGGCAAATATCAGAGTCTAGCAGTTGAGACTCCTTGGGCGTATGGTACATATCGCGAGCAATTTGGGCGTGAGTATCCCCAGGATCTGGCTAATCTGAGCGATCGAATCCATTCTGGCGATCTAGTTAAGGCGATCGTCGCACAAGATGCAGCCAAAATCGGTAAACTGCTGTATAACGATTTAGAAAAGGTCGTTTTGCCTGCATACCCATTGGTCGCTCAATTGCGGACAGAATTCGATCGCCATGATAATTTGGGTACGATGATGTCTGGTTCTGGGCCGACAGTATTTAGTCTAGCTGATTCTCTGGAGCAAGCCGAAGCAATTCATCATCAAGTTCGCGCCACCATTACCGATCCAGATTTAGAATTATTTGTCGCTAAATTCTGCACCCTCGGCATCCACCTCGCCTAAATTAATCCCCATGACTCAAGCCACACCTCCCAAAAAAGCGAACCCAAGTGTTCTAAGTTGCTTGACTGGTTCGCTAATTGCTGGCATCATGTCGATCGCCACGTATACGATGACTAGCAGTATTGCGATTACGTTTGCCACAAGACCGATGATTCAGAAGACCACGATGGCGAGTAATATTGCCGCAGCTCTGAAAACTTTGGTACTCGGTTCGTCGGCTTTGGCTACCGGAGTACTTGGGATTATGACGCTGGGATTATTCGCTCTGGCAATTCAGGTTGCATTTAGCAAGGATCGTTCGCGTAGCGTACCGTAGGTAATCGACTCCGAATCTATAGTGTCTAGGATGCTGGGGATAAGGTTAGCTCAAAATGATACAGCACTATATTTAATCAGTGGGGATTGTGATGTCTAAGGTTAATTTGGATGCGTTGATTGCTAGAGAAGATTTTGAGGTAGAGGAAAATATTAGTTCGGGGAAGAAGAAGGAGACGATCTCGATCGAGGATATCAAGGCTGACTCGTTCTTTTTCTCGAATGTGAGAAAGCCGGACTTTCAACGGGAAACCAATGACTGGGATGCTCAGAGAGTCACGGATATGATTACGAGTTTTCTGGAGGGGGATTTGATTCCGGCGATCATTTTATGGCGGAGTGGTGGGGGATATCTATTTGCGATCGATGGGAGCCATCGTCTCAGTGCTTTGTCTGCATGGGTGAATAATGACTATGGGGATGGGGCGATTTCTAAGGCGTTTTATGATGGGATTATTTCTGAAGATCAATTGCGAATTGCCCAGCAGACTAGGACGTTGGTAAATAAGACTGTCGGCTCTTATGAAGATTTTAAATTAGCCATTAGTCATCCTGAGAAAGTTCGTCCAGATATTGTAAAATATGCCAAAAATCTGGGCGGGTTAGCGATTCAACTCCAATGGGTAGAAGGTGATGCGAGAAAAGCCGAACATTCATTTTTTAAGATCAATCAACAAGCAGCACCGATCGACAAAACCGAACTCAAATTAATCGAATCCCGAAACAAACCAAATAGTATCGCCGCCAGAGCGATCGTTAGAAGCGGCACAGGTCACAAGTATTGGTCATCATTCTCGATCGAGTGCCAAACTGAGATCCAAAATCTCGCCGCAGAAATCAACAAAACTCTATTCGACCCAAATCTAAGAACGCCAATTAAAACTCTCGATTTACCAATCGGCGGTAAATTATATGGCTCCCAAACACTCCAATTAGTTTTGGATTTTGTCAACGTCGCAAATAGGTTAGATCCAAATAATAAAGGACTTGCTGATGATGAGACAGGGGAAGCTACCGTCAAGTTGCTCAGGGAAGTTAAAAGAGTCACTTATCGGCTCAATGGTAATATTTCCTACTCACTAGGCTTGCATCCAGCCGTATATTTTTACTCCCAAGACGGAAGACACAAACCAGCTACCTTTCTAGCTATTGTTGATTTCGTAATGGATCTAGAAAAGCGGAAGAAAATTAATGACTTTATCGAAGCGCGAGGGCTATTTGAGGAATTCATCGTTGAATATGATTATCTAGTTCAGCAAATCAATCGCAAACATCGATCGGCTCAAAAAAGCTATACTTATACAGCCCAATTCTTTGCTAAGGTAGTTTCGGCTTTCAAACCAGGTCGAACTCTCGATGAATCGATCGATGAAGTCGTCAAAACTCCCGAATTTAGCTACCTGACTTTTCAGAATGTGATCGAACAGTTTGACACTGCTTCCAAAGACTTTAGTACGGGTCAAAAAAGTGCCATCTATATCAGAGATGCTTTGCAAAATGCACCAAAATGTAAAATATGCGGGGGATTAATCCATCGAAACTCAATTTCGATCGACCATTTACATCGCAAACAAGATGGCGGTTTGGCAACTTTAGAAAATGGACAGTTGACTCATCCCTATTGCAATACATCTTATAAAAATTGATGGAAGCTGGTTAGATACTTTACCAGTCTTCGCAGTAGCAAATCAATTAAGGCAGGGTAACAATATTAAAGACATTGCCATGACGATCTCTAGTATCCCATCTCCAAAAATGACCGCCGCAGAGTACCTCGAATGGGAACCCCAACAGGATCTGCGCTATGAATATATCGATGGTGAAATTGTGGCGATGACAGGCGGAACTATTCCCCATAATGACATCGCCATCAATCTTTTGACTGCTATATTACCCGATGTTCGCGCTAGTGGGTGCCGAATTAATATGGCAGATGTAAAGCTCTGCCTGAGCGAATCTACTGACTACTATTTCCCCGATTTGATGGTTAGTTGTCACCCACAGGATCTCAATGCTCGTAAATTTATCCAGTTCCCCAAATTGATTGTTGAAGTTCTATCCCCAGGTACAGCCGACAAAGATCGCACTGATAAATTTACTGATTATCAACGCATTCCTACTCTACAAGAATATCTATTAATTAGCTCTGAAAAAATCAGTGTGGAATGTTATCGGCGCGGCGAGGGGAGAATGTGGCTGTATTATCCTTACATGGTAGGGGATTCAATCCCCCTAGAAAGCCTGGGTATTAGTGTAACGATCGAACAACTATATACTGGGATAAACTTTGGATTGAACACATGAATATCGAAGATGTGAGTGGATTGGTGTCAATAGTGGGTAAGCTAATTTTATCGATCGTAGAATATCTTTTCTCGTCTGGTGTCGATACAGCCTTTGCATTGCAAAATAGAAGATTATGTATTCATTCGACGATCGCCACAAATCATACCAACAAGCCATGTTGAGAGATCCTAACCTACCTCAGTCGATCGTCGCAATTGATGATACGATTAGTGATGTAGCCAGCGAGCGATGGACGATCGACAGGTTATTGGAAATCGGTAATGCTCTATCGGATTGTCTAAATTTAACCGAATTGCTCGAACTAATTTTAGCCAAGAGTCGAGAGATCACCTGTAGTGATGCAGGCAGTGTATATCTAATCGATCGCACTCAAGGCGAACCCAAACTAATCTTTACCGCCGCTCAAACCTACTCGCTCCCGCATCGCTCTTTCCAATCTGCGAGTATTCCCCTCGACAAATCTAGTCTAGCTGGATATGTGGCAATTACTGGCGAAAGTCTAAATATTCTCGATGCCTACGCATTGCCCCAAAATGTCCCCTACAAGTTCGATCGCCACTTTGATGTAGAATCTAACTATCGGACGGTTTCGGTGCTGGTGTTGCCGATGCAGAATCGCGATGGTGAGACGATTGGGGTATTGCAACTAATCGATCGTAAACTTAAAGCCGATCTCTACATTACACCAGATAATGCACTGTCGATTTGTCAACCCTACTCCGATTGGGAACAGCAAATTGTGCGATCTTTAGCTGCTCAAGCGGCGATTTCGATCGAACGCAACCAATTAATCGATAATATTGAGGGATTATTTGCTGGATTTGTCACCGCCTCAATTCATGCGATCGAGAGTCGAGATCCTAGCACCGCTGGGCATTCCGAGCGAGTCGCCAAATTGAGTGTCCGCCTGAGTCAAGAAGTCAGTGGCGTAGAATATGGTATACTGGAAGAGGTAAGGTTTAGCGATCGACAAATCCAAGAAATCCGTTATGCCGCTCTACTCCATGATTTCGGCAAAATTGGCGTTCCCGAAGCGATCGTTCAAAAACAAAAGAAACTCTATCCCCATCAACTCACAGAAATTAGTCACCGTTTTAATCTGATGCGGCGAACTTGGGAAGTGGAATGCGCCGAGCAGAAATTTAGCTACTTACTCAACTCAACCCCACATCAACACCGATCGGATAATTGCCTCCATTGCGGCTATTTGGAGCAATTGGATCGAGATTTGGCATCAAAATTAGACAGGTTGCAAGCATACTGGGAATTATTAAACCAGCTCGATATCCCAGGGGTAATCCAATCGCCAGACTTTGCCAGCACAGTCGATGCGATCGCCCTAGATCTCCAAGAGCTGGCACAATATACCTATCTAGATCTAAATAATCAGCCCCAACCAGTGCTCACCGCAGCCGAAATTCAACAGCTACTGATTCCGAGGGGTTCGCTCACTTCAGCCGAAAGATCGATCGTCGAATCTCACGTCAACTACACCTACGATTTTCTGAGCCAAATTCCTTGGACAAAACATCTCCAAGACGTACCCAAAATCGCCGGATCCCATCATGAAAAGTTAGATGGTACAGGTTATCCCCATAGTTTAACAGCCATAGATATCCCGATCCAATCACAGATTATGACGATCGCCGATATTTATGATGCCCTGACGGCCAGCGATCGACCGTATAAACCGAGACTATCGCTCGACCAATCCCTGTCTATCTTACACCAAGAAGCAGCAGCAGGCAAAATAAACGCCGATCTGTTAGCTCTATTCGAGCAGCGTCAAGTTTACGCACTGGTTTCCGCCGCGATATAATCGGCGCGAGACAAAAATATTTGTAAATTTTATTTACAACTTGCGATCGTCGTTCGCAAGGTATATATTAGAGTCATGAGTATTTATACTTAGTGACTGCAAACATCATTGATAGTAAAGCATCCTAGTCGATTTCCCCCGCTTATATGACTCCTGAATTTCCCTGGCTCACTGCGATTATTGCGTTTCCGCTCATAGCTGCCTTAGCTATTCCCTTCATTCCTGATACCAACGGTAAAGCGGTGCGAGTCTACGCACTGAGCGCAGGGATTCTAGAATTTTGCTTAATTATTTATACATTTGCTACGCAGTATGATGTCCACAATCCTAGCTTACAACTGATCGAAAGGTATGCTTGGGTACCTCAATTGGCTCTAAATTGGTCGATGGGTGTAGATGGATTGTCTATGCCCTTAGTTGTGTTGACAGGGTTTATCACTACTTTGGCAATGTTCGCGGCTTGGAATATTAGCAGTAAGCCACGCCTATTTTATAGTCTGATGTTGGTGATGTACAGTGCCCAGATTGCGGTATTCCTTGCCCAGGATTTACTGTTGTTTTTCCTCCTCTGGGAATTGGAATTGGTGCCTGTATATTTGATTATTTCGATTTGGGGTGGCGCGCAAAGGTTTTATGCGGCGACTAAGTTTATTCTGTACACGGCTCTGGGTTCGATTTTCATCCTTATTGCTGCCTTGTCATTGGCGTTTTATGGCGATACTCTGACGTTCGATTTTACCGAATTGGGCATGAAAGAATATCCGATCGCCCTAGAATTATTAGCATATGCTGGATTCCTGATCGCTTTTGGGGTCAAGTTGCCCATTTTTCCATTGCACACTTGGCTCCCTGATGCTCACGGGGAAGCTCCAGCTCCTGGTTCGATGATTTTGGCTGGAGTATTGCTGAAAATGGGTGGTTATGGTTTAATTCGGTTGAATGCCGAGATGCTCTTCAATGCCCATGTTTATTTCGCGCCTGTGTTGGCGGTGTTGGGGGTAGTTAATATTGTCTACGGTGCTTTTGCCGCTTTCTCTCAGGATAATCTCAAGCGACGGTTGGCTTATTCGTCGATCTCTCATATGGGATTTGTGTTAATTGGGATTGCTTCGTTTACGGAGTTGGGGATAAATGGGGCAATGCTTCAGATGATTTCCCACGGGTTGATTGCTGCGGCTCTATTTTTCCTGTCTGGGGTAACATACGATCGCAGTCATACTTTAGCAATGGATAAAATGGGTGGGGTTGCTAAGTCTATGCCTGTGACTTTTGCACTATTTACCATCGGCTCGATGGCTTCTTTGGCTCTACCAGGGATGAGTGGTTTTGTGGGAGAGCTGACTATTTTTCTGGGTTTAACGACTAGTGATGTCTATAGTAGCGGTTTCAAAACTGCGACGGTGTTTTTGTCAGCGGTGGGATTGTTGCTGACACCGATATATCTACTGTCGATGTTGCGGCGGGTATTTTTTGGGCAAGAGGGCAATGTCTGTATCTTGGAAGATGCCAAACCCCGTGAGACATTTATCGCTGTCTGTCTATTGGTGCCGATTATCGGGATTGGCTTTTATCCCAAGTTAGTTACTCAGACTTATGATGCTACCACGGTGGCGATCGCGGCTCATCTCCGAGATGCTTTACCGACGGTGGCTCGAAGTGGAAATTCGAGTTTGTACGCTCGCTCTATTGTTGCGCCGAGTATACCTCAGAACTTGGTTTCAGCGATCGCCGAAAGTAACTAGTTAGATATATTTAAGAACGCTGAAAAACCAAACTTTTTAGAATTACGCTACATCAAAGACATCTCACAAATCCTCGATCGCCGCAATGAAATATTGATGAGTGAAGCTAGAAAAGAATTTCGACAGTGGGTAAAGGCAAATCTTATCGTGACCGATCGGTCGATCTCCAAGTAAAATAGATAAATATTTAATCCGTAGGTAACGATGAATTGGTGGGAACAACTCAAACGAAATGGATTGGCGAGAATTGGGGCAATTTCCCTGATCCTGATGTATTTTGCAGTCATCGGCGCGGAGTTCATCGCTCCCTACGATCCTTATGTCTCCCAAGATGATGGTTCTTTGCTACCACCAACCGCCATCCATTGGGTAGATCCTAATGGTAACTGGATTGGGCCACATGTTTATCCGACAACTCAAGGACAAACAGATATTAACACCGGAGATCGGGCACTCAAAGTAGACAAAACCCAACCCTCGCCGATTCGGTTGTTTGTCAGCGGCTCCAGCTATCGGGTACTGCCGATTAGCATCCCCATGCTACCAAAATTTGGGGAAGTCAGCACCAAAAAAGGTCAAGGTAAATCCCCACCTCGTGCCAAATCAGATCCCCAAGAATTCACGATTTTTCAGGGTATTCCTTGCAATTGGCATTTATTCGGCACTGCGGGTACTGGGAAGATGAACATTTTGGGCACCGATGAGCAGGGAAGAGATCAGTTTACGCGCCTCGTCTACGGGGGCAGAATCAGCCTATTTATCGGTCTAATCGGGGTAGCGATATCTTTTCCTATTGGGATGATTTTAGGCGGCATATCGGGCTATTTTGGCGGTTGGATTGATGCGGCGATTATGCGGGTGGCGGAGGTGTTGATGACGCTACCGAGTTTATACCTACTCATTGCCCTAGCTTCAGTATTGCCCGATCGGGTTAGCAGTGCTCAACGTTTCTTACTAATCATCGTCATTACGTCATTTATTAGTTGGGCAGGATTGGCACGGGTGATTCGGGGTCAAGTATTATCGATTAAGGAGCGAGAGTTTGTTCAAGCGGCACGAGCGATGGGTGCGAAACCTATATATATTATCATTCGTCACGTTTTACCCCAAACGGCTACTTATCTGATTATTTCGGCGACGTTAGCTATTCCGAGTTTTATTGTGTCTGAGTCGGTGTTGAGTCTAATTGGATTGGGGATTCAGGCTCCCGATCCATCATGGGGCAATTTGTTGTCGATCGCCACCAATACCAGTATCCTGATTTTCCAACCTTGGTTAATTTGGCCGCCTGCATTACTGATTATCCTCACGGTATTATCGTTTAATCTCCTCGGCGATGGTTTACGCGACGCACTCGATCCTCGCAACCTCCAACGCAGGTGAGTAGGTTGGGGAGAGAATAGACTTCCTGCGAAAGTCAGGGAATAGGGAATAGGGAATAGGGGATAGGGAAAGGGAATAGGGGATAGGGAATAGGGAATAGGGAATAGGGAATAGGGAATAGGGAATAGGGGGAATTTAGGGGTGAAAACGGTATTGAAAATGATTGTGCTTTTACTTTCGCAGGAGATCTAATCTCTAACCCCTATCCCCTATCCCCTAACCCCTATCCCCTAAAACACCAGTAACTTTGTTTTGATGCAAGATGTGAGATTATTAATTATTTAGTCTTCGCTTGAGATTTGGCTTGCTCTAAAGTAATCTCTTTGAGGGTTTGATAAGAATTGGCATTTGCGGAGCCTTCGATCGCTTTGACAGCCAAATCTTGGACTTGTTTTAGTGCGGCTTCCAATTGCTTAGAAAGACTATCCAATCTTACGCCTTGGTTATCGATTGTACTTTCCAATGATTCGATTCTACCTTCATAAAAGCGGCTTTGCCCCTCGACATCTTTGGCATAAAGATCGGATTTAATCTTAGCTTGATAGGTGGCGATACCTTTACCTTCTTCTTTAGCTTTTTTAATGCCTACCTCTTTATCTTGAACAAAAGCAGCTACTTTCATCTTCGCTTCCTGGAATAGCTTTTCTCGTTCGGCGATCGCTTGTTCGCGTAATGTTGCGGCTTTCTCGGTAGCTTCTTTTGTCTCTGCTAATTCTCGCTCCAAACCTAATTGTTGTTGCTCATGTTGTTCTCGATCGAGCTTACGAGTTAGATCCAAATTATACTTATATTCTTGAATTTCTCGCTGACTATTTTTGCGATCGAGATCGTCACGATCTTTGACTGTATTTTCGTGTTGTTCTTGCTCTTTTTGCCAAGTTTTAGTTTTAGTTTGAACTGCGAGTTCATAGGCTTCTTGTCTTTGTCTCAATTCTTCGTCAAAAGTTTTGGTACTAGTTTCATAATTAGTCAAAAGCTCTGCAAATGTATCTTCGCCAACTTCGAGATTATGCAGTGTCTGCAAGTCGGTAATTTCTGCGGCTACTTTTTCTCGAATTTCCCCTAGTTGTGCGGCTTCGGTAGTGAGTTTTTCGGATAGCTCGCTGACTGCTGCACCAAAGCCTAATTGCAGCCGCTCTAAGCTAGAGATCGTATAATTGATTTTATCCCGATCAGGTGCTGTATTCATTGTTGGTTTTGGCTCATTTTTTACTGTTGGAATTGCTGTTGAAGCGGCGGCTTGTTTTTGATTCGTACGCATTTGCGTTTCTAGAGCTTTCTTTTCTTCGGCTAGTTGGTTATACGCACTCAGTATTTCTGCTTTGGTACTTTTTTCGGTTGGTTTGGTTGTCATGATTGCTTTGTTATGGATGGTGCTTTTTTAACACAGAGGGGGTATTAGTTTTTTTCGCTGATTCTGGCAGAGGTTTCAAAGGCTTTCATTGCGAGGGATTGGGCTTGGTTCATTACTGCTTGGAGTTGTTCGGTGATGGCGGTGATTTGTTCGGCTTGACGTTCGACGACTCGATCTAGAGATTGAATTTTCATCTCATAGTTTTGTTTTGTTCCTTCCCATTCTTTCTCGATCAAGTCTGCTTTTACTTTTGCGTCGGCACTAGTTTCTTTGATTGCTTCTTCTCTAGATTTTTTGACTGCTTCTTCTAGTTCGATTGGGAATGCAATAATTTTAGCTTGATTTTCTTCTAATAGTTTTTGGTTGTCGGTTAGAAATTTTTCGCGCTCTTTCCACTGCTTCTGTTGTTCGCGATCGATCGCTTGAAGATCGCGTTCTTGGGTGCGTTTAGTTTGGGCGTACGCATCTGTCTGCAACTGCCGATCGCGGGTAATTTTGTACAGAAATTCGTCTTGTTCTTTTTGACGATCTTTGGCGACGGATAGGGCTATCTCAGCCTGTCTTTCAGCGTATTCCCGATCGAATTGCTCCCAAATCTTTCTGACACTAGTTTGTTCTTTTTCTACTTCTTCTTGATAAACTTTGGTATCCTGTTCGATCGAACTCAAACTTTGCTGATGTTCTTGAGTTCGTAAATATAATGCATCAGCAACTACTCTGATTCTTTGCAGCTCTACACGGTGTTGGGCTTCAATATCGATCGCTTGTTTGGCTTCTGTCAGCTTCTCTACTTCTAGAGCCAATCGATCGGACAATCTCGTCACAATACTGCCAAATTCTAGTTGCAAGTCTGCCATACCTTTGACAATGGTGTCAACGGTATAAGTAGCCGCCTTGGTAACTACTTCTTTATTCCTTAATAGTTGTGCTTCTTCTTCTTTTGTAGCGACTTTAGAACCAGATCGATATTGCTCTACCAAAATCAGATCTAGTTCTGCAAAAATCTGAGCTTTACTATCTTTTATAACCGCCATCTTTAAATCCCTTAACTATTTGTAGACATCAAAACTCATGCAATATACTTATTGTGCCCCAATCTCAGGGTCGAATTAACATAAAATATCGCTGAATGTAGTCCTAGTGGACTTGAGACGGTCTTGAATAGTACTATTGTACCTTAAAGGGTCGATCGATGTCAAGGGGAATTAGGTGATTTGTACTAAAATCTGGCGATCGTCATTAAACCTCCTGCAAAAGTAGGCGTTGCTGAATCCAGGTATGATACCGAATTGCACCGCTTTCCCTATTCCCTATCCCCTATCCCCTATTCCCTATTCCCTATCCCCTATCCCCTATCCCCTATTCCCTATCCCCTATCCCCTAACTTACTAATTCAACTGTTCGCCTAAATTATTCCCATAGGATCCCTGTCGGCGATAATGAGATTCCATGTTCATCAGATCGTTGACATTAGTTTGGATCGTCGTACAAATAGTATCAAGAGGTAGATCGTTTGGATCGCTACCGAAGGGATTTTCGATTTCCATGCCGATCGCTTCAATCCCAAATAGTGTAAAACTAATTAACATCATGCTAGGTGCAGTCAACCACTTTAATTCATCGACAATTTGAAAAGGTAAGAGGACACAATAAATCAATAATAATTGCTTGAGATGAATTGCATAAGCTAGGGGAATTGGCGTACGGAGAATGCGTTCGCAAACACCAAGCATATCTACCAGCCCATTTAAGATACTTTGGAACTGATTCATTTGATATAAACTAACCTGCCCTTGTTCGTATTGTGATTGGAGATAGTCACTAATCCAAAATACGATTTCTAGTGGCGGACTACTAACAAGCTGAAGTTTGGCAAATTCTAATGGAGAAACCAGGTTGGCAACGCTATCATCTACGGGTTGCGATCGTAAGTGGAGCTTTGTGGCGATCGCAAATGCAACTAAAAAGTTGAGTAGCTGTTCTTTTTCTTGTCGATGAATCGGTGAACTCTCACTAACTGCGACCCAAATCAACCTGGATAGATTGCGAATATTATTGACGATTGTGCCCCAAGCTTTTCGCCCCTCCCAAAATCGTTCATATGCAGTATTCGTCCGAAACACCAACAATAAACCCAACACGATACTTGGAATTACCCCACCCAATGCTTTGGCAGAGACTGGGAATTTAGCAAAATATAAGATGGTGATTAATAATCCAAATGCCCCATAGCAAAAAACTTTAAGGATAATTCGGGGCAGCACAGAACCATGAATACTCAACGCAAGTTTAAACCATTTTCTTCGTTCTAAAAGAATAGACATATATAATAATAATTTCAGGTAAACAGAGAACGTAAGCATCTATGAGCAAGACAGTATTTATCACCGGAGCATCGACAGGGATCGGGAAAGCTACCGCCGAACTATTTCAGCGCAAAGGCTGGAATGTAGCCGCTACAATGCGTTCACCCGAAAACAGCACCGAACTAGCCAGCCTGCCAAATGTATTGTGTTTACCAGTAGATGTTACTCAGGTAGCAACAATTTGTGCAGCGATCGATCGGTGCATTGCCCAATTTGGGTCGATCGATGTGGTAGTCAACAATGCCGGATATGCTCTGATTGGTGCCTTTGAAGCCTGTGAGATGGTCGAGATCGAACGTCAGTTTTCCACCAACGTATTTGGCTTAATGGAGGTCACTCGCGCCATTCTCCCACATTTCCGGCTGCGTCGGCAGGGTATATTGGTAAATGTAGCTTCGATCGGTGGGCGGATGGCATTTCCATTATACAGTCCCTACAATGCCACGAAATGGGCTGTAAATGGCTTCTCAGAGTCATTGCAGTACGAGTTGCGTGGTTTTAACATTAAGGTGAAAATCATCGAACCTGGGCCGATTAAGACCGATTTCTACAGTCGATCGATTACAGTTGCCAAGCAAACTGGGTTGACGGCGTATGATGACTATACTCAACGAATCATCCCTCAAATGAATCGATCTGGTGAGACGGGTTCGCCGCCATCGGTGACGGCTGAGGTAATTTATCGAGCGGCTACCGATGGCAGTTGGAAATTGCGTTATCCTGCTGGTGGTAATGCAGGTTTGCTGCTAACATTACGGAAGTTATTACCAGATGCTTGGTTTACTGCTCTGCTGCGGCGATCGCTCGAAGGGTAAGTATAGCAACCGCCAAGGCGGTTAGGACAGATGTAGATGCTTCCGCTCTGGCGGAGGCTACGCCAACAAACCATTAGTGCGTCAGCTTTCCCAAACTGACCCCCGATCCCTCACCCCTGTCTTGAAAAGGTGCTTTACTTGGGGAAACCCCAAGACCGCACTTTTCGCTGACCCCTGCTGTATAGCTGGAATATATCGCCAGCAAAATATACTCTATTTTCGTCTGTAGCCACTAAAATAGGAACATCCCCGCGTTGTGCTGTGCAACCCCAGTGGAGATGCTCCAAATCCACCGTCTACTAAATATTGACTTTACAAACATGGCACAATCTAACGAATCAAACGATCGAGTTATCCCCATCGAAAGACAGTTGCGATCGTTAGACAGACGGATTGTCAGACTCGAAGAAACCCAAATCAACGCTAGAGAGCTAAATATGGTGTTTGAGCGAGTATATAACGATATCGAGCATCTCAATATGCAAATGAATGCTAGATTTGACTTAATTCAGATCGAAATGAGAGAATTGAATAACAAGTTTGATATCGTCATGCACCACATTACTGGAGAAGGTAGAACTGCGCCCGATCGCGATAAACCTAATTAATTAGGTTTATTACTTGAAGGATCGCTTAGGATTGAGAGGATATTATTAAATATCCTCTATATCAATAATCTTTCACTGTTTTGCTAATAAACTAGCCAATCTTTCTGGTTGTAAATCAGTTTTCCCATCCAAATTAGTGATGCCAGCATGAGTAGTGCTATCTTGAATCACATCCAAACCTAGAGCGCGAACATCTTTGACACGCAGACTGGCAACATTACGCCATCTTCGTGATATTGCCAAATCTTTTGCCGAAGAAGCACTAACATTTGAGAAATAGCTTTTTCATCTTTTCTTAGACGAAAAGCTTGTTGGTCAATGACATCATCTTCATCTGTATTTATCCACTTATTTCTTATTCCACGATAGACAATTGCACCATCTGGCAATGGTGGAAATACTTGGGCAATCTTATTCGCAGGATCTGTCATCTATTTTCAAGATCCAGGTGCTCAAATTCTTGGCAGAAATACTATGTTCGATGCCATATTCATCACCAATTTCATAATAGATATATACTTCCTCATTAGCTGTTGGTGGAATTACTAACCTTGCTTTTTGTGATAGTTTAGATCTAGACCAATCTAATGTTATTCCACCTGAATCTTGAGTACATGCCCAAGCTTTGAAAAATTTATGCGAAATTAATTTGGCAGCTTGAGATACTAGCTCGATCGCTTTTTGGATAGCATATTCAGTCGGAACGATCGTCTCGCCATATTCATCCTCTTCATCTTCTTCCTTCAATCCATTAATTCTCTCGATGGTTATTTCTAAATCCTTAATAGGAATAACAACAATGGGTGATGTTTGAACAAATAGTTTTTTAGAGCTGTCAAAACCTATAATTCTACTCGCCATTAGGATTGAAATCAGCAGTCACACCATCAGTATGGATGACGCGAAATAAATTACTCTTGATATAGTTAAACTTAACTTTCTGAGGCATTGGGTTATCTGCCTGTGCTTCGTTCATAGCTGTATGTCCTTCAATAACTGGGGATTGGTAAATTATCTCTACTTGTAGTTGCTGGAGTTAGATCGATCGGAAATTATCCCCATGACTAATCATACCCAAAGATGATTATTCATTCCGATCGATCTCGATCGAGTTAAATACTCAACCGTTGAAAAACTTCATCTAAGTGCTTGAGATGTTGTTTTGGATCGAAACAGTGTTCGATCTCGGCGGGGGTGAGGTGTTGAGTCACGCGGGGGTCATTGGTGACAGCTTTGTGGAAGTCTCCATCTTGCGTATTCCAGGCTCCGTGAGCGTTGTCTTGAACAATCGCATATGCTTCTTCGCGATTCAATCCTTTACCAACGAGGGCGAGTAATACCCCTTGACTGAAGACTACCCCACCATAACAGTTGAGATTCCGCGCCATGTTGTCAGGGTAAATCAGCAGGTTTTTGATTAGGTTGGTGGTTTCTACCAGCATGAAGTGAGTGATGATGCAGGAATCGGGCATACAGACTCGTTCGACGGAGCTGTGGGAGATGTCTCGCTCGTGCCAGAGGGCGACGTTTTCGAGGGCGGCAATGGCATTACCGCGCAAGATCCGTGCCATTCCGGTGAGACGCTCGGAGCGAATGGGATTACGTTTGTGGGGCATGGCGGATGAGCCTTTTTGCCCTTTGGAGAAGAATTCCTCGACTTCTAATACATCAGTGCGTTGGAGGTTGCGAATCTCTACAGAGAAACGTTCGATCGATGCACCGATTAGAGCCAAAACTTGAGCGAATTCGGCGTGAATATCGCGGGAGATAACTTGGGTAGAAGCAGTGTCGGGAGTCAATCCGAGCTTCTGACAAGCGATCGCTTCAGCGCGGGGTTCGATGTTGGCATATGTACCCACAGCACCGGAAATTTTGCCCACGGCGACGGTTTGACGGGTGCGTACTAATCGATCGCGGTTGCGGAGCATTTCCGCCAGCCAGCCAGCCAATTTGAAGCCAAAGGTAATCGGCTCGGCATGAACTCCATGAGAGCGACCGATCGTAATTGTATCCCGATGTTTTTGCGCCTGATACCGAATCGCCTGAATCGTGTCTTCCATCCGCGTGAGTAAGATATCGATACTCGCCACCATTTGCAGAGCCAAGGCGGTATCCAACACATCCGAGCTAGTCATCCCCAAATGGATATATCGCCCAGCTTCACCGACATATTCATTTACATTGGTGAGAAATGCAATCACATCGTGACGGACTTCTGCTTCAATTTCCAAAATGCGATCGACATCAAACTTAGCCTTCGCCTTAATCTCATCCACCGCCGCTTGGGGAATGTGCCCTAATTCAGCCTGAGCTTCACAGACAGCAATTTCTACTTGCAGCCAGGTTTGAAATTTATAAGCATCTGTCCAAATTTCACCCATTTCGGGTAGAGTATAGCGTTCGATCACTTGTCCGTCACTTGAATACAACTAGATCATTGTACGCCTAAATTTGAGTGGTTGTGAGTACAGATGGCAATTTATGCTTGTAGCTAGGTTGAAAATTTATCAGCATCTGTCAAAATTTCACCCATTTCGGGTAGAGTAAGCGTTCGTTGGCGTAGCCTGTCCTTTGGACAATCGCTTCTCCGTCACTTGAATCCAACTCGATAGTGGTACGTCTAAATATGGACAATTGGGATCGGATGGGTTCGATTGATACTTGGAGGCGGGAACTCCCTAAAAATTCTAGACATCAATTAATTTTAGTTATAATTTGCAAAATTTATGATGGATCTGAGCGATGTACATAAAAAATGTTGGGTGAAATGGTGGGTGACGTACCAGCCAAACCCACTAAAACAGCACACCATTTAAAGGTATATAGACACAAAAAATAGTCTGTTAGGATGCGTTTGATTCCTAAAAGCCTTACTCTGTGCTTGCCTTTCAACCTTATGGACGTACCCCGACTCGAACGGGGGACCTCATCGATGTCAACGATGCGCTCTAACCAACTGAGCTATACATCCGTGTGGATACCCAATATATCATAAAGACTTATTGATGGTCAAGGCGTAAGCCCTAAAAAAATTCGATCGTGCTTGGTTGGCAACATAACTTAGCCCAATCCCGTCACTGGAAGTGTGAATTGTTAGAATAGATCCGACCGTCACGACCTTTGTCTGTCGCCCTATTTGGTAAAAAATGATGTTGACTAAACTAGCCTCTCTCCGTCGGTTATTATATCCCGTACTTTCACTCTGTATGGTAGTCTCGATCGTCGTGGGACAGCCACAGATGAGTAGAGCTAATTGGTGGGATGTGCTCATTCAGGGCGCACAGTATATCCAGCTTGCGAATATGTCCGACGGGCAGGAAGCTAATATGGGAGCGCAAATTAATCAAGAATTAAGCGGGCAAGTTAAAATCTACCGCAATCAGGCAGCAACGAACTATGTCGATCGAATCGGCCAAAGATTAGTTCGCACTAGTGCTAGGCCGAATATTAAGTATACATTTCAAGTTGTTGAAGATGATGCTGTTAATGCTTTTGCGACGATGGGAGGATTTGTGTATATCAATACTGGACTGCTCAAAATCGCCGATAATGAAGCACAGTTAGCTGGAGTCATGGGCCATGAAATCGGTCACATTGCAGGTCGTCACGCGCTACAACACATGAAACAAGCAGCCCTCGCTCAAGGCTTGAGTACCGCCCTTGGGGTCAATAATGATAAGTTAGTCCAGATCGGCGTACAAGTGGCTCTGACTCTACCTAATAGCCGTCAGGATGAATATGATGCCGATCGCCAAGGCTTGTCAATGATCGTTCAAAGTGGTTATGCACCCAGTGCAATGCCAGAATTTATGAAGAAGCTGATGCGCGGCAATTCACCCCCAGAGTTTTTGAGCAGTCATCCGGCTGTTCCTGAGCGAGTTGCCAATCTCCAACGGATGATTCCTCCAGCTTATCAAAAACGGACTGAGGGTTTGAGTACCACTACTTACAAGAGATATTTAACTACTTTCTTCTAAAAAATATCGCCCCGATTTCTCCTTTGAAGTCGGGGCGATATTTTTAGGCAAAATCTTGACTCCAAAGCAATTCGCACGAATTATTCGGACTCTCAATCAGCTTGAGTTTGTGCAATTTTGCCCCTAGCTCATCAATCTGCTTTTCGATCGCATGACCGATGTACACGGCGATATTTTCGGCAGTAGGAACGACTTTGGCGAAGTGGGGGATGTCTTTATTTAGGAAGGTATGATCGAGGGGTTCGACGGCATACTTATCGACTAGTTCGTGGAGTTTGACGAGATCGACAATCATCCCTGTGCGATCGTCGATCGATCCAGTTACTGTTACTTCTAGATGATAGTTGTGTCCGTGGCCATTGACTCGCGCACATTTGCCATAAATTTCACTATTTTGTTCGAGGGTGAGACTATTCAGAGCCAGACGGTGAGCCGCACTGAAGTGGGTACCGATCGTCAAAAATGCGTTCATATCGTTGCCTATATATTCTGCGAAAAGTTCGGGATGCTCGAATAATTGAATCCGAACTAGGGGAAAATGAGGTGCCAATCGTTGCCAGATTATCCGTGCAATATTTTCGGTGGTGGGGAGGGTTTGCCGAAATTCCGGCCACACATCATTCAAAAAGCTATAATCCAGTTGTCCGGTGACTTCTTTTTTGATGACATGTTTGACATCTGAGAGGTTTAGTACCATCCCATATTCGTCGATATCACCATAGAGGGATATATACAGTACATAGTTATGTCCGTGTCCGTAAGGTTGAGCGCACAAGCCAAACTGCGCTTGATTTTCCGCGTCGCTCAATTCTGGCAACCAGTACCGATGGCTAGCCGAAAACTCGGCACGACGGTTGATAGTACATTTCATGAAAATTTACATAACTTTATATCTACAATGATACTGTCAAATTGGGGACTGTTGCTATCGGTACTGAAATTGTTAAAATCGGTTTAGCACGGTTATCTACTAGGTAAAGGCTCATGACTCTAATCGCCGCTAAATGGAGTATTGATGACTATCATCAGATGGTCGATAGTGGATTGCTGGACGATCGCCCAGTAGAATTAATCAGTGGAGAAATTATTAAAATGGCACCAGAAGGAGTCGGACACTCTTTTTATTGTAAAAGTACAGCGAAATATTTACGGGTCTTATTTGGCGATCTCGTTGAGATTCATGAAGCTCATCCGATTACTTTGCCCAACAATTCCGAACCAGAGCCAGATGTTGCGATCGTCAAAACTCCAGCTTCTCGATATCGCACTCATCATCCCTATCCTGATGATATATTTTGGCTGATTGAGATCGCAAATAGTACTTTGATTAAGGATTTGGGTGTAAAAAAAGAACTTTATGCAGCGGCGGGGATAGCTGAATACTGGGTGATGGATTTACAAAAGGTTGAGTTGGTTGTATTTCGAGATTTGAATGGGGATATCTATCAGTCCGAAACTCATCTGAATAGTGGTACTATTTGCTCGATCGCTTTTCCTGACATACAAGTGGATATAAAGCGATTATTCGATTAGATCCAACAAGCCAAACCAGTGGAATCAGATCCCCGACTTCTTGTGAGAAGCCCTTGGATCTTGAGTAATTCTAGAAAGTCTAGTTTCTAAGCATTTTCAGTATAAAAACGCCGCCGCCCGTGAAAAGGTGCGTAATCATTCTATGCCGATCGAACCACATCCAGCCCCAAACCAAAAGCCCGATGAATGATTTTCACAGCATCGATGCCTTGGGATTGGGATACCACACAACTAACTTTAATCTCTGAGGTGGCGATCGCCTGAATATTAATTCCCGCCTTGCAACCCTTTTTGGAGAGGATTTTTAGGCAACAACGGAGAAATCAGTAGCAGCGAGTAGCGGATTACCCGTTACTGTCGCGAAATTCCCGCCACTAGTACCGACACCAGCTGATACACCATCTTGGTTGTAGAATATATTGCCAGTACTGGTACTATACAGAATTGCTGCTGAGGAAGTACTTGACAAAATCGCCGCATCATCAGCAAAAGTCGCAAAATCTGCCGCAGTCAATCCACCCACCGCAGTAGTAATTTGCGTAAATGTACTCTTACTCAAGGCAATTTTATCTTGTCCTATGGTGAAATCGGCGATCGTATCTTTGCCAAGTAGCGCGGCGACTGTCAGCCCACCAGTTAGAGCTGCACTAGCCTTAAACAGAAAACTATCGTTACCAGTGCCACCAGTGAGAGTATCATTACCTCGGCCACCATTGAGAATATCATTGAGACTATTCCCGATAATGGTGTCATTGAGCGAGCCACCATAAACATTTTCAATACTGATGACTGGAATCACCAACTGTACGCCAGTGGCGACTGTTTGGGTGGTAATTGTATTGAGATTGATATTAATGGCTTTGGTGGTAGTAGTGCTGAAATCGAGAGTATCAATCCCGCCTATGAGCGTTTCATTGATAGTATCAGTACCTAAATCGACATCGGCATCGATGATATATGTGTCATCGCCAATCCCACCAGTGAGGTTGTCATTGCCTGCTCCACCATAGAGAGTGTCATTGCCAGCATTACCGAGGAGAACATCGTTACCAGTGTCACTGTCGGGTGGACTAGAATTCCCACCATAGAGATTATCATTGCCTGCTCCACCATCGAGAGTATCATTGCCAGCACTACCAAAGACAATATCATTACCCCCGCCACCATTGAGGATGTCATTGCCATCGCCACCAGAGGAAATGTCATTACCCTCGCCACCATTGACAGTGTCATTGCCAATACCACCATGGATGTAGTCATTGCCAATACCACCATTGACAGTGTCATTGCCAATACCACCATCGATGTACTCATTGCCAATACCACCATCGAGCATATTATTGAGGTTGTTACCAGTGATGATGTCATTGCCAAAGCCACCAATAACATTTTCGATCCCGTTTACTGTCAATAGTACGCCAGTGGCGACTGTTTGGCTGGTAGTTGTACTGAGATTGATATGAATTGATTTGGTAGCAGTCGCTGCAAAACTGAGTGTATCAATACCACTACTATCCAAGATCGTATCAGTACCTAGATCCACATCGGCATCGATGATAAAGGTATCATTGCCAGCACCACCGAGGAGAGTATCGTTACCAGCGGCACCATTGAGACTATCATTACCAGCGGCACCATTGAGGCTGTCATTGCCACTATAACCATAGAGGTAGTCATTATCTATGCCGCCATTGAGAGTATCATTGCCGTTGGTACCAAAAAAATTTTGTTGTTCGATCGACACAACCCGCCCAGCAACTGTAATTAGGGCTGTATCGTCTTCTGCTCGCAATCTGGCTAATGTCTGAGCTGATAATGTTTGTCCACGCGCTAATCGACTAAAGATGTCGCCTTCATCGCCTGCGCTATCGACATTGCCATTGAAGAATCGATCGAGTTTATGGCCAAATTCTTCTAACAATAATCCTGTGATATTATTGCTATTCCCATTCTGTTGTGCTAGGAAATCTGACGAGATGAAAATTGTGTCTTCAGATCCAGCATAACCACCATTGGCATTACCTAATTCGCCGTTGGAGAGAATCTCGATCGGTGGAATCAGACTAAAATCACCTGTGAGCCATTGTTTGCGGAGTTTGGCGATTTTGGCTCGATTTATATTCGCCCCAAAAGCGGTGGTCATTATTGACTCAAAGTTAGATTGAGCCGCCAATTTTGCCAGTTGATTTTGGAGCAGTTGCAGATAGCCAGGATTTAAGATAGACATAATAGCTGTGTTTATACATGTATTTTCCTACAGGGTACGTTATTGGCATTTTCATGTCAATCAGTAATTTATCCGACTCAATTGTGAAGATTTTGTTACAGTTAGCCAGAAAGGATCTGGATTCTGCATTAATCAGAATATATAAATCCGATAAAATGACTAATCAACTCAATGGACTTTCTGAGCGATCGAGATATCCAGCTCTTGAATCAATGTATCCAACAGATCTATGCTATTCACGATTTTGATACGTTTAGGGTGGAGGCTTTATCGATCGTTCATCGACTTGTACCTAATGATTTTTGTAGCTTTTATTCAACCAATATTCAGTCAGGTCAAATTTCCAATATCTTATTTCATAACTTTAATAGTTATACGCCGGAAATGGAACGGATAGTTTATCAATATTTCGATGAACATCCGATTGTCAAAAATATGCCGCAGACACTCAGTGGAGTCCATAAAATATCAGACTTTATTAGCCAGCAAGAATTACATGCTCTGGAAGGACTTTATCAGCAGTATTTAAGAACTATGGGAATAGAAGATCAGATAGTTTTTTTTGTTCCACCTGCAAATTCTAGGGATCTTCAGTTTACCGGAATACCTCCAACCTTAGATGGATTTGCTTTACATCGCCCTCAGCGCAATTTTACGGAACGCGATCGACAAATCCTCAATTTATTAATTCCTCACTTGTTTCAAGCATCTGCCAATGTTCGGCATTATCAACAGTTACAGCAACAATCAGACCTAAGGCAACAATATCTCGACCATCTCGGTTTAGTCATTGTAGATGTGGATGGACGAGTAAGATCGATCGCCCCCCAAGCCATAACTTGGCTAGAAACATATTTTCAAAAATCTAGTTATTCTTCCAAACTTCCAGATAATTTATGGTCATGGATAAAAAATAGAGTCAATTATTTAACCGATCGATTAAACTCTTGTGAAGCTTGCTTACCGTTGCGAATTCAGCAGGTAGATAGAGAATTAACGATTCGGTTAGTTATCGAACCAATCGCAGAAGAATACTTACTCCTCTTGGAAGAACGAACTATATCTTCTTTACATTCGTTAGAGTTATTGGGTTTGAGTCAGCGGGAAACTGAAGTGTTATTTTGGGTAATGCGAGGCAAGGATAATAAATCAATTGCCTCAAAAATGAATATTACTAACAGTACTGTCAGAAGTCATTTGGAACGTATATATTCCAAATGGGGTGTGCAAAGTCGAACAGAGGCGATTTCTTTGGCATTAGACAAACTAGGATTTTCATACTTTTTACCACCTGAATAACAATCTAATGTTTGTCTATTGTGTCCCAGCAACAGGTGTTGCTGGGACGTTTTAATTTTTGTAGGACAACTTTTCCACGCACGACTTGCTAAGATGAAATAATTCTGATGAAAATATCAGATTTACTCGTAGATAGATAGTGAAACACAACATCGCCCCACTGTGAATCAATATCGCCTGATTTTAGCAACATCTGTTGTGGTGTTGCATCAAAATAAGTAATAGCGGATAATCATGCTCACAAGTGTAACATAATACACTTTGTGTGTGAAACATGTTACAAGTTTGTTAAAGCAGCCATAGAGGAATTGATGAATATTGGTAATCTGTGATATGTTTTCAGAGCAGCAAATTGCTGTAATCAGACTGGTTGTCTACAAGCCATTATATACGCTTCCTAAACCAGTTCGGTATATAATAAGTTAAGTTCAACTCAAGTTTGAAGAGATCATTGGTAAAAAAATTTACATCTCCCTCGAAAAAACTTCACAAAAACCTGTCAATATATACA
>JANMEL010000039.1:0-45810 GCA_031376885.1 Chamaesiphon sp. OTE_70b_metabat_96 | reverse complement strand
TGCTTTTTAGCATGGTCTCGGTTACTTCTCCGGCGGCTGGTCATCAGGTATCTATTACCTCAAACTGTTTCTAGTCAATAGTTTGACATCTTTTGTTCACCCTCTTGACAAAGCTCTGCTTTTCTTAACTTGTCACGAATGATCCCCTGACTTTCGCAGGAAGTCTCATAAACAAAACTTTTCTAAATCTGGGCTGTTACGAAATGAGGGTCTGCGACGACATACCTATAGAAACCGATCTCTGAGGAACATATGAATGAACTTTCTCTCACCTGGCCTGTTTTCCAACCAAAAATTCTCAGACCTCAAAATGCAGTCAGATGAAGAATTAGCTCAGGAAGCGCGATCTAAGTCAGCAGCGTTTGCAGAACTCTACCGACGAAAGCTGAACATGGTTTACCGCTATCATCTTTCACGAGTTGGTAACGTCCATGATGCTCAAGACTTGACGGCGCAAACATTTCTGGCAGCTCAAGAAGCGATCTCCAGTTTTCGAGGACGAGGCAAGTTCGCAGCTTGGTTAATGGGAATTGCTTCCCGAAAGACGATCGATTACTTTCGTCGTCAACGATCGACTCTACCGCTAGCAGCAGCAGATGAAGTTGCAGATGACTACATTACACCAGAGGAATTTGCCGTGCAGCAATTGTCCTTAGAGCAAGTTGCCTCCGCCCTCAGCCACCTTACTGCCCAACGAGCAGAAGCGATCGCCCTACAAGTTTTTGGGGGATTGAGCATCCCTGAAGTGGCTCAAGTTATGGGCAAAAGTGAGGGAGCAGTCAAAATGCTAGTCTGTCGTGCCCTCAAAGATCTCCGTCAACATTTAGCAACAACCTGTGAGTGAAACTATGAACTCAAGACCTCATCAATCCTCAGACCTTTCACAGTCAGATGCCGACTTGCTCGCCCATTTGACCGATCTTGCGGAAACGATCGAACCCGATCCAACTTTCAAAGTCGCTCTCGAAGCTCAATTACGTCAAACTCATCCCGCCAACTCACCTCAAACAGCACAAGGAAATAATCCCATGAATTTTGTCTTACCATTGAATCGTCATCGTCGCGCTGCCCTAGTTGCCTGTGCTTCCCTGGCAACCGCCGCAGCTTTGATGATGCCAACTCTTTTCAACCCAGTCGTCGATTCCAATGCCAACGCCCAGGCACTCGCTCAGGCGTTTGCGACCGGACAAGTGACCATACATGCAGATACTCAGGAAGCTAATGAAACTACCCAAGAAGTGGTGGCTACGGGGAATGCTGTCCTCAATTATCCAGCAGCGCAGCTCCAAGCCAAAGCTCATCAAATTACATATGTCACAACCTCTGGACAATTGACTCTATCGGGTAACGTTGAGATTTCACAGCGGGGAGAGAATCTGCGCGGATCGCAAGCTCGTTGTTCATTTGTCGAGAAGCAGTGCAGTTTGACCAAAAAGTAAATCGATCGCCTTTTTGACCATTCGCGATCGATCCCAATTATGCCATCGATTGTCTGCGATCGAGTAATACCACTCCAGCCGCTAGATTTTCACGCTCGTGTGCGGGGTCACGCCAAGTTTCTTGGATCGCGGCGGCGTACCATACCTGCATCGATTTGAGGGCGAGGAGTTGCTGGATATAAGGGCTGTGGAGGGGGAGATTGTAGGTTTGGGCGCGGAAGGCGATTACCTCCGGTAGGCACGCCAACGGACAAAAGAAGGCATCGACAGCGGTAAATTCAGATCTACTCCCAACCAAAAAGAATCAGGTAATGGTTCATTAAAATCATCACTCATGATAATTTTACCCTGCTCTAAATTAGGTATGCGTTGGCGTACTGTTGTTGAGATCGATACAGGCTGTTGACGTTTAATAGATTTAACAAACTGTAACACTTCAGATAATAGGTCTTCTGATGTTGATAGTAGTTCGCTGACGATTAGCTCTTTAGTATTCACGATAATTTAGCTAAATACTGCTACTTTCTATTGTAGATCGCTATTGCCCTTTCGACATCTGGCGATCGATCCCACCACCACCAAATCGATCGAATCAAAACAGATCGATTCCACAAAGCGGAGGCTACACCAAGTCACCAATACTCATCGATCGACACACTCAAAGCCTAATCACCCTTATCTAAATCGATCTTTCCCGAACTATGATGAGAATGATTTCTGGATGGACTATGATTAGTTCTAGGGATAAATCATAGTCCATCTCTTAATCCGATAAATCAAAGTTCCAGACATTAATATCACCCTTGCATCATACCAAAGTCGATCGAGCATCAATATCGATCGAACAATTAAACTTTATTTTATACAAAAGTAGTATTTATTGATGTGAGCATAGCAATCGAATCATCAATATCTAAATCACGATCGCTGAAATGAGATTCTAAGTCACCGTAGATAATGTTGTTATAACCTATGCCAATGCTCCAACATGGTTCTATGCCAATTTTTAGAGATAGAGATTCATGTCTATCTTGCTCAGACAAGAAATAGTTAGAATCGATAAAATATTTCCTATCAAGCTGATAATGTTGATCGGGATTCTCAAATTCCCCGTTCGTTAAAATTGGGCTACTTAATATTTTAGCAATCTGTCGCCAATTATTTTCACACTCGAATAATTTGACTATTCTTCTGACCCGATTTTCCTCAATTGTTATTGGTAAATCGGGACAAGCACTAGTATAAGTGTCAATTATCTTTCCGCATGAATAAAGTTTATATCCAAATTCAGTACCATCATGTACATATGCAGCAATCGCACCACAATCAAATAATTCAGTCAGTCTACTAATTGGAAACAAATGTTCGGAAAAATCCGCAGATATATCTCGATCATAAATAGCTATAAATTTATTTACTATTGGAGAGATGAACGCTGTTCTGCCTAAATTTGATAAACAATCGATTAATGCGGAGCGATCAACATTGTAAAGAACGATATTAGCGTAATGATTACCCATTTACAATCTCAATACTAGTATGCGTAGCTGGTGGACATTTCCCACCAGCTAAGTTTCAAGTGATGTCGAGCTTAATATTTGCTTTTTACTTCGCCCTAACCAATCCTAAGCACTAAAGTACTTAGCCGTCGGATGATAGACAATCAACGCAGTAGTAGACTGCTCAGGATATAGCTGCTCGCTCTCATCCATCGTCATCCCCATCCGCTCCGTACCCATGATGTTTAACTGCTGCAACTGATCCGCTACATTCGGACAAGCTGGATAGCCGAAACTATACCGCGAACCCTGATAGCGTTGCGCCAACATATCGCGAATATTATCTGGCTCCAAATCGCCATAACCCAACTCCTTGCGGATGCGGGCGTGTCCCCATTCGGCTAAACCTTCAGCCATTTGGACAGCCATGCCGTGGAAGTAGAGATAGTTGGCATAGTTATCGGCTTTGAATAACACTTGGGCTTTTTCGCTGGCGACTTCGCCCATCGTTACGGCTTGCATCGGGAATACGTCGAATTTATTCTCGGATAAGGGGCGGAAGAAATCAGCCAGACAGAGGCGACGCAGGGATTTTTGGCGGGGGAATGTCCAGGTGACTGCGGGGGTCGCTGTTTGGGGCGTTAAGCCTTCCGCGATGACGCTGGGATCGTAGACGTGGACGGAGTTACCTTCGGCGGTACAGGGGAAATAGCCGTAGATCAGTTGGGGTTCGAGCCATTCGCCAGTGAGGATTTTGGCTTTCCACTCTTCGAGGATCGGGTGGACTTTCTCGGCGAGGAATGCGTCGTATTCTTCGCGAGTTTGGTCTTTGGGTTTGCGGAATTGCCATTGTCCGGCGATCGGGGCTTGGAGATCCATGTGCCAGAATAGATCTTCGAGCACGATCTCTTCTTTGAGGATTTTGGTACCCCAGAATGGTGGTGTTGGCCTGTCGATATCCAACCCTACCGCTTTCGATCGCACTGTGTCTACTTCATAGCAATTGTTGGAGAGGATGATATAGACGAGGTTTTTGTCAAAATTATACACGTCACCTTTAGTCGATCGTCACCTCAAACCTGCTAAATTAACAGGTGAAACATCTCAGTCAGCGTATCCATCAGTGGCTAAACTACCAGACTCCGTAATCACCAATATTTTTACTCTACAACGCAGACTAGTTGAGTGCATCGATGCTACCACTGCAATGGAGTTCCGATTATTCCAAGAAATCGGCGAAACGGCAGAAACAAGACCAGAACTAGACGAACTCCAGAATATCCAAGAGCGGTTACTATCTTCACACTCCCGCTTGTATAACCTGCTGTTGAGAGTTGCCCAATCTCAGCCAATCGCCTCCAAGGGTGTGCTAGATTTATTGTATGAGTCAATCGAGCTAGCTGAAGCCTGCTTAGATACCAGTATTGCTAGCCTACAAGACATTCAACGTAATTGGAATTAGCCATGAACACCCAATGTAAAATTCCCGATCCAGAAACTAGAGCCAGATCTGTCGCTAATTTGAGGGAGGCTTGTCGCCAGTTAGACTTGTTAAATCTGAAGCTTGATGAAGCGATCGCGTTAGCAGACGCAGATCTACTCAAACAACGTCGCGCAAGATTATTGTATAAATCTAATTATCTACCAACAGAACAGATAGAGAATCTATCATAAAGATCGATTCCGCCAATACCCGATTCCGACGCGCTTTGATATCATCGACATCTAAATTTTGATGAATTTCTGTTGAATCTGGAGATTTGTTAATTAAGATGATTGTATGAAAATGATTTGGCATAATGATATATTCATCGAGATCTATCTCTGATACTCGATTCTCCCCAGGAGAGGCTACGCCAACGGGTAAACCTTCCCAAATATCCCTCACGATCGAACCATATTCATTTAGAATTATCTGCCCATCATGAATCTCGCCCAACAGACATTCACGATGGCGGACACAAATGGTTATAAAATATGCTCCATCGGCTGAATAATCGTAACCTTTTAACCGGATCGATTGCCGTTGGCACGCTACGCGATCGACATAATCTATGATTAAACATTATCACAAATTTTATCTGGGCCTGACGATCGCACCAACCCCAGATCGAATCAAAACAGATCGATCGAACCAACCCCAAATCGATTACCTACGGTAGGCTACGCCAACGAGCTTTGCCTACACTACCCCATCGCAATCAAAGAAATCAACATTAATATCATCGCGGATTGTGCCAGGATCGATCGAGTAATAGTAAAATGGGGTAAGTACTCAACAGCAAGTGACAAAATTAAGCTCATTCCATGAAGTTAACCAATCCAGATTTGGCAGTTATTGATGACCGCAAATTAGCTGGATATAGTCTAAATTTAGACCATGATGAAGGCAAACATAAGGCACGGGTGTTTAAAGCGGCTTTAAATATGGATGTATCTCATCTTGAAGAACTGAAGCAAGCCTTGAGATCGGCACTGGAAAATTATGATGCGGTTCCTGCTGCGAGAAATGCTTATGGGCAAAAGTATGTAATTGATTTTCCGTTAACTCATGAGGATAAGACGGCAATAATTCATAGTGTATGGATAGTTAAAGATAGTGAAAACTTTCCGCGTTTAATTACTTGTTATGTTCTCTAGGCTGAGGTATTTTGTATGAAGTTATTAGATATTGTGGCACTATTGGAAGACTTACCGGAAGTCAGTTTAATTCGCGGTCAAGTTGGTACGATCGTCGAAGAGTATGAGCCAGATGTATTTGAAGTTGAATTTAGCGATACAAATGGTCGGGCTTATGCGATCGAGACATTGAATTCTGCTCAATTATTAGTTCTTCATCACCAAGGAAAAGAATTGATGATGGCTGGATAATGATCAAATCTAAACACCGATCGATCCCACCAACCCCAGAGATGTAGGGTGGGCACTGCCCACCATCTAGTATTGGAGGCTGAAATCTATTCTGAGTAACGAATTGAGCTTGTGGGCAGTGCCCACCCTACAAAACTACTCAATCCTGGGGAATTTGAACTTTCAGTAGGCAAGTTAGTGCTGTGAAGTCTGTCATTATTAACGCTTCACATAATGAATTATCCATTGAACTATTGATATCATTATCCATATAGAAAAGCCAATCGACAATAAGTAAATACATAACTCAGTCCACCCTACCCCTAATGATGGCGTTCTAGGTGTTTCAGATCTTTTTCTCTTGACTTCGTTTATTTCTGTTATAAATTCTTGAACTTGAACAAGATCGTCAGGTATTCTGTTGTTCGCCCCACAGGTATGTTTAACAATTGTCAGATGTTCACGACATTTTGCACAGTTCAGACATCCAGATAACTGACGTGTGTTATATGAATTCGGTTCGCCAAATCGCTAAAATTTTTTAGCTCCAGGTGTAGAATCATACCAACCGAATTCATCTACACTTATATAGAAATTATTATCATATCTACTGCAATCACAATTACGACATTTGCCAACCTCAAAATGAATAGAACACTTTACGCAACGGACACATGAATTTTCTGTGAAGTAAACTCCTTTTAGTTTTGAATTTACAAAATCTTTTATTGCATACGCATTGCTCTGTTCACTCATAAAATTAACACACTTTAACTTATTCAATATTTTTTCACAGAATACTATTCACTAGAAATGTAGTGAATTTATATGGTGGGGCAATGCCCACCATCTACATTTTAGGCGACAATCGAGCTTTTATTTGTTGGTTTTCTCCACTTCAACCAATCCTAAGCACTAAAGTACTTAGCGACAGGATGATAGACAATGAACGCAGTTGTAGACTGCTCAGGATAGAGCTGCTCACTCTCATCCATCGTCATCCCCATCCGCTCGGTACCCATGATTTTCAACTGCTGCAACCGATCCGCCACATTTGGACAAGCTAGATAGCCGAAACTATCCCGCAGAACTTACATTTTTTGTTTGTGCTTGATGCGTTGCAATTTTTGCTGGCGAATCAGTTCGTCAAATTTAGATACCAACTCCTCTACTTGTAGATCTACCTCTTCAAAATCTAGACGAGCTTGACGTAAATTGTCGATCAGTCGGCGATTTACGGCTGCATCGGGCACGATCGGTTGTGCTTTCATGATAATCTCCATTCCTGGGTAATTTCTTGAATACTACGTTTTAGAGCTGGAATTTTTTGTTGAGTGGTTTGGATAGATAGATTGACTATTTCTATGATATCAGGCTGAATCGGCGGTTGGGTATTAGCGATTCTAATTTGCAAGTTGGAAAAACGAGAAAATCGATCTATTGCCTGTTGTGCAATACTTTGGAGTTCATCTAGAACAGGAATTGTATCTTCTGTTTCTCCAAAAGCATCAAATAGGGATAGTTCCAGCGTTCTGGAACTATCGATAATTTCTAAAAGCTGATGTTGCAGATCCCAGATGGTTTGAGCCGTTTCGGGGCTTAATTTTGCCATAGCACCAGAAGTTGTGGATGTTGTATTTTACTTCACCCTAACCAAACCTAAGCACTAAAGTACTTAGCAACAGGATGATAGACAATCAACGCAGTAGTAGACTGCTCAGGATATAGCTGCTCGCTCTCATCCATCGTCATCCCCATCCGCTCAGTACCCATAATTTTCAACTGGTGTAACTGATCCGCCACATTCGGACAAGCAGGATAGCCGAAACTATACCGCGAACCCTGATAGCGTTGCGCCAACATATCGCGAATATTATCTGGCTCTAAATCGCCATAACCCAACTCCTTGCGGATGCGGGCGTGTCCCCATTCGGCTAAACCCTCAGCCATTTGGACAGCCATCCCGTGGAAGTAGAGATAGTTGGCATAGTTATCGGCTTTGAATAACACTTGCGCTTGCTCGCTGGCGACTTCGCCCATCGTTACGGCTTGCATCGGGAATACGTCGAATTTATTCTCTGATAGCGGGCGGAAGAAATCAGCCAGACAGAGGCGACGCATCGATTTTTGGCGTGGGAATGTCCAGGTGACTACGGGGGTCGCTGTTTGGGGCGTTAAGCCTTGCTCGATGACGCTAGGATCGTAGACGTGGACGGAGTTACCTTCGGCGGTACAGGGGAAGTAGCCGTAGATTAGTTGGGGTTCGAGCCATTCGCCTGTGAGGATTTTGGCTTTCCATTCCTCTAGAATTGGGTGGACTTTCTCGGCGAGGAATGCGTCGTATTCTTCGCGTGTTTGGTCTTTGGGTTTGCGGAATTGCCATTGTCCGGCGATTAGGGCTTGGAGATCCATGTGCCAGAATAGATCTTCGAGCACGATTTCATCCTTGATGATTTTGGTACCCCAGAATGGTGGTGTTGGTCGATCTATATCCAATCCTACTGCTTCCGATCGCACGGTGTCGATGACTACTGGCTCGTTACTTTCTGCCTTCTCTTTCGGTGCTTCAACTTCGACGGCGACTTTAATCGGGTTGCCATCATCATCGAGAAAGCCGTGGGTGTCGTCCCACTTGTTGCCCTGTTTGGCGGGCATCAGGGCATCCATAAAGTTCAAGTCGGCAAAAGCATCCTTGCCGTAGATTACTTGCCCTTTATACGCCTGCTGGCAGTCCTTGTAGACAAATTTGGGGGTGAGGGCGGCACCGCCGAGGATGATCGGAATGGTGATGCCTTTTTCGTTGAAGGCTTCGAGGTTGTCTTTCATGAAGGCGGTGGATTTTACCAGTAGTCCGCTCATGGCGATGCAGTCGGGTTTGTGGGTTTCATAGGCTTGAATAATCGCTTCGACGGATTGTTTAATCCCCATGTTGATTACTTCATAGCCGTTATTGGTGAGGATGATATCGACGAGGTTTTTACCAATATCATGTACGTCGCCTTTGACTGTGGCAATTACGAATTTACCCTTGGCATTACTCACGCCTGCGTCGGCTTTATCCATGTGAGGTTCGAGCAAAGCAACGGCGGCTTTCATCGTTTCGGCGGATTGCAAGACGAAGGGTAGTTGCATTTGTCCCGAACCGAAGAGTTCGCCGACAACTTTCATCCCGTCGAGGAGATAGATGTTAATTACATCGAGGGGTGGATATTTCTCGATCGCTTTCATCAGATTGGCTTCTAAACCAACTCGTTCGCCGTCGATAATATGGCGAGTTAGTTTTTCTTCGAGGGGAAGTTTATCATCTTCAGCTTTATCCCGTTTGGTTGTCACCCCTTCAAACATGGTGGTGAGCAAACCGAGCGGATCGTAGGTGCAAATATCACCATCGAACTGACGGCGATCGTAAATCAGATTCCGACAAATTTCTTGATGTTCGGGAGTGATTTTAGCGAGGGGTAAGATTTTATTCGGACTGACGATCGCCGCATCCATTCCCGCATTCATACACTCATGCAGGAACATTGAGTTCAATACTTGACGAGCGGCTGGATTTAGACCGAAGGAAATATTCGATAGTCCTAATAGAACGTGACATTGGGGCAGATTTTCGCGAATCATTTTAATCGATTCGACGGTGGCTTTTCCATTCTCCCGATCTTCTTCGATTCCGGTCGAAATTGGCAGTGCTAAAGGATCGAAGAATACTTCATAGGCTGGAATTCCATACTCTACCGCTGCTCGATAAGCACGTTGCGCGATCGCAAATTTCCGCTCGGCTGTCCGCGCCATCCCTTCTTCATCGATCGTCCCAATTACAATTCCCGCCCCATATTTCTTGGCTATTTCCAATACTTTATAGAAGCGTTCTTCGCCATCTTCATAGTTGGTGGAGTTCAGTAAACATTTACCCCCCGCAACTTTCAATCCGGCTTCCATTTTCTCCCACTCTGTGGAATCCAACATTAGCGGCAAGCTCACGTTATTCACGACGCGAGAAACCACTTCGTGCATATCCTTGACACCATCGCGTCCAACATAATCAACGTTGACATCGAGAATGTGGGCACCTTCTTTGACTTGTGATTTAGCGAGGGAAACTAAGCCATCCCAATTTTCTTCATTTAATAAATCGCGGCATTTTTTCGAGCCACTAGCATTCAAGCGTTCGCCGATAATCAGGAACGAATTATCCTGATGATAAGGCTGGGTTGACATTAAGGAAGATGCCGCTGGTTCAAATTCGGGATGACGTTCTTTTACTTGTAACGTTGAGCCAATTTCCGCTAAAGCTTTGATATGTTCTGGACGTGTTCCACAGCAACCACCAATTACCTGTACACCCCAATCTTCGACGAACTTGTGCATTGCCAATTTGAGTTCGACGGGCGTTAATTTGTAATGAGCGTGTCCGCCGATATTTTCTGGTAATCCGGCATTTGGTACGCAAGAAACCACGAACGGTGATTGTTCGCAGAGGTGCTTAATGTGGGGAGCCATCAAATCTGGCCCAGTTGCACAATTTAAGCCTAAAATATCGATCGGAAATGGTTGTAATGCTGTTAATAATGTCGCAATATCGCTACCAGACAACATCGTCGCCTGGGGATTTTCAAATGTGGCCGAAACCATGATTGGCAACCGCGCACCTTTATCTTTAAATACTCGTTCGAGTCCACTAATTGCTGCTTTGATTTGCAGCACATCCATACAAGTCTCAATCAGGAATAGATCCACACCACCGTCGTACAAGCCTGTAGCCTGTTCGGTGTATGCTTGCTCTAGCTCTTCATAACTGATATGGCCGATCGAGGGTAATTTAGTACCAGGGCCGATCGAACCTGCTACAAATCTAGGTTTCTCAGGGGTAGAGAATTCTGCCGTGCATTTTTTGGCTAGTTCGGCAGCAGTCTTATTGAGATAATATACCTTATCTTCTAAGCCATACTCCGCCAACGTTTGATAGGTACCGCCAAAGGTATCAGTTTCGATCACATCTGCACCAGCAGACAAGAAATCTCGATGTACGATGGCTACTGCTTCGGGTTTGGTATGAACGAGGTATTCATTACAACCTTCATATTCCGCACCGCCGAAGTCCTCAGCGGTGAGGTTTTGGACTTGAAGATTGGTACCCATTGCGCCATCAAAGACGATCACCGGACGTTCTGGGCTATGGAGACGAGCGAGAAAGGGACTGGTCATAAGGGTGAATAATTAGATACGATCGCTTATGCTCTTATTCTACCTAAGATTATTAGACCCCATGAAGAGTCGCGGTTATTTGATGAAGCTCATCATCCAAGTGACGGGATTTTGACCCGTCAGAAATTCGATAATTAGTAGAGACGCAAAACCAATCATCGCCGCTCGTCCATTAAACAGCTCGGTATCATGATTGATGCCAAATTTGTTGGCGACTAACTTGGGTTGGACTGTAGGTTGAGAGGTAGCCATGATGGAAATATTAAATTAATTGAGAATTGAGAAATGAATCTAATCTTTAGTCTACAAGGGTTTGGGTCGAGATTTGATTCTTCGGCAGTGAGGCTAGGCTAAAATCTCTTGCACTAAAACATAGGGTTGAATAATGATTGCCTGAAATTTTTGTTTGGGGTTGGCATTCCAGCGATCGAGGATTTCTGTGGATGGTTTGACGAGCAATTGTTCGCCAATCCAATGTTGAACCGACATGGTATTATCACTGGCGATCGCCACACCGACATCCAATAGATCCAGATCGGGAACGACCAAAATCACTGCATCCTTTTGGATATGCGGTTTCAACCAATCTAATTCAGCTTCGTCGAGATTATTCGCTAGTTCTGCTCGAATTTCCATGTGTGCGATCGACAGATGATATTTGCATCAACAATTATAGCAATTTTTAATTGTCTATCGATCGCCAGACAATTGTTGCTATTGGCGGTTTTATCGACCCAAGTCGTGTAATGCGTTAATTTTGGTCGTACATAGCTCTGTGACTCGATCGAGTTCGACGCGTTTGGTGGAAGTTGGAGGGAGAATTAGTTCGCCGATTCTGATTGTCACTGGGGTAGACTGGGGAAACTTCTTGCCTGCTCGTTCGATTTGGTGAGTCCCCCATAGACAGACAGGAAGCAACGGAACTTGAGCTTTGGCGGCAATTAGAGCCGCGCCTGGTTTGGGGTCGATTACTTTGCCGTCTGGGGTGCGCGTACCAGATAAAAAGATCCCCACACCCCAACCCTTTTCGAGATAAGCTAGTGCTGCTTTGATGGTGTTGCGATCGACTGCACCGCGTTTGACTGGATAAGCACCATATAATTCGATCGCTTGCTTTAATACTGGCACTTGAAACAATTCTTCTTTGGCCATATATGCTACCGGACGTTGTACCGCTGCTGATAATAACGGCGGATCGAAATTACTGCCATGATTGCTGACTACTACAAAGCCACTCGATCGCGGGATATGTTCGGTACCCTGAATCGAACCGCGTAGGTAAAGATAAAAGAATGGGTTGATAAATGGATCCTTGAAGGCGTGATATAAGAGCAGACTGATTAGTGATTCGCGAGATCTGGACATAGACTATGGAGTTTTGGCAATCGATCGTATATTTTACAGTCATTAGTAGTCGTCGATCGAGAATAGACCTGTTTTCACCCCTATTCCCCATCCCCTATCCCCTATCCCCTATCCCCTATCCCCTATCCCCTATCCCCTAATAGCCATTAGCGGCCAAAAAGTCTGGTGTAATGATTTCTGGGGGTTTTCGATTATCTCCCCTTGGTGGTGCGCTGATTAATTTTTCGACATATTTACCCAAGATATCTGCTTCTAGATTTACCCAATCATCGGGTTTGAGTTGGGAAAGATTTGTGGATGCGTAAGTATGAGGAATGACGGCGACATTAAACCAGTCGCCATGAGGATCGCATTCGGCGATCGTCAAACTGACTCCATTTACTGCAATGCTTCCTTTTGATACCAAGTACCGACTAACATACTCAGACCACTGTAAGATCCTAGATGGAGGTGCCGCAAAACGCAAATCCCAAGCGGTCGCCGTAGCTGTAGCCGATACTAGTCTACCAACACCATCGATATGTCCAGTCACAAAATGACCGCCAATTTTGCCACCGACACGAAGAGATGTTTCCAAATTTACATTACTAGCCGTACGATCGGGGTACCCGATCGTCGTTCGATCCAAACTTTCGGGCGAAACAGTAGCGATAAAGCCTTGTGATAAAATCTCCTCGACGGTTAGACAGGCTCCATCGACTGCTACACTATCACCAATAGTTAAATCGGTTAAAATTACTGTGCCACTTGATACTTGACATGAAACTTCCCATCTGTCCTCTGTTAAAAGGCGTAGGTTTCCCAGTGATTGGACTAGTCCTGTAAACATCTATTTTCAGTCAAAGTACTATACACGATTTTGCATTTATTGAGCCATCCTTGATACATAGCTACATTAATCACTCGATTCAAACTTGTTAGATTAATTACGTTTCGGCTTTTATTTTAAAACTTTAACGCTTTCAACCACCAAATTAGAGGAAACAACCATGATCGAGATGAAAGTAGCCGGAATTGCCTTAGATGCTGTATCTCGCAGTCCTATCATTTTACTCAAAGATGCTGCCGATCGCCGCGCTTTGCCGATTTATATCAGTCAGGAACAGGCAAAGGCGATTATCAATGCCCTCGAAAAGCAGACACCACCCCGTCCATTTACTCACGATCTGATCGTCAACATGCTCGATAGCTGCGATATCAAAGTCGATCGAATCGCGATCAATTCGTTGCAAGACAACACTTTTTATGCTCTGATTATTATTAACCATAATGGTGTCATGAAAGAAATCGATGCTCGTCCTAGTGATGCGATCGCCGTAGCTATCCGCACCAAAGCACCAATCTGGGTAATTGAAGAAGTAATCGCTGATGCCTCTATTCCTGTCGATCGCGACGCTGATGAACAAGAACGTTTAGCCTTCCGCGATTTTATCTCCAATCTCCGCCCCGACGACTTGATTCGCAAAGGTGGATATTCGTAGTCAGGGGTCAGGGGTCAGGGGTCAGGGGTCAGGGGTCAGTTTTGAGAAGTTAGAACACAGCGATTGAAATCGCTGCACATGAAGGAAAGTCCGTCTATCTTGAAAAGGTGCTCTACGTGGGGAAACCCTCAATGTAACGCACTTTTCGCTACGCGGACTCAAATCCAGAGTATCCTAACCAATGTGGCGACTCCCAATAACTATGCTTTAGACACCTAGATTACATCCCTACCACCCTACAGTTCGGCTCCGCTCACTGACCGCCACCCTACCACCCCATCCCCCCTTGCACTACCGCCGTTTTGGTCAAACTAATCTAAACATCTCCGTATTCTCCCTGGGGACAATGCGATGTTTGGCTGAGAGTGAAACGGCTTACCAGACGATATTTGCAGCAGTTGCGAGGGGAATCAATCACCTTGAGACAGCAAGAGGATATGGACAAAGCGAGCGTTATGTGGGACTTGCACTTGGGCGATTACCACTGAAGCGATCGGAATTATACATTACAACCAAATTACCGCCAACGCCCGATCGAGGGTTGATGGCGCAGTGGATTGATGAGTCTTTAGAGCGGCTACAATTGGACTATATCGATTGTCTGGCCATTCATGGCATTAATACTTGGGAGCATTTGGACTGGGTACGATCTGGCTGCTATGAAGCGATTGGAGCGGCGATCGCCAGTGGTAAGGTCAAACATGTGGGGTTCTCGACTCACGGTAGTTTAGAGCTGATTTTGGCGGCGATCGAGACGAGATTATTTGAATTTGTCAATCTCCATTACTATTACTTTTCCCAACGACTGGCTCCGGCGATCGAATTGGCGCGTAAATACGATCTGGGGATTTTGATTATTTCTCCGGCTGATAAGGGGGGGAAGCTTTATACACCACCAGCCCATCTGAGCGCGTTGTGTGCGCCGTTGACACCTTTGGATTTTAATTATCGGTGGCTATTGGCGGACGATCGAATTAGTACGCTGAGTCTGGGAGCGGCAAATCCAGGCGAACTCGATCCTAGTTTGGCTGTTTCGGATGCAACTTATCCGCTGACTGATACTGAATTGGCGATTGTCGATCGACTGGAAAGACAATTAGAAGTGAGCCTAAATACCGATCTTTGTAGTCAATGCAATCTCTGTCTACCTTGTCCTACTGCGATAAATATTCCTGAAGTTCTCAGGCTGCGAAATTTGGCGATCGCTTACGATATGCAAGAATACGGACAGTACCGTTACCGGATGTTTGAAAATGCTGGACATTGGTTTCCAGGGATGAAAGCAAATCGCTGTAATGACTGCGGTGACTGCTTACCTCGTTGTCCTCAAGGGTTGAATATTCCGAAATTATTAGCCGATACACATGAGAAGTTGCAGACTAGTGAGGGGCGGAGATTGTGGGATCGATCGTAACAATTGAATAACGATCGAATTGCCGATGTCTAGATACAGGAGCCAAATTCTTGTAAACCGATCGACAAATACAAGTATTTTAATTCTCCTAGCCAAAAAAATCGGCAAACCGTCTTAATAAAACTTGTGCGTACACCGTAGCCTTAGCAAAGGGGGAGGCTCTGCTCCCTCCCCTTTGCAAGGGGAGAGCTGGGGTGGGGTAACGAGAATATGCAGCCACTCAAATAACTTTTCAAACAGCTCTTATCCTATAAGTTTGGTGAGAGAGTTGGGTTAAGCTTGAGCGCAACCCAACCTATCATTTTTCGTGGTTTCAGGACTGTTAATTATAGCCCACATTCCGCACTATCGCCAAAGGCGTTCGCGCAGCGTCTGCCTGTGCCTCCGGCAGGCTAACGCCAAAAGCAGAGGCTACGCCAACGAGAAAGTATTATCCAAATCTAGCAGTTTCCGCTCCAGAGACGACACGAATTGCGACCTTTCTAGCTTCTTCCCTCACCCCTCACCCCTCACCCCTCACCCCCAAACACTAGAATTTTCGGGTGAATTCTATGAAGTGCGGAATGTGGGTTATGGGCGACCCACACCAACTAACTGTTCGGTTGAACATAAATTAGCCGCCGACTGTTTTTCCCATGTTAGAGCAGTTTGGACGATTAGATCTAGATCGTTGTAACGGGGTTGCCAGCCGAGTATGTTGGTAATCCGATCTGCTCCAGCAATTACACAAGCAGGATCTCCTTCGCGGCGTTCGGTTTCGATCGTCGGGAAATCGGTTCCAGAAATCTCTTTGACCTTTTCGATCACTTGACGAACGCTATAACCCGTACCATAACCACAGTTTAAAATTTGACTAGAATGCTCGCACTCTAGATAAGCTAGTGCATCTACATGCGCTCTAGCCAGATCGTCAACATGGATATAGTCTCTGATTCCTGTGCCGTCAGGCGTATCAAAATCAGTCCCAAACACCTCCATACTGGCACGACGACCCAATGCGGCATCGCAGGCAACTTTGATCAGGTGAGTGGCTTTTTTGCCCGCTTGTCCGAGAGTACCACCAACTTCAGCTCCAGCAACATTAAAATAGCGAAGGATCACATATTTTAGATCCGAAACTGCTCCATAGTCGCGAATCAAGCGTTCGCTCATTAGTTTGGAACTACCGTAAGGATTGAGCGGTTGTGGGATAATATCTTCCGTGATGGGATGATTTCCTTCTGGTTGTCCATAAACAGCCGCAGTACTAGAAAAAATAAATTTGTTTACGCCAAATGCTTGACAGCAATGGAGTAGATTTAAAGTATTGACAGTATTGTTGCTGTAATAAGCCAGGGGATTGAGAACTGATTCGGGAACGGATATGCTCGCAGCAAAGTGTAAAACAGCGTCGAACTGATGCTGAGTAAAGACTCGATCTAATTGCTCTCGATCGTTCAAATCGCCAACAAACAGTTTTCCATAGCTCAAAGCACCGACGCTACCTGTAGATAAATTATCGTAGGTAACAATGTCATATCCAGCCTCACCCAATTGTTTGATGGTGTGAGAGCCGATATATCCGGCACCGCCAGTGACTAATATTTGTTTTTTCATCTGATTTCGATCTATTTTTAAAATTATCTAAATTTGTCAGAATATGTCTTTCAACTACTCCCTTTCCGCTCAAAGATTGTGTATTTCTGGCTGCATTCATAGTGTGTATTCAACAGGTTGGAGCACAGAGTAAACACGAGGGTACACAGAGCAAGATTCTGAGTCTTTCGCTGGGATGGGAGGATCGCGATGTCGATCGCCATATCCTGAATACAGCCGCAGTAAAATACGATCGAGTCTAGTCTAGACTCGACCTCTTAATGCTCTTCTCCCAAAGATGCTGTGCCAATGGTCAAATCTGCTAATTTATTATTCCCACACCATCTAGTAAAATGCAGCTAAGATCCGAGTCTATCTTATTTTACTATAGAATCATCATTCATGGCTATACTTATGCTATTTTGAGACATTTAGCTTAGTCCGAATAGTCTACCCAAAAGCTGAGGGATTTAGAGCCTGTTTTTGATTAATTGAGCGATCGAAATTAACTATCTAACGACTATTTCCAGTGTCTGGCTAGTAACTGTTCTTCTAGTGCCGCGATTCGATTGTAGGCAACGGTCAATTGAGCTGTCAAGCGTTGAATTTGGATCTGGGGGGACAAATCTTGTTCTCTAATCTGATGTCGATGCTCCATTGGATTTGCTGCATCAATGAGCCTAGCACCGCTGTTGTCGATCGATAAATCTTGCCCTGCAACTACCCATCCAGCCGGATCGTAACGATAATTTGTCCCACTGAGTAGGTTTGGATCGGCTTGAGGCGGCGAGGTATTGGTATCTTCGATCGATGTTCCTGGATGAAGATCGCTGGGAAACTCGACACTACCAGAGAGTCGTTCGCCGACAGTCAGTCGTTCGAGAATCTGATAAACCCGATCGACTTTTTGGCTCAAGTTAGTAATTTGCGATTCGATTGATGCCATGTTTTCCTCCAATACAACTCAACTTCATATTAGTTAACAAATTAATATTTGTTGAGTTATTGCTGAATAATTTAATTGTTGTGAGATAATTGTGAGCAGCATTAAAAAATTGCCAAAATGGATATAAATTAGATACTTTTTGACAGTTTGCGTTCGGCTCCCAGTTCTCAGGGCGGTTGAAACGTAATCTAAGTGCTCAAAGCATCCTTAACACCACAAATAATCAAAACCGATCTCAATTATCGTCGAATTAGTGTCGAATCATGCTATCATTAAAACCATTTCCCACCGATCGATATTTACCACCGATCGAACTTTCTGCTAGTGTGAACAGAGATCGGGAGTGGCTCTCACTGGAATATCAAGTTCGTGGCGATTTGAGTACGATCGTCATTCCAGCCCAAACAACCACTCCGACAAGGAAAGATTTCCTGTGGGAACATACCTGTTTTGAATTTTTCGTGGGGATTCCAGGGTTGTCAGACTATTGGGAATTTAACCTCTCGCCTGCTGGTGACTGGAATATATTTCATCTCGATCGTTATCGTCAAGGCTTGCGAGAAGAACCTAATTTTAGATCTTTGGAGTTTGAGGTAAGTCAAGAGCAAAATTTATTATTGTTAAAATTGTCAGTGAATTTAGGGCAAGTTATCCCAGCTCAACGAGATCTAGAAATCTCCGTGACAACCGTAATTGAATCTCAACTAGGTGAGATTAGTTATTGGGCTATTACTCATAGTGGTGACACTGCTGATTTTCATGTGCGCGATAGCTTTACGCTCAAAATATCAGCTTCTGGGGCAGAATAAAGCAATCCAATAAAATAATTTATTATCTATGAAACAAGTAAAAGCCTGTGGATTTATTTTATTTCGGCATGACAAATCTACCGTTGGCGTAGCCTCCGCCTTGCGGAATCGTAAATCTTTTCTGCTGATGAAACATGCCGATCGGTTAGATTTACCAAAAGGACATCTAGAACCTGGTGAATCAGATCTAGATTGTGCCTTGAGAGAGATGAATGAAGAAACTGGGATTGCGATTGATGCAGTGGAAATCGATCGAGATTTTCAGTATCGATCGATATATCAACTTCAATCTAGCAGATTAGATAATGAAACCGTCGAAAAGACGCTGATTATTTTCCTCGGCTGGGTAGATTTCAATACCCAAATTACCATCACCGAACACCTCGGCTATGAATGGATTGATTGGAATCCACCTCACCACATTCAGCTTTTGACGATCGATCCACTCCTCGCCCAAGTTTCAGCTCATCTCAAGATTGATAGTTAGATTGTACTTATCTAGTCAGCAGCTCCACGCTGCTCCAACCAGCTTACAGATGCATTGTATCCTTCTTGATTGCCCTGAGCGCGAAATAGGGCAACAGCAGCTTTCATACAGGTAATTCCATCTTCTGTATCCCCAATCAAATTTCCAGCAGCCATGAAAGCATATGCGTTGGTTTTGTCAGCTTTGACAGCTTTATAGTAGTAGAGTAAAGCTTGGTCTTTTTCGCCTTCTTGTTGGGCTTCCCAACCCAGTTTTACATATCGCATCGACCGCTGAGAATTGGCAGCTACTCGGCGACGTTTGGTACGCTCTGGAGTATTCGATCGCTCTGGAGCATTGGTTGATTCTTCGACAGGATTTGCTCTTTCCTGAGTATTCGATCTTTCGATATTTTTGATCGTTAGGCTATTGATGTGAGGTGCGAGTTCAGCTTTTGTGCCGCTAGCGGTAGCAAATAAGACAAACAGAGTTAAACCAGCAAGGAGGGTATTTTTCGGCATGATGGCGATTCCGATGAGATTGAGGATGAAAAAAGGATCGATTTAATTCCGCTGAATATCTACTCCAAGTATATTTGGTCTAATTCCTGAAAGGATATCAAAATTAATTTTACTTTACGCAGTTTCTGCGTAAACTTCCAGACAGTTTAACCTGTGAATCTATGCAGTACCTTTGAATAAGCCTTGAGGTCGAAATAGTAAAGTTAATACCATCAGAATCAGTGCAACTGCTAGCTTATACTGAGAACCAACGATCGGTACCGCCAATTCTTGAGCTACTCCAATAATTAGTGCTCCAGCGATCGCGCCATAAGGATTACCAATACCGCCTAGAGTCACAGCGGCAAACATCGGCATAATTAGAAACCAACCCATATTCGGCTGTACATTAGTCACCAATCCATACATTTGTCCACCCAATCCAGTTAGACTAGCCGAAATAATCCACGTCCACAAGACGACTTGCTCGACATTAATTCCCGTTACCCGTGCTAAATCGATATCATCAGCTACCGCTCGCATCGCTTTACCAATTTTGGTATTCTGCAATAGAAAGTGTAGCCCTGCGATCGCCAAAATAGCCAAACCGAGTACCACCAAATTATAGAACTTAATTTTGATGCCAAATAAATCGATCGCTTCACTCACAGGTAAATCGTAAGTTTTGACATCACTACCCCAGACGAGTAAAATCCCATTCCGTAGAAATAAGCCTAACCCGATCGAAATAATTACCAACGTAGTTGACGTAGCCCTAACCCGCCGCATCCGTTTCCACAACACAGCTTCCGACAGTAACCCGACACCCACCGTTGCTGCAATCCCGATTAGCATCGACACCCAGATATTATTCAACACCGGAATCGGACTCACATTTAGCATCCACGCTACAAATGCGCCCAACGTCATCAAGTCGCCATGAGCAAAGTTTGACAATCGCAAAATGCCATATGTCAAAGTCAAACCAACCGCACCGAGGGCGATAATACTACCCAAAGCGATGCCATTTACAATTAATTGAGGATCCATATTCTATTTAGTATCGCTGGAAAGATTTTAGCACCACAATTATCCCTCTTACCGCTCAATCTGGTTCGATCGAGTAGCTAATTTGCGATCGAAGATCCTTTTTTTTACCGCAGAGGCGCAGAGAGCGCAGAGGGTATGAAGAAAAGACTAATCTATAGTTTTAGAGCGGGAAGGGGCACCTTTACCGCGTTTCTCAAATCAATAGTCACTTTCAGCTACACAAATTCCCTTACATTTAATCCCATTAGTAGCAGTCCGTAAACAGTGTGGGCACAAGATGCGCTCGGTTTTAACATCACTAGCTGGTTGGGGATTTTGGGGTGGAGATGATTCTAGATTAGGCGTATTGTTTAATATTTCCATAATTCCATTAGTCTCCACCTATTTCTACCAGTTTACCGATATTAAAGTCGATGCGGATCCACTGTTTGGGATGACGTAAATTGCCTAATAGTAATAGTGGAATTTGCCAATGATGTACCATCAGAAATGGTAATGGATCGTCCCAATCGAAGATCGCATCTTTACCTTGGGTGATGATTTGGAGCCGTTGCCAAACTTGTTTTGGTGAATATAAATGAGTAATCAATCGCCAAACTTCATGATAGAGCCAATAAGTCGGGCGGCTAGTTGCTAATGGTTGAACTGTTTCAGTCAGGGCGGCTGGTTGTAGATAAGCCTTGGCTACATCAGGATTGTTGTAAAACATCGTGATGGCTGAATGGGTGCGGGGATTGCATTCGATCGCGTATACTTGTCCATCATCATCTGCCCGCATAAAGTCGAGAGAAACTTGTCCGGTAAGTTTCAGACTACCTGCAAAGGTGCGAATCCAATCTTCGATATCGGGTCGATCGACATGTTGGTAATTTACTTGAAATGCCGACGATTCACAGCAACAGTGCAATTGGAGATGACCATTTCGTACCGTACTATGAGTACAATATTCTTGCCCTGGAATAAATTCTTGCATTACCCAAGGTTTACTCTCAGAAATCGGCAAAGATTGGACAAAAGCGGCAGTTTCGGCTGGCGTATCGCAGGGTAGTTTAGTTAGATCCAACCGCCGAACAGAATCGTAGGGAATACTTTTGATGATGTATTTCCGCTGTTCATTAGCAAAGTCGAAATCGATTACCTGTTGAGGATGAGTAATCCGGTAAGATTTTGGTACTCGCAACCCTAAGGCTTGAGCGTCGGTGGCAAATGTATGTTTATCATCCAACCTTTCTAGCATTTCCACATCTACATGCATCACGGTACAGTGGGGGGAAAGTACGGTTTGGACTAGAGCATCATAATAGCTAGCGACGGGGCTACAGACGGGCACATAGACATCAACCTGCTCTTGTTTGACGATATCCAAAAGTGCTTGGGAATATTCGGCTGTCTGGGGATTGGGTAAGGTGTAAAATCGATCGACTGCCCAAGAGTATCGATGCCCTGTCAGCCAATATTTGTGTGTTTCTGCCAAAATTACCCGATGTCCCGCCTGGTGGAACGATCGAGCCAGTTGTAAGGCTTTGGTCATCTTACCACCACTGATTAGGATTGTCTGTGGAATGGCGGCGACTTGTCTTTGTTGGAATGGTTGAAAGATTGTCGCTCGAAGCAGGGCGATCGCGGTTAAAGTCAGATTTAGCGGTAGTACTAGAATCAGCAATCCAAGGGTAGCTATTGTTTTAATTCTAGTTTGAAATGTTTTGCTTTCTACTATTGTTTCTGGCTCAGATGGCATCACTGCAACTGAAACTGTTTTCGTCATGGGTTTTTGTGTTGCAGTGAAAAGTGGTGTGATGTCCGATCGAGATTTGTAGGTTGGGTAGAACGAATGTGAAGCCCAACACCTGCACAATTGATTATTGAGTGGGTTGGGTTTCGAGGCTCAACCCAACCTACGGCATCATTGCCCTTTCTTCAATAAAGTTGAGTCTCCTTAAACCCGTCGAATCAAGGTAATCCCATCTCGAAGTGGAATTAATACCTGTTCGACACGAGGATCGTCAACTACCGCCTGATTGAACTTGGCGATCGCCGCCCCATTCGCCGTCGCTGTAGCCGATAAATATGGCTCTCCTTGCATGAGAGTATTATCGGCATAAATCGAGCCGTCAGGAGCCAGTAAACCACTAGTGAGCAACAGATCGAGATAGTCTACATACCCACCTTTATCGGCATCGATGAACACTAGATCGAATACTGCTCCAGCCGCTGCTAATTCTCCCATGGTTTCGAGTGCGGGTGCCACTTTCACCGAGATTTTGTGACCGACAGTTGACTCTTTAAAGCACTGTTGGGCAAATTCAGCCGCATAAGGATCTACTTCCAGAGCTACCACTTCTCCATCTGCTGGGAGTGCTTCCGCCATTGCTAGGGCTGAATAACCAGTAAACATGCCGATTTCCAATACTCGGCGTGCTTTGGTTAGATGGATCAGAAACTTCAGAAACTGCCCTTCCACATGACCAGAAACCATTTCCTGCTCTAATGGCTTGACTGTCTCACCATCAGAGAATCGTTTGCTCCAATCCTCTGTTTGGGTGCGCTTGACTAATGCGGCTAGAGCGGGTGATTCTGGCGTTGTACAAAGGTCGAGGTAAGGATCGAGGCCATTTGCTAGCTCAAATGCTTGGTGCAATTGAGCCTTGAAGGTTGGATCGATCGACCCAACTGATTCTACCTGACGGACGAGACTTTCCAGTTTGGCAGCTAAAATCCCGACTGGGGTTACGGGTCTCATTCTATACTCCTGCTGGGGTAGCTTCAACTTTGTCTGTTGGAGTATACATATCTTCGCCATCGCCTTGGCGAGGATAGTCTTTGCAGATATCGTGGTGAACTGCTAGAGCTGCGTCTAATTCTGTGCGAGTCAGATCGTTCATGAAGAAGCAGTCACCAATGGGGCAAGGAGCCGCTGCACGTTGGTGACCATCGCGGGTACGGGCGATCGAAGTTGTTGCTTTCCAGAGTAGTTCTGGGGTCAAATGAGGGCTATCAATTGCTAATCCGAGACGGCTCATCAATCCGATAATCCGATCGCGATCGGCAACTGTAATATAACCACGAAGTTGAGCGATGGTAGCCGAGAAAGACATATCGATCGCCACACTATGACCGTGGAACATCGGAACTTCTGGAGTTAGTTCTAGAGTAGGACTCCAAGTGTGACCGTAGGCAATTACCCGATCCAAATCTAGTTCGTGGAGGTTGGGTACTTCTAGAGTTAACATCGACTGAATCGCATTGTAAGTCAATCGGTGGGCAACTTCACGCAATTCCTCACTGCCGTTCAAATAACCAAAATGGCTGTGCAATAATGCTTCACCATAGTTTTCTAATAATTCAAAGATCTCTTTATTTCCAACGACGGCAATCTTGATCAATTCTGCCATACCGTTGCGAATTTGATCGATCGGTAGAGTCTTGAGGAAAGAGAAATCTAGGATCACTTTCTGCGATGCGTGGTAAGCACCGAGGCGATTTTTTAATTTACCATGATTAACGGCTACTTTGATCGCAACACTAGCATCAATTAGACCAATTAAACTTGTTGGGACACGAATATAGTTGGTACGACGACGGTAAGAAGAGCAGGCAAAACCAGCTACATCCGTGGTCAATCCACCGCCAACGACCAAAACAGGTTCTTTCCGTACCAATCCAAAATCAACGAAGGCATCAACGATTCTTTCAAAAGTGCCGATCGTCTTTGCCGTCTCTTTAATTTGGACTGGAAAGACAGTTAAATCGATACCATGATGTGTAAAGTAGCTTTGGATCTGCGATCCATACAAACCGTACACCTTCTCATCTACAACCATCAAGCAGCGACCGAATGAGCGATAACTGTCAGCAATTTCGAGATTTTCGATCTTGAACGCACCATTTACATAAAGCAAGCTAAAGTCAATTTTTTCGTACCCTTCGACATGAAAGGCATTATCCGTAGCTGTAAACGTCGCCTGAATGCCGCTCATATGATTTTATATTTCTGTATCGATCCATAACTTAACGGATTTATCATAAATATTCAATAAGATTTTGTTAATTTTTTGGCCAAACCTCCACTTCGAGAATAATATCCCCGCGACAACAGAGAAATCAAGATTCGATCGCTCGATTCCGAACATCCTCCCCATCAGCATTTGAACTAAAAATAGGTATAAACTCACTGCCTAAATCGAGCGTAAAAATAGTCACAAATTTCCGACAAAAGTTAAACGTTTATTTTCGACAAACAACTTCGCGGCTAAATTTCAACCAAAACATCAGCCGTTTGGCTGAACTTTTTGGCAAGCATTAATGATAAGTATGATTCGATCGAATTCACCCTACAGTTTCCGCTCACTGACCGCCACCCCACCACCCCACCACCCCTCTCCCTTCCCTACGCGTGAAATATTTGGATTGCGACTGGGCACTATAATAAAAATGGGTATTTTGTCAAAAATAGCACCCGTGAAAAACGCTCTCTAGTGGTAATATCGATCGAGCAATGAAAGTGTGTTGCTTTTGACATCGATCGGTACTGTCGATTCTGTTTACAGTAGCCCAGAAAATAGTAGGATATCTGTGAAGCTCAATCTAGGCTCAACAGAACCAAATTTGTCAATCCAACCAAATCGCCGTAACTTCAGTCAGCATCTTGTATGTTACAAATCGCTCCCGATACACTTTTGCAGCAACGTTACCGCATCCTCAGCAGTCTTGGGGCGGGAGGATTTGGGCGGACGTACCTAGCAACCGATCGCAGTCGTTTTGATGAATACTGTGCGATCAAGGAGCTAACACCGTCTACCGAATCTACTGCTGTGGTAGCCAAAGCCAAAGAGTTTTTTCAGCAAGAAGCCAATCTTCTGTATCAACTCCAACATCCCCAAATCCCCAGATTTTGGGCGACTTTTGAGGAAGAAGAGCGTTTATTTATAGTTCAAGATTATATTGCAGGCAAAACTTATGCCCGTCTAGTTGATGAGCGGCGCGATCGGGGTGAAGAGTTTCATGAGGCTGAGGTATGGCGGTTTTTACTCCAAGTATTGCCAGTTCTGGGTTATATTCATAGTAAGGGTGTGATTCATCGGGATATTTCCCCCGAAAATATTATTCTGCGGGATAGCGATCTCCTTCCCGTGCTGATCGACTTTGGTGTAGTCAAAGAATTTGCCGATAGACTTCAAGCACATCCGATCGGGAGGAGCAAGATATCGGTTGGGAAAGCTGGCTACGCGCCCCCAGAACAGCTCAAAAAAGGGGAAGCATACCCCAGCAGCGATTTATATGCTCTGGCTGTCACGGCGATTGTCTTGCTCACTGGGAAGGAACCCAGCACATTATTTGTCAATGGGGTGATGAATTGGGATTGGCGAAATTGGAACCAGATTAGTGATGGGTTGGCGGATGTACTTGGTCGAATGTTGAGCATCAATCCTCGCGATCGCTATCAATCAGGGGTAGATGTATTCCAAGCACTTCAATCCCTCAGTATCCCCAGCAGTCCACCGCCAAAGTCTACCGAACTTCGCCATCCTAGCGATAATAAAGAGATTCCCCCCACTGTCGCAGTTGCTCCCGACAAAAAGCCCTCAGTTGTCAATCGGGTGCAGACAGCACTTACCAATCTCCAGCTCCCGTCGATCTGGGAAAAACCCCAAGTCTTCATTCCCGTGGCGATACTGGTTTCACTTTTGGCTGGTTTTGGCTCTTGGTTTGGGGTGAGTCAATTGTTGCACTCTCGATCTCCGCAACAAGTTCAACCAGGCAAACCAATCGACTTTAATAATCCCACCATCGCCACAGATACTAATCCTATCGAGCCAGTTGCCCCCGAAGCGATCGAACCAACCATGGATCGACCTATTATTAAAGAGGGGCTAGTAACTGCCGATGCTCCAGTAAAGTATCGGATCCTCGCCGTTGCTGGGCAAAGTTTGGATATTCAGCTTGTTACTCTAGGTGACAGCGATCCTAGCTCGATCGGTTCATCAGCTTCAAAGGGGAAGCCTCGATCGTTAAGTTCCAATCAAGTCCTGATGAGCATTCTATCTTCAACAGGTGCGCCGATCGATACCAAAGCAGATCGGGTAATCAGTTGGCGGGGACAAGTTACCACCAGCGGAGAGTATACAATTGAGTTGCGACCGATCGCTGGTTTGGGAACCAAATCTTTTCCCTATAAGCTCACCGTCACCCAAATTCCCGACATCGTACCCACTACCCCACCCCCAGGATTTGGCGATCTCCCTGGCACCAATGGAGTGGTACCGATTCCCCCTGGCGCGATCCCAAATAATCCCACCTTTTATCCAACTCCACCATTTTCAACCGATATCCCAGGGGTTTTTCCTGGCTCGATCCCCATCGTGCCACCTGCGATCGAGCCAAATCTCAAAAGTACTCCTCAAAGCACCGACAAACCTCGTGCGCCAAAGGATCGCCAAAATACCCCCAAACCTGGATCGAAAAAGCCCAAGACATCCCCCACCACAGAACCTGATATCACTACTCCATACAGTGATGAAGATCCTGGAATTGAGAACAAAGAGAAGCCCTAGTCTAAGTGAGCCACCGATTTTAATCAGTGGCTAACCGAACCCTGAACCCTAAACCCTGAACCCTCACCCCTCAAAATCAACTACAGCAGTAACGATCGAGTTATTTCCATCGGTGGCAATTTGGCGATCCAATCGAGGCGGATTGACTGTTTCCTTGAGAAAATCCCAATTATCGGCAAAAAACTCTTCGGGATTGATGACTTGATGGTACCCATAATCCTGCATCCCCGCTAAAATGATTTCCGACTCAGCAAAACCACTGCGAGTAAGGGAAACGATCGGCACCCCCAACTTCAAAGCCTCCGCATAGGTGGTATATCCTGGCTTGGAGACCACTCGATCGCACAAAGGCATAAAATCTACAGGGCGATAGGCTCGATCGGTTATGACGGCTAAATTGGGCAACTGTGGAGCATGGCGATCGAAGGCAATAAATTGATAGTCGGGAAATTGAGCGAGATTTTGATAGGGAATCGCATCCAAGCTCAAGCCACCAAAAGTAAGGAGAATAGTTCGCTCTCGTGGCTGAGTGAGATTGAATTTGGTGCTAAGTTCGACGAGAGGATATTTGGGGTCGCCACCTGTCAAACCGATATCTTCGATCGCGGGAAACCGATCCATCGACTCGTGCAATGGTGGTCGAAATAACCGATCGCATTGAGCATAACAATCGCCAATCCAATCAGCGATCGGTGTAAATTCTTCACCCCAAGCTCGATAGATAAAATCCCAACCAAAATTACTCGACATCCAACAAGGAACCCCTAGTTTCTTCGCAATTAATGTGGCGATTGGTGGTGCATCGGCAAATATTAAATTAACTCCTTGTGCTTGGCAAAATGCGACTTCTTCAGCCACAATCTCATCCTGTCGATCGAGAATATCTCCCCACCGTGCCAAGGTTGCGGGTAAATCCATCTTTAGGCTATCAGCCTGCACTACCCCAACATCAAAACCTCGCTGACGATAGAGATATTCACCATCGATATAACCATCTAACAACCATTTTGGCGCGGTAGTTACGATGATTAATCTCACTGATGGCAATCGCTTTTGAAGTGTTCCGGCGATCGATGCTGTTCTCGCCGCATGTCCAAATCCATGATCGGTAATTGCAATATAAATAGTCAGTGGGGACATGATATTCAGGGATCGGGGGTCAGGTTTCAGGGGTTAGGGGCTTGCCACAGGTATTGCGTAGTCTTACTACTAAATCACCCGATCTAACGATCTAATTAAATCGTCGATTTCTGCGGTGGTAGTAAAATAATGAGTACAACCGCGAATGCAATCTGGATCGACGATCGTGCGGAGGTAGAAATGTTTGTGTTCCAGTTCTTTTACTAATTTACCATGACTGCGATCGGCCACCTGGAAAGATACTAAACCCGATCGAGGAGGCGTATCGCTCAAACATTTAACTCCTGCCACCTGGTGCAAACTTTCCCATAGATAAGTCGCCATCCTCACAATCTTAGCAGCCCGATCGATCGCACTTCCCCAACTTTGATGAGCATCGATCGCCGTCCGTAAACCACGATAAAGCGGATAGGCAGAAGTAGCAACCTCATACCGACGACTGTCCTCTAGTAGGGGTAAATCGGCCTGTGAGTAGTCCAAACCTCGCCAACCGATGAAAGTAGGCTGCAAACTCTTTCGCGCCTCTGGATGGACGTATAAACCCCCAACTCCTTCGGCTCCACACCACCATTTATGTCCGGTGAAAGCATAGAAATCAATCCCCAATTCCCCCAAATTTAATGCCAATAACCCCACCGATTGCGCTCCATCTACGAGGATGCGGATTTGTCGATCTACGTCGGGGTATTGACGTACAGCGGCGGCGATATCCGCCAAGGGTAAAACTTGTCCGGTATTCCAGAGTACATGACTGAGCACGACTAATCTAGTTTGGGGTGTGAGATGGGCGGCGATGACAGCCACAGGATCGCCTATATTCAGAGTAGCTAGCAGTGGAAAGATATCCACACTCACCTGAAATCGCCGACAAATCTCTTTGATACTCGCGATTACGCCTGGATGTTCGCAGTCAGAGAGTAGGATTCGATCGCCAGGTTGCCAATCCAATCCCCACAGGGCAATATTACACCCGACTGTGACATTTTCAGTCAGGGCGATCGTTTCGGCGGCTACACCCAATTCTGCGGCGATCGTCTGTCGGGTCAAAGTTGCCTCTTGCGCTACCAATTCATTCGTTTTGAGTCCAAATGGCCCCTGAGATTGAATCTCTCCATAGGCGGCTACAATCGCCTCCAAGGTAGCAGGAGCCATCGGCCCTTGTCCACCGTAGTTGAAGTATGCTTTGGGTGAGTTTTGGTTCATGGGGAGGGGAGGGGGTGGAAGGGTGGTAGGGTGGTAGGGTGGCGGTCAGTGAGCGGAAACTGTAGGGTGGATGAATCTCGATCGTTTCGATACTAATATAGCGATCCTAAATGAGAATCTAGGTCTTTATTTTCCTATCTCTGCGCCCTCTGCGCCTCTGCGGTTAAAAAATCTTGAAAATCAATTAGGATCGCTATATCCACTATGAGCAGTAGGTTCAAATCCTCATTATCAATTATCAATTTCTTGCACTGAGCGGAGCCGAAGTGTCAATTATCAATTCCCATCAATCCACTTGAGACTAAACTTATCGATACTGCCTAATGAATAATCATTTAATTTTAAACCTTCGATCGTTTTGCCTAGTCGTTGATATAGTGCCTCTTTGAGAATTAAGCCTTGACTTTCCTTTCGCATCCCCACAATAATCAGACGGCGTTGGAAAGAATTTTTATTGATATCCTTGATGCAATTGTCTGCTTTATATTGACCGAGATTTAAAATTGGACGATCTTTGATGATGAATATTGACTCGACAATTTGAGTTTGGACAGTTTTTGCCCTTGCTAATGCACGAGCTTCTTCTTCTTCGCGAGTCCCTTCACAAGATGCAGTCCCCAATGAGATAATGCTATTGGGATTTTCCATCACCTTAGAAATCTGTCCTTTGCCTTCTTTGAGCAACTGTTCTCTGAGCGCGGAAATCCCCACGGGTTGACTTTTGCCCCTGAGTCTAACTCGATCGACTGAAGATGTATCCCATTCATATCGATCGCTCAATACTGCTATGTTAAATTCTACTGAGTTTCCCCGACTATCTTTGACAGCCAAATAGGGATAATACAACACATCTCCCATCTTAATTGGCGTTTGAATTGCTAGTTTGGCTACTGGTGCTGGGAGAGGACAAAGCCGATTGGATACCCCCGTTCGACACTCAATCCATTCTCTATTCTCGTGAGCAAGCAATCCGCTTGTAGAGACTCCTAGTATTGCAGTCATGGCGATCGCTCGCATCGGCCACTTATTCACAGGTGGTGATTGTAGCGCGGCAATAATGCAAGCGATCGATTGATGACGAGCTTGCACTTCATTCATCAACATTCGATCGATTACTAGTGCTAATTTGTCGCTAATATTTCGATCTTGAGCGATTAATTCCTGTCGCCAACTCCATTTATTAGTCTGGAAATCATACAACCTGTCGGGTGAGATATTCGTTAATAGATGAATACAAGTTGCACCCAAAGCATAAATATCACTCGCGGGATAAGCCACTCCCGCCCGAATTTGTTCTGGTGGTGCATAGCCCATCGTTCCACCAGTGGTACCCCGCGATAGTACCGTACTATTGAGATGTTTCGACATGCCAAAATCGATCAATACCAACTCACCATTAGCTCGGCGCATGATATTATCGGGCTTGATATCGCGGTGAATCACACCTCGATCGTGGACGAACTTTAAAATCGGCAAGATATCATCTAATAACTGCCGAATTTTCTCTTCTGAATAAACTCCATGCTCTTCCAATTCTTTGAATAAATTTTGACCGTCAATAAACTCTTGAATCAGGTAAAATCGCCGCTCCTGTTCCAAATAAGCGAATAGTTGGGGGATTTGCTTGGAGTCATTACCGAGTCTATCTAATTGCTCCCCTTCCCGCTGAAATAGCTCGATCGATTTGGCAAAGGCTTCAGGATCGTCTAATACCTGGGGAGCTGGAAAAAACTGTTTAATTACACAGCGTCTTTCCTCTGGCATATCTGTATCGATCGCCAAAAAATTTCGGCTCATCCCCCCACTATCGAGAAAACCGATCGGCCGATAACGGCCTTTTAAAAGTAACTGACTCCTACAAGCCTTGCAAGTCTTATCCTCATGGGTGTTTTGTGGCTGAGGACAGTTAGGATTGAGACAATAACTCATGGAGAGGAAGGATTAAGATACAACCGCTAGTTTTTACCTGAACTCTATATATAATATAGCTGAAAGCCGGAGCATAGGTAGTGTAAATAACATCACCAATACCCGCCTAAATTTAATTTTAAATTGTCGATCTGGGTTTGTTTTGTCAAATGCTCTCCCTCTAGCCACCGATCCAGATCTGTCAACGTTTGGCAGATTTGAGATACTCTAGGCATTCGACCAAATCAATCAGCAAAAATTGGTTTACGCACCCAAATACGAGATAATATCATAAGTTGCAAACATTTGTAGACCAGATAGCCAAAATACCCCAATATCGCGATCTGTACAGTTCATCACCACCACACCCCATATGCCCCAAATCAAATCTCTCTTCGATTGGTTTGCCGATCGTCAAAAGACTAGCCCCAGTATCCAGCAACAACAAGAGCGGGAAATTGCTGATGGGTTGTGGACAAAATGTGAAGATTGTAATGCGATCGCCTATACCAAAGATCTGATCGCTAATCAAATGGTATGTCTAGAATGTGGACATCACAAACGGGTTTCGAGCGCAGAAAGAATTAGTCAACTGATCGATCCCAATACCTGGATCCCCCTAGACGAGCAAATTCAACCTACAGATCCGCTCAAATTCAAAGACGTTAAGGCTTACAGCGATAGGCTACGGGAAAGTCAGCACAAAACCGGATTAACCGATGCAGTAGTAACAGGTATGGGTGAAATTGAAGGCTCTCCCCTCGCTCTAGGTGTGATGGATTTTCGCTTTATGGGTGGAAGTATGGGTTCTGTCGTCGGTGAAAAGCTGACTAGAGCGATCGAAAAAGCGACCGAAAAGCGTCTACCTGTGGCGATCGTTTGCGCCTCTGGGGGTGCCAGAATGCAAGAAGGAATGCTCAGTCTAATGCAAATGGCGAAAATCTCCGCCGCTCTAGAAAGACACCGCACCGCTCGACTACTCTACCTCCCCATCCTCACCCATCCCACCACTGGCGGCGTAATTGCCAGCTTTGCCATGTTAGGTGACATCATTCTCGCCGAACCCAACGCTACCATCGGTTTCGCCGGAAGACGAGTGATAGAGCAAACCCTCCGCGAAAAACTCCCCGATGATTTCCAAACCTCTGAATACGCTCTCCAAAAAGGTTTCATCGATAAAATCGTCCCCCGTACCCAGCTCAAACGGGTAGTCGCTCAGTTGATTCGATTACATGGAGGGGTTAGGAATTAGGGATTTTGGATTAAAATTCCCCCACTCATCCCTCACCCCTCACCCCTCACCCCTCACCCCTCATCCCTCACCCCTTACCAATTGTAAATTTTTCTTTACTTTATGAGGAGAGGACAAGCGAATGGGGTCGGGATAGTGAGATGATAAGAAGGATATGAACTAGCACCTGGCTTGAATTTTGAGTCGATCGGTGTTATGTAATTATTATCTAATTTAACTTATTATTTCGAGGGAGAACCATGCTCAAGCGATTTCTGTTGCTGGCGGTGGCAACCATATTGTTCGCATTCCAAACCTTAGTTACTAGTGCTAGTGCGATCGAGCTAAATGCAGCAACACGCACAGTCAAGTTAAACCCTCAGGGTGAAACTGCCACACTCAGCCTCAAGCAAGTCAACCAAGGTAGACAACTTTTTGCTTCGACTTGCGCTCAATGTCATGCTGGTGGAGTTACAAAAACTGACTTTAACGTAAGTTTAGGGCCAGTAGATCTCGCTGGTGCTACACCTGCCCGCGATAATATTGTTGCTATGGTAGATTACATGAAGCATCCTACCACCTATGATGGTGAAACTCCGATCGCTGAGTTGCATCCTAGCAAGGATAGTGCCGATATCTTCACCGAAATGAAGAATCTCTCTGATGACGATCTTTATACCATCGCAGGGCATATTCTGATGCAGCCGTCTATTGTCGGCGAGCAGTGGGGTGGCGGTAAGACGGTTAGATAGATAGCCAATTCTCGAAATTGTTAAGGTTTATCGAGATAACGATCTTCGATGTCCACAACTCAAGCATCGCGGGTAAAATAACAAGTAATAACTTTTGTTTCTTTTTAGAGGAGAACCGTTTTGAAAAAGCTGATTTCAATTTTCACTGTCGCAATCGCATTATTCACGATCGCATTTAGCAACCCCGCTCTAGCTGGCGACGCGGCTGGTGGTGCCAAGATCTTTAGTGCAAACTGTGCAGCTTGTCACGCTGGCGGCAACAATGTCATCATGGCAGCCAAAAATCTCAAAAAGGAAGCTCTGACAACCTATGGGATGAACACGATTGCTGCTATTACTACTCAAGTAACTAACGGCAAAAATGCTATGCCTGCTTTCGGTGGTAGACTCAGTGCTGCTCAAATCGAAGATGTTGCTACTTATGTTTTAGCTCAAGCTGAAAAGGGTTGGTAATCAACGAGTAACTCTCTAGCTGTAGAGTTCATTCGGAGTGGCTGGTTATTGCTAACGATCGATCGAGAAAATGCCTATAATCTAGGTTATTCTGGATCCGTTGTGAGCGATCGCCAGTCACTAATTTTTTGGGGGATAGGGGATAGGGGATAGGGGATAGGGATGAGGGGTGAGGGGTGAGCGAAAAGTGCGTTCTTGGTGCTTCCCATGTCTTAAATGTGAGATTAAAACAAGATGACGCGGTTACTTTTTCATAAGATATATCGACATAAACCCTGAACCCTCATCCCTGAACCCTGAACCCTCACCCCTCACCCCTCACCCCTCACCCCTCACATGCTAGATATCAATAAGGTTGCCAAACAACTACCTGGAATCGGACAACATTTAGTACGTGAGACTGTGGCAAATCAGCAACGGTTACAATTAGCCACTCGATCGCTACAACAGGCTGTGGAGCAACAAGCAGAATTAGCCGAACTTCAGCAACAGTGGGGAAAGCGACTCTTTTTCAATACCTCAATCCCTGTGGAAGCTCTCGACACAAGAATCGATATTCCCGCACCACCCGCACAACAGACAGTGATGGCGACAGATGGCTCTCAAATCGCCCCCAGTCATCATGAAATCGCCTATTGTTATCTGATCAACGTCGGGCGGGTAATGATTCACTACGGGCAGAATTTGCACCCATTGCTCGATAGTATTCCCGAAGTATTTTATCAGCAAGAAGATTTATATATCTCCCGACAGTGGGGAATTGGCACCGAGGAATGGTTGGGTTATCGTCGAGCCGTATCAGAAGCCACAGTTCTAGCAGAATTGGGCTGTAACTGGGTCAATCCACCATTTAGGTTTGATGGTATAGCCGAGCCAGTTTTGATGCCTTCCAAGCCAAGTATACCCACCTTAGCGATGGTTGATGGTTCACTCATCTATTGGTTTCTCGAACAATTGCCCGTAGAAGCTAGAGAGCAAATTCTCAACCCAATTTTAGCAGCTTGGGAAGAGTTGCGAGTCGCCGGAATTCCGATCGTCGGTTATCTTAGCTCCTCTCGCAGTATCGATAATATCAATTTGCTCAGACTCTTAAACTGTCCTAATGATACCCCCGATTGTCATCAACACTGTACCGATTTGCCCAAGCTTCCCTGTCAACTATTTGAAGGCGTGCGCGATACCACCCTGTGGGGAACCCAACTTACCCCTGGGCAACGTAGCTGTTGGTGGCAAAGCACCTCTAGAATATTAGACTGGTACGACGATCGACACAAAACCTATTTCTGCTATCTCCACGTCGGGCAAGAAATCGCCCGCGTCGAAGTTCCCGCTTGGGTCGCTCAAGATGATACCCTAGCTAGTATGGCTCTAAGTCTGATCCTCGCCCAAGTCAATAAAGGCTACGGCTACCCTGTCGCCCTCGCCGAAGCTCACAATCAAGCCGTCGTCAGAGGTGCAGATCGATCGAGTTTCTTCGCCCTGCTCGAACAAGAATTGATCAAAACCGGACTAAAAAACGTCGCCACCTCCTACAAAGAAACCCGAAAACGCGGCAGCATCGCCTAAACCCTCTCTAGCCACCTCTCTGCGTACTCCCCTGACTCTGCGTACTCTGCGTAACCTCATGCAATCTAGCGAAATCACCATCGTCGGTGGCGGAATTATCGGGTTAGCCACAGCCATCGAATTACGGCTCCTGGGCGCGGAAGTTCGAGTTTTGAGTGCAGACTTCAAAACAGCGGCTGCACATGCCGCAGCGGGCATGTTGGCACCACAAGCAGAACAAATTCCGCCTGGGGCTATGTTGGATTTGTGTTTGGCGAGTCGCGCTCTTTATCCTGAATGGGTGGAGCAAATTCGATCGATCTCTAATCTAGATCCAGGTTATTGGCAATGTGGTATTCTGGCACCGCGTTATCAAGATCTCGATTGTGATGTAGACTGGTTGGATCGTCAAAACATGCTCGATCGGCAACCAGGGTTAAATCCACACATTGCTGGTGGCTATTGGTATCCAGATGATGGACAAGTGGACAATCGCGCCCTAATTCATGCTCTCTGGGTAGGTTGTGAGTGTTTGGGTGTAGAATTTCAAGACGGGGTGACAGTTACCAATATTCAAATCGATCGCGGCAAGATCGATGCTCTCGATACCGATCGGGGTAAAATGTCTGCACACCAATATATCCTAGCTACAGGTGCTTGGTCACAAGAGCTACTACCCATTCCTGTCATCCCCAGAAAGGGACAAATGTTATCCCTTCGAGTACCCCCCGCGCAACTGGATAATCTACCGTTGCAGCAGGTATTATTTGGTGAGGAGATCTACATCGTACCTCGTCGTGATGGCAAAATTATCATCGGTGCGACGAGTGAGCATGTGGGCTTTACACCAGACAATACCCCAGATGGAATCGATCGACTTTTGACTAATGCCATTCGGCTACTCCCCACTTTAGCAGATTTCCAGATCGACGAATGTTGGTGGGGTTTTCGCCCAGCTACCCCTGATGAATTACCAATTCTGGGTCATAGCCCCTATTCTAACCTCACTTTAGCCACCGGACATTATCGGAATGGAATTCTACTCACACCAATTACGGCTAAATTAATCGCTAAATTAGTGTGGCATCATCAAGCCGATCGGCTATTATCTAATTTTAGCTGGCAAAGATTTGACAGTCAACTGACTAACGACAGAGCCGAATGTGGGACGTAACATTGCAATCTATCTTTTTGAACGTATAGCAGTCACCAAGGTAATCAAGACATAGCCCAGTGCTGAAACCATGATTGGTATTAGCTGCTCAAGGATGTCAAATCTGACCCCGTTACCAGACAATTAGCGGAATTGATTCGAGCTGCCTGTAGTTAATCCGTATAATATGATGGGGACTCTATTAAAATATTGTGAGCGAGGATTTAGATTGATATGCATTTTGATTTTGATTTGCCAGGGCTGATTAAACACTTTGGCTATCCGCTGGTATGGGGGATTGTATTTGCTGAGTCTGGGTTATTAATTGGTTGCTTATTGCCAGGTGATAGTCTTTTGTTTGTTGCTGGATTTTTGTGTTCTATTCCTGACAAAACTGGACTCGATATTAGGGTGATGGCTTTTGGGTGTTTTGTGGCTGCGGTATTGGGTGATAATGTTGGTTATTATACGGGCAAAAGATTCGGACGCAAACTCTTTGAAAAAGAAGACTCTAAAATATTCAAGAAAAAATATGTAGTTGCAGCAGAGGATTTTTTTGAAAAGCAGGGGAAGACAGCGATTATTCTAGCTAGATTTATGCCGATCGTCCGAACTTTTGCACCGATTCTTGCAGGTACTGCGGCCATGCGCTATCAAACGTTTATGGCGTATAATGTGATTGGTGGATTGTTTTGGGGCGTTGGTTTGACTGTATTGGGGTATTTTCTCGGTAAGATTATCCCGCCAGAATCGATCGACAAATACTTGATTCCAATTACTCTGTTGATTATGTTTATTTCCCTCACTCCTTCTATTATTCATGTACTCAAAGAGCGCGGAGAATCAAAGCAGAAAAATCAGATTCCGCAAAGCGGCTTCGCCAACGAAGAGCGGAATCAGGATCGAGATTAGAACTATATCGATCGAATTATTGCCCAGCTTGTTGTTGGACTTTGTTTAATAGTTCCTGACTTAGTTTCATAAAGGCTTTCGAGCCAGCCGAGCCAGGATTATCCAACACCACAGGCTGGAAACTATCGATCGCTTTAGCCACATTTACATCCATTGGAATCCGCGTCTGGAATATTTTTTCAGGTTTAAAATCCTGGCTGACTCTCTGCATTACTTGGTCATAATAACGGGCAAATAAGGTACTTCCAGATAGGATAAAAGCAATACCTAATAAACTACTCTCCAAGCAGTTTTTATCCCCTTCATGAGCTTCTCGCAATTTGGCAATCCTGCGCTCTAATAATTGCATCCCAACTAATGATAGTGGCTCTGGGCGTGCGGGCATAATATAAAAATGACTAGCCATAATCCCACTTCTCGTCAGCAGATTATAACCAGGGGCACAGTCCAGGATAATAAAATCATAGTCATCGACAACAGGTGCTAGAATATCCTTAACCAAAGATCCTTCAAATCCATTCCAAACATAGATAAAATCTAGATTCGGATTGTCGATAGTTTCTTGGTGCAGTTTTTCTGATACCAGATATTCATCATAGATATCGATATCCCCCGATAATAGATCGAGTCCACTTACCCCACAGACATCGGCGGTAATTAAATCTTCCGTATCAAACTTATATCGACTACTTGGTTTGAGAATTTTAGATATGGCATAACTAACCGTCTTTTTCTCCCGCCGAATTCGGGCAAATTCTTGCGGCGTTACTAAACTAAGGGTAGCACTAATCTGGGTGTCCAGATCCACAACTAATACCCGCTTAGAATGAAACTTCGCTAGACAGGCGGCTAGATTGACAGTGAGAGTGGTTTTACCAACTCCTCCCTTCATATTCACAGTGGCAATGACTAATCCCATGATTTATCTAAAATAGCTCCCTGACTTCGATCGGAATTATGGACAACATCCACAACCACCGTTAGATATCATAGTCCGTTTCGTTCACACTTCGATCGAGTATTTCCCGATCGGCTCCAATTTCTGGTAATGCTTTGGGAACCTAAACCCGTATTGAAAACTAAATGCCAAGTAGCTGATAGATTTGCCGTCACCGTTAAGTCATCTAGCCGATCCGTGCAGACCCTTAATTAAGTGATAATAAAGTTACTTGCTTATTAAGTAAAAACACGTAGGATTAACTATGTCTAGCAAAAGTAATCAGTCGGTAAAAGTCAAAAAGAACGGCAACAGTAACTTCTCCAATCTTTTAGACCCAGGATCTTCATCTACACCCGCTAGCTCCCCCAATCTTTCAGATCCAGGATCTTCATATACATCCGCCCCTACACACTCACACACACTTCAACCACGGGTTTCATTAGTCGGTGATTCAAATATTACCGAAGGTGGAAAGGGTAGTTATCGCCTGCAATTAGATCGAGTTGCCCAAACCGATCTGACTTTCACCATTAGGGTCTCAGATGGTACGGCAATTGGCTTTGAGGGCGATGGTTCCGGTCAAAAAGCTAAAGGCGATCTCAAAAAAGGTGTATTGCCAATCCTCGATCGTGACTACACTGTTACTGATGCTCAAGGTCAGATTGTTCATGGTGACACCATCACTTTGACCATTAAAGCGGGTAGCACTACCTCTGAGAGCATTGGTGTTCAGACTTGGCAAGAAGAAGTTTCCATGGGTGGTAAAAAGGTAATTACCCCAAACACCCAATTGGGTGAAGGAAATGAACACTTCTCTCTAGATATTGTCGATGCTTGTGGCTGTCAGGTTGCTCAACCACACATGCCTGTAACTATCATCGACGAAAGTATCTACAAATGGCATAGTCCTTTAGCAATCGATCTCAATGGCGATGGTATCAAGACATTGAATATCGATAAGGGCGTTACGTTCGATTTACTCAACACGGGATCGAAAGTTAATGTTGGCTGGATTTCTCCCAAAGATGGTTTACTGGCTGTAGATAACAACGGCAACGGTAAAATCGACAATGGTAATGAATTGTTTGGTGGTGGTGTAGGCGACGGTTTTGCTAAGTTGGATTCTTTTGATACTAACCGCGACGGGATCGTCGATGCCACTGATACAAACTTTGGTGCTCTGAAAATTTGGCAAGATGGCAATAGTAATGGTGTCACGGATCGGGGTGAACTTCAAGCTCTCTCTGTATTTGGCATCCAATCATTAAATGTTGCCCATGAGAAAAAATTTGAACTTGACAACCAAAATAATATCTTGGGCGAACGTGGTTCTGTCAATACCACCAATGGTAAGAGTTTAGACATGATCGATGTATACTTCCAAGTTGCTTCTGTGTTTCCCACAGGTAGTGTCTTAGGCTAAACCACGCTGACATTGAGAGCAGCTAGAACTCTAAATTCTAGCTGCTTTTTGATGGCTTGCCAAGGAACCACCAAGAAGAGATATTTTTAGATTAAAATGATAATTAGATAGACGTTTTCGCGATCGAAATTAACGATCGATCTAAATTACGATCTTTGCTGGCTGAGATCGATCGCTAGATAAACATCATAGTCCGTTTCGATCGAGTGTTTTCCGGTAAGCTTCAATTTCACCATCCTCCTCATCCAAACTAATTGCTCTAAAATAATCGATCGCCGTTTTGCCATCCAAATCGCGATGGTGGAGATTTGCACCCGCTGCTACGAGCAGTTTGAAGCACTCAAATTCTGGTGAAAGAAAACAGCATCCTTTGACTGTGGCAATCAGTGGTGTTTCGCCCCGATGATTGCTCAGATGGATATTCGCTCCACGGGCGATAAATGCGGCTACAAGCTTTGGTAAAGCACCATCACTACTCCCACAACCATAAGATTGAGATGCGGCTGTTAGCAGGGGTGTATTGCCGTGGGCATTTTGAGTATCGATATCGATACCTGCATCGAGTAATCGATCGATTATTGGTACGCAGTCACTACAGAAACAGAGCGCGTGGAGAGGAGTGTCGAGAGCATCGTCTGCATCGCAACCATCGATCTTTGCTCCATGTGCTAATAAAAATTCTACCCGCAAAAGATCGCCATTAAATGCCGCACTATAAAGTCTAGTGAATCCATATTCGTCACGCGCTTCAATATCTACTCCAGCAGCTAATAATATTTCCAGGATTTGTCGATCGGGATGACACTCAGCAAAGATATCATCAGCATATTTAGTATCGTTAGCGTCAATATCGGCACCTACAGATATTAGAAATTTTACTACTTCTGGACTTGTGGCAACTCTTAGTGCTGTTTCACCTAGACGATCGTAACTATTAGGATCGGCACCTGCATCTAACAATAATTGTACGCACTCGGCTATTCCAGATTCTGCGGCTAAAACGATCGGTACATCGGGATAATCCAACCATCGATCGTCTTTATCATCTTGGAGTATTTCGATCGGTACTAATGTGGCTACAGCCGATGCACCATAATCTAATAATAACTTAACCGCAGTAACTGCACCATAACGACAAGCTTCGGCAAAAAGTGATTCGAGATTCAAATCTCTACTGAAATCGAGTAGATATCGCAACCGCTCCGCTTGCTCTAACATTAGATGGGGATTAGTTCGATCGACTCGTAAATTATCCTCATCATCGACATACCAAAAAGCCAAAGCATACCAAATTGCGGTATGTTGAGCGGCAGATTTTACATTCAAATCTGCTCCATGCTCCACCAACCATCTGACGGTTTCTACAGTCGCTCCTTGCTGAGAAATTGCCGCCACCATTAGAGGTGTCAATTGACGAAGATAGAAGTAATCATCTTGGCTCAGATCGATCGCCAAATTAATATCGACACCCGAATCGATCGACTTTTGGAGCACATGCAAGTCGCCAACTAATGCGGCTTGATGGATGTCTGATGTAAAAGAGATTATCCGGTTATTCAAAAATTATCTCCTCAAAAACTGCTTCAATCGGCAAAGTAAGATTGACAGATTCTAGCTCGATTGAGTCTCCAGCAGTATAGTTGAAAATCTCCCATCGATCGCGCTCGTTTTTTCGATAGATATCGATTTTTACTTTATTGGCACTAACTAAAACATATTCTTGCAGAATGGGCGAACGTCTATAAAGATAAAATTTATCCCCTCTGTCATAAGCTTCTGTACTAGGAGATAAAACTTCAACAACTAGACGAGGGTAAGTAATGTATTGAGTAGTGATTTTATCTCTCTCGTCACAGGTAACACTAAGATCGGGATAGACATAATCATTCGATTCAACAATATTTACTCTGCAATCAGAATTAAGCGTTTTACAACCACTTCCGCGCATGTGATTTTTCAGTACGATCAGAAAATTTCCAGCGATATCACTATGATTGACACTTCCCCCAGTCATCGCATAAACCTCACCATCAATATATTCATGTCGCTCTAATTGTTGTTCCTCCCAGGCAAAATATTCTTCAGGTGTGAATCTTGGAAATTTTTCTCTTGCAGCAATCATTGTTGGCGAAACCTCTTCTTTGGATAATCTACAATTTAACGGTTAAAAAAATCACATATCTCTAATTAAACCTTCAACAATTCCCGCTAACTTCTCAGCCGCTCCCGATTCTCCTCTGATTTGGCGCAAATTAGATCGCATCTCCGCCAACTTCTCAGGATGCTGAAGATAGTCAATGGCAAACTCCGCGACAGTTTTGGCTTCCAAATACCCTACCAATTCTGGCACGATTTCTCGTCCATTTGCCCACATATTCGGCCATGCCAATTTCTTATTTCCCAAAGTGCGATATGCGATCGTGTTAATAATTTTGGCGATCGGTGTGCCCAATAGGGGTAAATTAACTAAGATGCCTAACGTGCCATCCCAAGCCCGCATCGCGTCCAATTGCTGCATCGCAATCAAAACTATCATCGGTACGCCCAAGGCACCTAGTTCGGCCGTATTTGCCCCGATCGTCGTCAAACAGAGTGTGCATTCTGACAATCGATCGTATGCCGGAAATTCGGTATGCAATTCTACTCTCATTCCCCTGGCTGTTTTGAGATAGGGTGTCGCCTCATCCAGCTCTAGGGTAGCTGTGGCACCATTGACTAAGGCAATGACTGGGTTTCGATCGGGATCTCCATAGCTAGCCAAGGTTTCGACATCGATGGTGGGAGCCACGGGAATGACAAATTTGGCATCTGGATAGGCTACTTGAATATATTCGGCGATCGCTAGCATCAATGGCAAGCCCATACCCAATTTTGCCGCCTTGGAGCCAGGTAAGATGCCGATTAAGATCTGTTCTGAGTTAGATCTATTGGATATTTCGCTCTGACTCTCTACCATTAAGTCGCCGACTATGGTAAACTTAGGTCTATGGTCTGGAGATACTTTAGCCAAAACTCGATCGTTCATCACTGCAAATCGATCGACTAAGCTATGCCAACGCGCTTGCCATTCGGCATATATGACTGTTTGATAACCCAATCGCTTGGCGATAATGACTGGAAATAACTGATCGCCACCCAGGAAGATTACTACTCCGCGCTTTCTCCAGTCCCAGTTTTCGGCGGTTTTGCCCCAGACCAAGAAGTTGGTAAAGTGTGATGCTGCTTGGACTCGATCGACTTCGGGATAGCTCTCTAAGATTTGGACTTCTTTACCACTAGCATTCGGACAGGGTGATAGGATGACTGAAATCCTGAGTCGATCTTCTCCCAGTTTTTCCCGCAATGCTTTGACTGTGGGGCGTACCCAGGTTGTGACTTCGCCTGGGCCGTTGGAGAGGATGATAATATCGATCGGGGGGTTGGGCTTCATCAACAAATCCTTTTTTTAACGCGAAGGGCGCGGAGGGGGTAATGGTGTTTGGATGGGTTTGTTGGTGTTGAGCGCGAAGGGCGCGGAGGGGTTTTATTGTATTAGGTTTGGTCTTTTGTTTGTTTTTGACGAGTCAGTTTACGGCGACGAAGTTTGGCGGCGAGTGTCGCAGTATCGACGGGAAATCCGGCGATGGGAATTTCTTGGTATTGACGCTCTGTTTCTAGGTGTTTTAGTTCGGTATAGTCTGCCCATTGGATACAGTTGACTGGACAAGTATCGATCGCTTCTTGGATTGTGTCTAGTGTATCTCCGTCTTGGCGGAATACTCTCGCTCTACCATGATCTGGTTCGATGAAAAAAGTATTGTTGGCAACGTGGGCGCAGTTACGACAACCGATACAAGTTACCTCATCGACGTATACGCCCCGTTGTCTCCATACTCCGCCTAGCTCTGGCTCTAATCCCGATCGATCTTCAGCTCCACGCAAAAAGCCACCTAGTTCTGGTGCTAAACTGTCATTTGTGGATGAATTTTGCATAGGAAGTTAGAGCGAGGAATGGGGAAATTGATGAGGATGATGAGAGACGATGAATAGGCGGTATGTGAAATGACTACCCCCTATCCCCTATCCCCTATCCCCTAATTCCAACGTTGAACTACGAGTTTAATCGAACCATCTTGTTGATTGCGTTCTTCGGCGACTTGGAAGCCTTGTTTGGTGGCTTCGGTGACGACGGTATGATAAGCATAACGTTGGGTAATTTGGCTCAAGAATCGATCGACAGACCAATTTTGTTCCCAGAATTGTAAGTCGGCGACTAATTCGTATTCGTTATTACCATTGGTACTGAAACCAATATCATAACCATTATCCTGTTCGATCGTCACTGCTGCCATTCGGGTGTCACCTTGATAACCACGAACTGGGTGTGGCCCAATTTTCCACTCAATGCCTAGATCTGTCAATGCCGCAGTGAGGGATTCGACGTTGCGGATTTTGGTTTTGATATTGCTAAAGTGTGACATAGAAGTAAAGTTGAGGGATAGTAGTTCGAGCGGGCTTAGTTAAATTACCAACTAGTTTGGCTGGTAGCAGTGGCGGTTAATTCAAGCTGATTATCGGCGGTGAAATATTCCGCTGTTTGGGATTGACTGACTACATCGCCTAGTGCAGATTCGATCGCGGCTGTTACTACAGTACAGGATTGACCCACTACACCAGTGACTTTTTCTTGTACCCGTCCATCAGGATAGATAACAAACTCTAGCGTCTCCATGCTCATCGGTCGGTGATGCTCCAGTCGATAGTTGGTTTAATATGTTGTCAAATTGGGATCTATCTGCACGATTAGCGCATCATCACCCAAAACTTGAGTAAAAGTTATTATGTTGCTCTCATTATAGGCAGGTTTCGATCGACTGTGCCTTGATGTCAAAAAACTTGACACTTATTAATTTAGCTACTTTTCGGGATACGATCGCTATATTGACCCAAGTTGTTAGTTATCGTTTTTTAGAGAGGGGAGGGGTGAGGGGCGAGGGGCGAGGGCATAAACTAGTAATCGCCGAGGGTTGTGAATATTGGTTTTTCACTCAAGCCTCAAGCCTCAACCCTCACCACCAATCTAGAGAGTAACTGGCAACTTACGTTGTGATTAGGGAATTCAAGAGGTTTTAGGGATGAGCGCGTTACAAGCATTAATTTTTGATGTCGATGGTACTTTAGCCGACACCGAGCGAGATGGGCATCGCATCGCCTTCAATCAAGCTTTTCAGCAAGCTGGGTTAGACTGGGATTGGTCGATCGAGTTGTATGGTAAATTATTGGCGGTGACTGGTGGTAAGGAGCGCATCCGCTTTTATCTGGATACCTATCGCCCTGAGGTACAAATGGAGGCTGCGACAATTGCTGAATTACATCAAGTCAAAACCACTTACTATACCCAATTATTAGAGCAAGGTGGAATTCCCTTTCGCCCTGGTGTCAAGCGATTGATTGATGCTGCCAGAGCTGCTAATCTGCGTTTGGCGATTTCGACTACTACCACTCCGGCGAATGTCTTCGCTCTTTTGAAAGGTAAGATGGAGGCTGATTGGTTTGAAATTATTGCAGCGGGTGATATTGTCCCCAAAAAGAAACCAGCGTCAGATATCTATGACTATGTGCTCAAAGAAATGAATTTACCAGCAGCGGCTTGTCTGGCTTTTGAAGATTCAGAAAATGGTCTGATTTCAGCGATGGATGCAGGGATTGCGACGATCGTCACGATCAATGAATATACCCAAGATCATAACTTCGATCGCGCCCCTCTAGTACTATCCGATCTTGGCGAACCCGATGCACCTTATCAAGTGATTCAAGGTGATGCTCATGGTGCTAAATATGTAGATTTACCACTACTCCACAAATTAGCCAGTTAAGGGATCTGATTTGAGAGAATATTCTAACCGATCGATTTGTTCTCCTGTCTAAGAGGTTGTTTGAAAAATTATTTTTTGTACGCGCAATTGGTATAATCGCTCCCAAAGATGCGGTTTCCACTCGGTAGGGGCAATTCATGAATTG
>JANMEL010000036.1:0-7162 GCA_031376885.1 Chamaesiphon sp. OTE_70b_metabat_96 | reverse complement strand
TGCTTTTTAGCATGGTCTCGGTTACTTCTCCGGCGGCTGGTCATCAGGTATCTATTACCTCAAACTGTTTCTAGTCAATAGTTTGACATCTTTTGTTCACCCTCTTGACAAAGCTCTGCTTTTCTTAACTTGTCACGAATGGCAAAAAGTCTCAATTCGAGGATTCGGGCGATCGCCCGTGCGAGTAATGAGGAGGCTGTTCAAAAGCTCACACGGGCGGGAGCTGATAAGGTTATATCCCCTTACATAACTGGGGCAAAACGGATGGCTGCGGCGGCTTTACGCCCTCAAGTAATGGATTTTATGGATGGGATTACTACTATCGATCGATCTTTTTATATGGAGGAATATTCGATCGATTCACGGATTTGTCCGGTGGCTGGTTTGTCAATTCGTCAGGCTAGATTACGCTCTCAATCTGGGGCGTTGGTGTTGGCTGTGCGGCGGGAGGATGGCACGATGATTGTCGGCCCGACTGGGGATACAATATTAATGAATTTGGATATGTTAATCTGTATGGGGACGGCAGATCAATTGCGGATTCTCAATCGGATGTTGGATCCACAAAGTCCTCAGTCCGATCGCATTTAATTGGTTCGGATTGGAAGATTCGATCGTCGTCTAGTACCCAACTAGCGATCGATTGTACTTTGCCTTGGTTGACTGAGACAATGGGGTAGGAGTAAATTTCCCACGCTTGCTCTCGATCGCATTCGGATGGAATCGCGGGATAATCGGGATGAGAATGGAAGAAGCCGATAATTTCGAGCTGAAGATTTCGCGCTCTTTTTTGGGCTTGGAATATTGCCTGAGATGGAATAATATAACGGCTATGTTTGGTTCGATATCTGTCATCGGCTGAGGGTTCCCATTCATTGATTGTGGGAATTACTTCGACAACAATTTTGCGATCGGTTGAATATATTTTGCCGATTAAAATACCACAACATTCTTCTGGATAGATGGTTTCTGCATGGTGGTAGATGGTTTTCAGTTGTGGGGTACTAAGTTCGATCGACATGGAAACTAAGATATTAAGGCTTTGTTGGGTGGTTGGGTGGTTGGGTTTCGAGGATCGACCCAACCTATGAATCAGATCCCCGACTTCTCCAAGAAGTCGGGGATCTTGAGTAATTCTAGAAAGTCCAGTTTCTGAGCGTTTTCAGTATATAGATTGGTGCAAAATGTGAGCATTTCTAAGTATTGTGGAGATTCGTCTTAATTGCTACGAGTTACGATTAAACCATTAACCGATCGAGTGGGAGCGGATTGAGTTGTGTGTTTGTGCATCCATATTTGAACGGATTTAGCATCTTCAGAGATACAAGCATAAAATCCTTGTCTATCGGCAGGATTGGGGATAGAAATTTTTTCGATCGAATTGCAACCAGGATTGGTGGAATTCGATCGATCGCTAATTCGATCGACTACTACTTCATTATAATATTCTACTGCCGAACCTAGTCCAATTTCAGCAAGATCTTGACCGCGACCATTACTATAGTTACCATTTTGTAATAAAGTTGGCCCCCAGCGATAAATTACTTTTGGCCCTAGCCAAACACTACGAGGAGGTGGCTCGGCTAAGTAGTAAATAATTGGATCTGTTAATCCAGTATTTGGGGCTGGATTTAAAATTAAAATCTGGTCAATGTCAGTGCTTCCTGATGCCGATCTAAATTTGGAACTTTTGCTAAAACTCTCACTGGGTAAGTTAGTTAGAATCTGTCGAGACATCTTGACTTCATTACTCATGAAAGCTAATGCTTGTTCGAGTTCTAATCGATCGGTTGTTTCTACTTGGCTACGTTGATTGGCATTCATAATCGCAAATAATCCACTACCTGCTAGTAGTAAGACTATGCTATTAATGGATAATGCAAGCATAATTTCAACCAGTGTAAAGCCCCGATCTATTTGTCGATTATATCGGTCGATCGTTTTCATATCTAATCACCGTAAATTATTTTATTGTCGAGTAAAATAGGTATAAAGCCTCTTAGAGATAGGTAATTATTAATTATTAATTATTAATTATTCACCTTCTACTCTTGCCCAATAACTGATGGGATTTACTTGTGGTGGTTGTTCGGCTGCATCAACTCCAAAATCTTCCCAACTCCCTGCTTGCACGATCGATATGCTGCCCATATGAGTGCTTGAATCCCAGCTTTTTACCCATAAACTACCAGTCATGCCTCGACTCAAACTACCCTCAGTAGATTTCATATTTTTAGCCTCTGCAAATGGAGCATGAATAAATGCTGTGATTGAAGCGTTGTCTTTGACGATCAGGTTGGTAGTTCGATCGCTACCATAAATTCTCAGATTTGGATGCAGTAAATTGACGTTGACAGTTTGACTTCCGGCTAGATCGATATTACCCCGAAGATAAAGATTTACTTTGCGATCGGCTGGTATATTGAGGAAAATATTATCGATATCTTTTAATTTGATTGAGTGATTAGAATTAGGATTGTCTATATTTACTAGATAATTATATTCCCCATTTTCATCGGGCAGATCGTTGGCTCTAAGGGGGAATTTTATCGATTTAGTAATTGCTGGGATGGGTTCGGCTGTGTGAGGAGCTGCCTTGAAGACTGGGATAGATGTGAATGGATCGGCGATAATTTTGCCCGTGGGTTGTCGATCTATTTGAGCGATATTAGTAGCATCGATTCCATCTACTCCATCAGAATTATGATTACTTATTTGGGGACAGGTGACTGCTCGAATCTGTCCATGAATTTGTTGTTTGCTGCTGAGTTTGAATGTATTTGCCCATAAGCCTGGTGGCGGAATTTTGGCGGTTTCACTCTCGATCGGTATTGCTAACTTGAGAATACTAGTAGATGTATGCTGCTCGGTATTGTAAGCATCGATCGCTCCGGCAATTGTTAATGTCCCAATTCCTGCTTGATAGCGATAATCAATAATTTTGTATCTGCCTTTATTGGGGTCGTTATTATCTAAGTCGATCCAACTATGATTTTTAAATACTTGGGATTGTTGTCTGGCGATCGAAACATCGATTAGATCGCAATTTGCTTGAGGCTCTGGTAAACTATTGATGGTATCTACCCAACGATCCAAATTTTTATTGGCTAATAATTTGTGTCGATCGAGAAATGACTGAACTCTAATAGCTCCAGCTTCAGAAATACTCAATGCTCGATTTGTTTCCTTCTGAAAATTGGTCGTTGTTCGATCGCTTTGAGAGCGAGCTATCGTACTAGCCGTGACAATTATCATCACCAATCCCAATCCCAAAGATAAAGGCATAGCAAAGCCACTCTCTGAGCGATTTATTCGTCGTAAATAGCTGAGTCGATATTTATTTAACTTCATGTGAAAACTTTAGCTCAGGATGGTACGATCTACCATCGCGATCGGTAACTTTTTAATATTATATATTTATTGAATATTTAAGTTAATTGTATTTTGACTGAATAAAATCAATTATAAATTCAAGATCGATCGGCAAAATGGATCGATCGACAGTTGACATCTAAAGATAATTACGCTTACACCCCAAACAATCTACCCTGATTGTAAGGTGCAAATCTTTTTTCGTAGGTTGGGTTGAAGAATGAAACCCAACCGCTCTAGCGTGGTTCGTTGGGTTTTGCTTGAGCGCAACCCAACCTACGATTTTTCAACGTTTCAGGAGTTTTGCACCTTACAATCAGCACTCTACCCATGATGTTAATTATTAAGCTTTCCACAGCTATTCGTCTGCCGATTGTAAGTACCCAATCGAATAATCCCCAATGGCGCAGAAATAGTCAAACATCGAGTGGGATGGAGATCGTCTTTAAGCCCCAACATAATTGCTTTGTTCGTCGTCGTATTGCCCCGAACACCGTATTGAATACCCGCCGCAGTACCTGTATAATCGAGACTAATTCCACTAGGCAAAACTCGATCGCTAGATAATAGACATCCACCTTCACCGAGAATTTTATTCTCACTTTTATCAAAAGTTACCGTACAACTTTGATTTCGTCTAGTCGATTCTCGTTGTGATTCCTGAAGACTAGCCACAACTAGATCCTGAGCTTGTGCCAACTTAGCGCGATTTTGGGCAGCGAGTAAACTCGGAATCGAAATCGCCATCAAGATTCCCGCGATCGAAACCACAATTAATGATTCAATTAGTGTAAAGCCAACAACCCGATCTCTACTGACATTGGAGCGCAGCATTAGGCATTACCTCAGTATAAGACTGAAAAATTGGTGCTTCTAAATTTGCCCCGCTCATGGGAACAACTAAATATTCAATCCCCAGAATTTTGAAACGACTATTTTCGGGGATGTTGGGAATACTCAAAATCCGCACAATCCGAAATGCTTTACCCGTCCTACTCGTCGCCGTCAATGGTGTAAGATGTCGATCTACTGAGCTTGTCATCTTACTTCCAGCTAGATTATCGCCGATCGCCGCTGCAAATCCGCCCTCGATACTTTCAGGATCGCATTTCGACTGATGTTCGGCGAAAGGAAATCGGCTGACAGTAATGCTTGCGCGGATAGTTTCCAGATCTGTTTGCACCCATTGATTAGCTTCCGCAAGTTGTAGAGCTTTGGATTTGAGCAACATCGCCACCACCATTCCCTGCAATGCCACGGAGGTAAAGGTAGTAGCCAGCAAAATAGCAACTAATACCTCAGAGAGCGTAAAGCCATCTCGATCGGACTTAGAGCGGGCAATGAAGCACCATTTTAATCGTTGGCGGTAGCGGAGCGTTTGCCTGAGCAATAGCCTCTCTGCAAGAGAATCGAGAACAAAAGATTGACATCGCTGGGGCTGGATCATATGGCAGGGGTCAGGGGTTAGGGGTCAGGGAAAAGTGCGTCTTGGGTTTTCCCAACTGAGTGATGCAAAGCATGGTTTGATGACTTGGATCTGTCTCGGATCCCCCTGGCGACTGCTATATCAATTAAACTGAAAATCCAGATACCCCCAGCGGGGGATCTAGGGATCTAGAATTTGTTGAGATTTATCCCTGCTTCTTTTGCCATTGCTGCTAAACCCTTGATTTCCAAGGTTTTGATTGCTTTGGTGGAGACACGCAGACGTACAAATCGATTACCTTCCGCCCACCATAAACGTTTTGACTGCAAGTTGACTTGTTGCAGCTTCTTGTTGCGGCGGTGAGAGTGGGAGACAGCCATCCCATTGTTGGCTCTTTTACCTGTCAGTTGACATACGCGAGACATCGAAAACCTCCTACTTGAATAGCGATCGTCAAATGACGACACAATCTATCATCTTAACTAATTTTTGCTCGGATACAGCGGTCATAATTGACTATGACCATAATTCTAGCTCAAGGTGACGAAATACGACAATCAGCAATTTGTCTGAATATTGCTCCCTGGGGGATTGCTGTCCAGAGGCTAATTTACGAGCTAAAATGAAAGTTATCACCCTCATCCCCTAAAATGTCGATCGTGCGTGTAGAGATTCTAGCTTGGTTAGCGGATAACGTCCCGCCCAAACGCATTCAGCATATACTGGGAGTGGAAAAGATGGCGATCGAACTCGCTCAACATTACCAACTAGATATCGAGATTGCCGCACAGTCTGGCTTGATGCACGATCTAGCAAAATACTTCAACCCCGAACGTTTATTGGCAATGGCGAGAGCTGCTAAATTGACAATCGATGAAGTACTTATCGCCACACCCCACTTACTCCATGCTGATGTCAGTGCGATTGTAGCGGAACAAGAGTTTGGGGTTACCAATCCTGAAGTTCTGCAAGCGATCGCCGATCATACCTTGGGTAGACCAGAAATGAGTATGATGAGTTGTATAGTATTTCTAGCGGACAGTTTGGAAGTCGGACGTGGTGACACAGAAGAATTGCGATCTCTCCGTCAATTGAGCTATGAAAATTTATATCGAGCGGTGTGGCTCACCTGCGATTATTCAGTTCGACAGTTACTTTCCACCCACTGTCTGATTCACCCCCGCGCAATTCTCACTCGCAATTGGGCAATGACAATGAGCTATGCTTAACTAGTTGAAAATTCGACCTCGTTCAATTCCTAATCTATAATTCATGACAACAAAAACTGCAAATTCGACAACGGCTACTTTAGTCCCTGAATATACATCTTACGATCTAGCTTTACTCGCTGCAATTGCAGCAGACGATCGCAAAGCAGGCGAAGCAGTGCTGATCGATATTTCAGAAATATCTCTACTTGCCGATTATCTACTCATTGTTTCCGGCTATTCCAAAGTTCAACTCCGCGCAATTTGTGGCTCGATCGTTGATAAAATCGAATTGGAACTAGATCATCTACCCTTGCGAACTGAAGGGGAAAATCAAGGCGGTTGGGTACTGATCGATTATGGCGATCTGATCGTTCATATCATGATGCCAGAGCAGAGAGAATTTTACGATCTTGAGTCTTTTTGGAGTCACGGCAATACTGTATCACTGCCAGTTTCATTGTAATTCTAGTCAAAAATCTACGATCGATGCTCATAGCAGCAAAGACACAGCCAATGTAATGAGTAATTCTAGTTCTTTTTGTCCGGTTCCCAAAGAGCAGCAGCCAATTAATGAATATCAAGAACTGCAAGAATCTTGGTTTTTTGGTTGGGTGAAACTAGCCCCAACTAAATATACACTCAAATTGATCTGGGTAGGAGTGTGGAGTTCGATCGTCACAGCTCCACTCTCAGCGGCGAGCTTTCCGATCGCCAAATACCCACTCCAATTTGCGATTTGCGCCATCGGTGGAAGTCTAATCGTAGTTGCCTTAACTGGAACCCGACTATATTTAGGCTGGATTTATATCAAAAATAGATTGTATGAGGAAGCAATTTTTTATGAGGAATCAGGTTGGTATGATGGTCAAACTTGGCTCAAAACACCAGAAATCTTAAACCGCGATCGGCTACTAGTCAGCTACGAAATCAAACCCATCCTCCAACGCATCCAAATCACTTTTGTCACTCTAATTGTGATGATAATAGCTTGCACCAGTTTATGGTTAGCTGTTTAGGGATTTTGGATTTTGGATTTTGGATTTTGGATTTTGGATTGCAATACTGAGATTCATCCTACCCTCCCACCCTCCCACACCCCCCACACCCCCCACACCCCCCACACACCCCACACCCCACACCCCACACCCCACAC
>JANMEL010000008.1:0-10107 GCA_031376885.1 Chamaesiphon sp. OTE_70b_metabat_96 | reverse complement strand
GAGTAGTGGCTTTACAGGGGATACTACTGGCACCTATATCAGCAATATTCAAGTCAATCTTCACAGCGATACTTACAGCACAGTTACTTTAAACTGGGCTAACAAAAATTTAAGCAGCGAAACTCTACCAGTTCAGTTTAACGCCTCTCCAGGTGCGGGGAATTGCAATGTAGATTGTAGCTCGACTGCCCAGAGTCAAAAGCGGGGTTCTCACTGTACGCCTCTGTCCCCACCGACTTATTTAGTCCAAGGTTACGGTTGCGTTCTGCCCAAATATCCAGATGCAAAATTTGTCACTTGGTTTTATGCAGAGCGAGAAATTGCCTTTCATGCCTATGCAATGCCGCCTTATCCCGCTTCCCATGGATGTATGCGCTTATTAACTAAAAATCGCGGTGCTGAGTGGATTTATGACAATACTTTGGCTGGCATCACCCAAGTAAAGGTCGATGGGAATCCACTTGCAGCAAGTCTTAGTCCCAAGTGCTGGAGCGGATCTCGATTAATCTCCCGTCCGACAAAAAAACGAACGAGATCGTCCGGTTAACTGAATTTGTACCACATAGCAGGTAGCGACTAACTGACGCAATAAAGCAGAATACCTCAAAAATTTAGCTATTCTCAGACCAAGGCGATACATCTGGTTGTAAGTCGATCCCCTCTGGCTCTGAAGTTAGTACCTCGCTGGGCACAGTGGCAATCTCTTTGATGACTCGCCAGGAAAAGTGCGTGCCCACCTTGCCAGCTTTGACAAATTTCCAACATCCCCGCACAAAGGAATTATCACCTGGAGCGCAATGTGGTTTCACGCCAATGAGTTGTTCTACTTCCTCACTAGAAATAATCCATCCCTGAGCCTCAACCTCTGCCAAAATCGGCATATACCACAGCGGGTTAGATGGCGGCGAATGCTTGCCAATTAATGCCTCCATCCGCTCCAACCGACTAGAGATATTTGCGAGTAACTGCTCGATCTGGCTGTTGGGTAGTGGTGACGATGTGGTTGGGGCGGCGGTTGCTGTTGGCATCGCCTCTGTGAACAAGAATCGCCCTTCATCAGGACGCAGCTTGGTTGCTGTTGCTACTCCATCGCCCTGGCTGTTGGGTGGCGACGACGATTTTGGGGTCGAATTTGCTGTTACTAATTGTCGATCTCCATTAGGATACAGATTGTTTCCTGTCGCTATTTTTATATTGGGCGGGGCATCCTGACTGTTGGGTTGTGGAGCGGATATTTGAGTTCGCCCTGCACTAGGGTGTTGCCCAACCCGATTGACCTCTGCGGCGAGATGTTTGAGGTAAATAGCGGTATCTTGACTGCCCTTGGCGGCTAATTGAGCGGCTACCTGGTTCATCGTGTAGACTAGCCCTTCATCGACCAGATCGGGATGTTGGTTCAAGATCGCTACTTCATCCCCTTTCGAGCATCCAAGTAAGGTTTGAATCAGTTTTAGATAGTTTTCAGCTCGGCTTTGGGCTGGGTCTTCATTAGTGTTTTGTTGCAGCAAATGAGTAAGTTGAACTGTCCAATAGTGGAGAAATTTGGCAGCAGGGGCATTGCCTTCAGCATTAAGCCTGTCGGTAATTTGCGCCATTACTGTCAAGAGTTCGGCATCGATCAGATCTTCATGCTGCTGAAGTAGCAACCACTCTTCTCCTTTGCCACAGCCCAGCAGGGCTTCGATTAGGTGTAAATATGTATTGAGTTGCTGTGTATCCATTTAAGCCTTCCTTTACAATCTCATCTCCTTCACAGTAAGTAAACAAGTTGAGGAAGTTGTGAGGAAAATCGAAAAACAGGCATAATCTTAACTCATTTGAAGAAACCACAATAATCCTCTAATAAGTATTTAGTACAAATATTTATTAGATAGAAATTGCCTAAACCTTAGATGGTGGGCATTGCCCACCCTACGCAATATCTATTCACTGTGAAATCGGAAATTTTTAACAACATTTCAGCAGTTGTAACCTAGATAAATAAGTATAGAGAGTGCGATCGGCTGTTATTCCTTTTGACAGAGAGATACCGAGAGTAGATCGAGTAATATGCAATATATTATACAAAATAATTTTTGGAACGCGAGATGCCAAATAACTACCCCAATCCTCAACGTAGAGACGATTCAGAAAATGATATTCAGTACCAGCGAGAACGAGCAGCAGAAAGTAGAGGTGCAAGTAGCGGTTTAGTGTTTGGGAGCCTCTCAATACGGTTCGGTTAAGTAAATATTTTTCTGATATTAGTCCGCGTAGGCGGACTTTGCATCACTAGCCGCGACTTTAGTCGCTGGCTAACCGAACCGTATTGGGGGTGGAGGTTGATGAGTTTAGAACCTACAGCGAATTGATTGATGATGCGACGGTAGCTAGTCTACCTGGAATTGTGCTCGATTACCGACGGTAAGCTACGCCAACGAGATATTTGGCAATTGTTAGGCTCTCCGCCAGCACTCCGCAGTTTTGCTACAGGTTATTTTTGGAAGCCTTATGAGGGTGAAGTTTACAAGCCGCTGGTTACATCATCTGAGTTGAAAACTAAAATGTCAGAATTGCTAATGGCGGCTTGATTCAAGGGTCGAATAAGAATTAAATAACATCATCGCGATATTTTCACCCGCATCAATCGAATCAAATATCGACTAATGAAGAGCGAGAATACTCAATCGGAACTAGAGAACACGATGACCTAATGTTATAATATATTGACAAATTCAGCAGATCCACCTTAAATAGGATGATACGCAGAAACATTCTGCTTTTATATGGGTAATATGCTGAATTTTTCAGTCTATATACCCGAATTTGGGCGAATAGGCGGAAATTTCCGCCTAATAATAGTTAGCCCTCAAGTTATTGGTTAGAGCGTACACTGAAAATCATCTGTCAGAGTTCAATCCAATCCAAGGATTGTTGATAGAGCGAATCGCCCCTTCAATCCCCGAATACTTACCATAGAAACTCTTGATACTTGCAAAGCGCAAGCCCTGATGTAAATTTATGACCCTCCATTACAATGGACGAATATTAAGCAACTGTAAATCTTCTTCTCAAGTCTTTATGCCGCCTTCCATGCTTCAACCCACCGCGACAATTCTAAAAAATCAGTGGGATGGTTTGCAGGTCGAGTACGGACGGCTTGATGCTGTGGGCGAGTTTGATTTTGCGATGCCTCAGCAAGTAATCAGCGTTGCATTTGAACCTCATGAGCAAGTGGTTTGGTCAGTTGATGGGCAGCCTCAGCGCACAGGCTTACCCGCAGGCAGTGTATTTCTGTATGGCGATCGAGAGTTTGTTTGGCATCATCGAGCCAAACCGAGTGAATATATGAACTTGGCACTTGCTCCGACTTTGTTGCAGCGGATCGCGATCGAGCATGGGTTATCTTCCGCTACAGCAGTCGAACATCGGGTTATTTTCCAAGACCCAACCATTCTTCATGTCGCGCAATTGTTGAAAGCAGAAGTGCTGAATGGGGGACTAGCGGGTAATTTGTATGTGGAGTCGCTACGGAATTTGTTGGCGGTGCATTTGCTGCGAAACCATACGGTCGGGATGGTTCAGCCCAAAACTGAGGTCGTCTATCTAGAGGGTTTGAAGCTGAAGCAACTGAAGGACTATATCGAAGAGCATCTGGTAGAGGATTTGGCTATCGCCACCCTTGCCGCCCTGATTCCGATGAGTCAGTTTCACTTTGCCCGTGCTTTTAAAGCAGCGATCGGAGAACCACCTCACCGTTACATTATGCAGCGGCGGATCGATCGGGCAAAAATGCTGCTTTCGGTCACACGGCTTTCGGTAGCAGAAGTCTCGTACCAAACGGGATTTGCTAATCAGAGTCATTTCACTGCCCAGTTTCGGAAAGCGATCGGCATGACTCCGAAGCAGTTTCGAGAGAGCGTTTGAGCAAAAATGCTCTTTATTGACTCGTTTGAAAATTTCGCAATAAGTTTATGGTTAGAACGGTGACGATCGAGGAAACAAACTTTTGATTCATCAATTGCGGTGCTTGCATTTCAGCTTGCAACAGGTGAAGCAGATGCAAAATGGATGGATCGCTCACCGTTTGGGAGTAGTTGAACGGGAGAGTCACGGATTGGAACTGTTCTGCCATGTTTGGATCGATCGCGCTGGGATGAACACTCAGATGCAGATGACTTGTAAGCCTTTGTGAATTTAGCGGTTGATGGGCGATCGCTAAACTCACCACAACGTTTGAGTCGTCATCAGGAGCTAACTGTAAGCATTCCACTGTCACCCCGCTCCAAGCGGCACGGAGTTTTGACACTACGCAACTCCTGCTCCAGCAGATTGAATCAACCGCTCAGGGGCATAACCGCTGGGCTGCTGACCCACCGCAACACCGCCATGAATCATACCCTGAATTTCGTCGCCAAAAAAGCTGTAGGGAAACTGAGTTTCAGGACGACTGACCCTTTCTAAACGATCGCACAACTCAGCCGGAATCGTAAAGTCCAACGCCTTGAGGTTATCTTCTAGTTGAGATAGCCGGGTTGCGCCGATAATCACCGAAGCGATACCGGGACGATTGGCAGTCCAGTTCACCGCCACTTGCGCCATGCTGCGATCGAGTTCTTGGGCGACTTTTTCTAGCTCGGCAACAATCTTCCAGTTGCGTTCACTAAACTTTTGAAAGGCTGGATTAGAAACGCCTTTGACTGTTTCTAGTCGTCCTTCCCCCGTAGATCCGCCTTCGCTGGGTTTATATTTGCCGCTTAGTAAACCACTGGCAAGGGGACTCCACACCATGATGCCCATTCCTAATTCCGTACCTAGAGGCACAAATTCTCGCTCGATATTTCTCTCTACCAAAGAGTATTCCAATTGCATCGTACAGATCGGTTCGTAACCTCTCCATTCCGCTAAAGTCTGAGCGCGAGAAGCATACCAGGCAGGCGTATCACTCAATCCCACATGACGCACCTTTCCCGATCGCACTAAATCATCCAGCGTTCGCATCACTTCTTCCGCAGGTGTAATCGTGTCCCAGGTGTGAAGCATGTACAGATCGATGTAATCTGTTCCCAATCGTTTGAGCGATCCTTCTATGGCTCTAAGAATGTTCTTGCGTCCGTTACCACCAGCATTGGGGTTTCCGTGTTCAGCATTGTAAGTAAATTTGGTGGCAATTACTGTGCGATCGCGCAGATTTCTTTCACTAATAAATTTCCCTAACCAAGTTTCGCTCGTGCCATTGGTGTAAAGATCGGCGGTATCGATAAAGTTTCCCCCTGCTTCGGTGTAGGTGTTAAATAGCTGATGGGCAGTACCTTCATCCGCTCCCCAGCCCCATTCCGTGCCGAAAGTCATCGTACCAAGGGCTAAACGACTGACACGTAAGCCCGATCTACCAAGGGTGTAGTAAGTATTGAGTGACATAAATTTATTCCTCTTTTAATGATTGAGTGTTTGAAGTAAATGTTGTGATTACTTAACCCAGTCCACCGCCATCAATACTGAATTGACCACCCGACACATAGGATGCAGCATCGGAGGCAAGCCACAGCACCATATTAGCTACCTCAATAGATTTCCCAACCCGCTTACTTGGATAAGAGGAAACAAGCTGCTCTTTAGTGACTTTCCAATCCCGTTGGACGCGATCGAGCATGGCTGTATCAATTGCGCCCGGTAAGACAGCATTGATGCGAATTTTGCCATATTCCTGTGCTGCCATCTTGGTCATGTGAATCACTGCGGCTTTACTGGCTCCATAGCCGACAATATTTGGAAAAGCTCGCTCGCCGCCAATACTTGCCATGTTGATAATTGCCCCGCTTCCTGATTTGAGAATATGGGGGATTTCGTATTTCATTCCCAAGAATACTCCACGGGCATTGGTATTCATCAGGTCGTCAAATTCAGTAATGGAAGTGTCAGCGATCGCTTTGGGTGGATAATCTACACCCGCATTATTGAAGGCAATATCGAGCCGTTTGTATTTAGCAACGCAAGCATCAACGAAGTTCTTTACTTCTTCGGCATTTCGCACATCGGCTTTCATGAATGTAGCTTCTCCGCCTAATGCTCTAATTTCTTGTTCTACTTTCGCACCCAAATTGGTACGGCGACCGCAAAAGAAAACCTTGGCTCCGGCTCTAGCAAACTCTTTAGCCGTGACTTCACCAATTCCCGAAGTGGCTCCAGTAATAAGAACGACTTTCCCTGTAAATTTTCCGTTGGCATTAATTTGATTATTGGCGATCGCTTCTTCGGGCTTGGGAGATAGGATTTGATGGGCGATCGCACCAGTTAAACCAGTTGCACCTACAGCAAGAATCTGACGGCGAGATAATGACATATTGACTCCTTGAGATGATTTTTAGATGAATATTGAGATAGAAATTAGAATAAAAGTTGGAATTTTCAGAGAGTTGACTTCAAGCGATTGCTAATTAATGTCACCGACTCATTCACCGTTTTATCTTGGTCATAGAAATCAAACTGAGTGCGATCGGGCAACCAATTCATTTGCTTATTCTTGCCTGGAATCGCTGCAAAAAACTGACGTGCTCCATCGGGAATCGCTGCCTTCTCGCTGTGGATAAACAGCGTTGGCACTTTAATTCGTGTAGCGATCGGCATGGGATTAAATGTCAGCCATTCCGACCAAGAGGCAAGAGCAAACTGATTCGACCATTTTGGAATTGCACCGCGCTTGGAATTCTGATAATAATCAACATCTCCAAACATTACGGCAGTTTTATCGGTTTTACTGGTTGCCAACACAGAATCAGATTTACCTGTTTGTTTGAACTTAGTTTGTGCCGCTTTTCCCGTAGCAATCAGTTTTTGTACCGTTGATTTACCGCCATACACAGCTTCGACAATTTTGGGATCGTGAATCCAAGGTGCAACCGTAACCAATGACTTGATTCGAGAGTCTTCTGCGGTCGCAACTACCATGTATCCTGCACTAGCGCAGATCCCCAATCCGGCAATGCGATTCGAGTCTACCGCGTCCACCGTTTGCAGAAAGGACACGGCGTTCTTAATGTCGGCGATCTTGACTGTGGGGGACTCAAAGCTTCTCAACTTACCGCCACTTTCACCCCACGAACGAAAATCAAAGGCAAAAGCAGCAAATCCGCGATCGGCTAATTTCTGAGCATATAGCCCTGGCATTTGCTCTTTAATCGTCATCCAAGCACCCGTTACGATAACGGTTGGCAGTTTGTCACCAGGTTTATAGCTAGCAGGCAAATAGAGATTGCCCACCAGCGTTTCACCCTTGCTTTGAAATGTGACCCGATTGATACCCGATCGCAATACACTACGATTACTCAGCATCTTTGAATTGAGATTTTGTGGGGGAGATGTTTGAGAATAGACTGCATAAGATGTGAGGGCAGCGGCACTACCTAAAACAACGAGTGAAATTGCCCAAAGGCGAGACTGTAATTTCATGATTGAGAGTCCTTAATCAACTGCGATGCTCTTAATTTACAAGTTAAGCTACCAGCAGCGATATTGAATTCTTGCGCGGGTTTATCAAAATCTTGCTCAATCTCAATTTTTGGCTACGCAGCCGGAAGATGGAACGATTGCTTTAGATAAGCCTGCAAATCAGTACCTGAAACGCTGGAAATTTCCAGTGAGTCAATATAGCGATCGGGTAACCATTAGACATCTGTTAAGCCATACAGGGGGATTAGACGATCATTTTGGCTATGCTGGCTTTCTGCCAGGTGAGTCGATTCAATCCCTTGAAGAATCGCTGTGAAATCTTCGTGTCGGACTAGTGGCGTTCGATCGATTCTCCTTTTATTTGGAGTTCTATCGATAAATTGCAATTACAGCCTCATCCCGAAGGCGGATTTTATCAAAAATGGCGATCGCTATCATTAATCGATCGTCATTCTTGATGTATAATAAGGCATCAAATACAGCAAGTTGTTGAACATCAAATATGATTCATAGCACTCGCACCACGATCGCGCTACCGACAGCACTACTGGCAGCAACCGATCGAGCCGTAACAGATGGAAAGGCAAAGAGCCGTAATGAATTAATTGCTAGAGCGATTCAAAAAGAATTGGCACTGATTCGACGGGCGGAAATTGATGCCGATCTGTCTCAGATGGCTCAAGATACTGAGTACCAAGCAGAGGTATTGCAAATGGAAGCGGAGTTTGCCGTCGCTCAATGGGAAGCCTTGCAGACGATTGAGACAGCAATATGAGAAGAGGCGATGTTTATAATGTCAGGCTAGATCCGGTAGAAGGTTCCGAACAGGGGGGATCTCGTCCGATAATTGTGGTTAGTCGTAACTCAATTAATACTAGTAGCCCAACAGTATTAGCGATTCCCTGTACTACATATCGCCCTGGCAAGCGAGTTTATGTGACTCAAGTTCTAATTTACGCCCCAGAAGGGGGCTTAATTGCTGATTCTATTGCTTTAGCAGAACAGGTTAGAATCTTATCAAAATCTCGGTTTGGTGACTATCGAGGTAGTCTCTCGATCGCCTCGATGGAAAAGATTTCGACTGCTTTGGCTCTAGCAATGGACTTGCCGACACGGGAGGATTTTGATATTCAACAAGAGTAGAAAGGCATTGGCACCTACTAAAAACATAATAAAAGCTATTGATAGCTAATCACTTTCGCATCCTCGGTGATTGATGCTTTATTCGTGGTCAGGGACAGCCTGCGCCCGACCCTCACTTTCAATCCGTACCCTATGAACTAGCCACAAGGGTCACAGCGGCGTTCCTTCCCTTCTTTCCTCGGCTGGATTGAAGGGAATCTGTCAGGAGCCGTAACACGGTATTCGGTTGAAAATGTTGACCGCGATGGATATGATTATCTCTAAGTAACTTAGAAATTTTTCTCCACCCCGATCCGAAGCCTGCATCCTTTTTATCCTCCGGTGAAAAGAATGCAGGGAGAGTTTTTAACCATTGCTGGGGGATTAATTCTCGAAAACCCAATGCCCGACGCGCAATCGTCATTGCTGCGGCTGTGGCACTATTTAAGCCATATTTGGACATGTATTTAACCATGCCAATTACGCTCGAATATACTGCCGATACAAATTTGACCCCGACACCTTTTTTTTCCGCTCTAACCACTAGTGCCGAACGAAAGCCATCATAGATAAAACCTGAAAGCATTCGGTTATAATCTCTAGAACCTGTATGTCTCAGTGATGCCTTCTTTTGGGTGAAATCCAAATTCTCACAAGCAATCCAACAGTTTAAACTACTCGCTAATATAACGATATCTTTGAGAATATCTCTAAGTTGAGATTTGACTTGTCCAGTTGTACCAATTGGAATCGCAAAGCTCAAACCTTTAAAAGCTCGATCTGGATTGCCATCAGGTTTGATGTAAATTACATCAATTGTTTTCGCGTTAAGGTCAATTCCTAGACAACCATTTCGCATTGAGGTAACTGTGGGAATATCTGCGATGTAAGAAGATAGATGAATATACCATTGGTCATCTTTATGTTCCCGCCGAAAGCAGCTAACAGTAATCGGTTTATTCGCCTCTAGCGCATATAATATATCGCTCTTTCTCTTGCCATCCAAGGTAAATTCTAATTCTACGGTCTTACCATAGTCTTCCCTCAAGAAGGTGGGAACAGATAAAATAACTTTGAATAAATCATCTTCGACATGATGAATTCCGGCTACTGGATTATTGCCAGCAACTCGACCTTTCCCAACACTATAAAAGTTACCCGAACGCTTTTTGAGCCAATCCTCACGCCATTGGTCGATTGAATCATAGTTGTTCTCATCCAAATGATGCTGTGAAGAAGCTAATTTAGATCCACCAAAGCAAATATGTAAACGCTGTTCGCTTCTCAGTCGGTTCAACTCAATTTCTTTACGGTGAATCCGATCAATCTTAGATTCTAATCCCATTAACCTCTTGGCAAATCCCAACATATTCTTTTTGGTCGGGTTCTCCAGTTGCAATTCCATTTTTGTGATGATTTCACTCGCCACTTTTTTACCGATTTCGATATCCACCTTTAAAGCTTCGATCCGGTTCTGTTTGGACGTAGTTAGTTGTCTAATCGTCGCATTAGCATCTGTAGCAATTGAGTCTGCCCACGCCCACCCAATTCCAAATC
>JANMEL010000068.1:0-32899 GCA_031376885.1 Chamaesiphon sp. OTE_70b_metabat_96 | reverse complement strand
GGAGAGGGGGAGAGGGGGAGGGTGGTAGGGGATAGGGGGAGAGGGGGAGGGTGGTAGGGTAGTAGGGGATAGGGGATAGACATATGTAGATACCTAGCAAACAAGTACAAAAATGCAAATCCTCCGAAACCTCCAACTCCCTCCAAAAAGCTCCGCAGCCCACAAACCAACAAAGCGGCAATACATCCACCCCACCGCCTCAAACAACCTATGCTTTGAGGGGGGGTTTGGGGGGGGGACACTCCCCCACCCAATGGGCAGGGTTGATCCATTGGAAAAAGAATAATCCTGAAACCCAATTGCTCCGTTTAACTTCAATTGACATTCGATTGAGGCTTAACGACAGAAAAGGGTTAAAGCTATTTTTCTCTGGTGAATGGATCAGCCCTGCCACCCAATGGGGGGTCTGGGGGTCAGAACCCCCAGATCCGGGTTCTCACCACACCAGAGCATTTAGGGGATAGGAAATAGGAGATAGGGGATAGGGAATAGGGTGGTAGGGGATAGGCTGTATCGTGCCCCTACTTAGGCACAGCCACCACCGATTCCTGCTGCTGAGGCCCCGAAACCCGCTGCAACCCAAAACCACTGAACAACTCATCCACCTTCACCGTAAAGCCCAAATAACCCCCACTAGCAGCCCGATTACCACCAGAGATCGTCGGATCATCCACCCGCCCCAAACCATAACCCGCCGAGAGCCGTAGATTTGGAGTCAGATAATAACCAGCCTCCAGAGCCAAACCAGTCTCCGTATAGCCTTGATTCCGTTGAGAAATAACTCGACCATCCGCTACCAGATCCCAACTATAGCCCAGCCGATAAGTAGCGCGGAGTTGACCGATCGATAGCGCACTACTCGTAATCAGATTGCTAGCGAGAGTATTAGTCCCCGCACGGAGAGCGTACTTACCATACAACTCCCATTGCCAACTAGGAGCATAGATAACCTCCGCCGCGATCGTGTTATCCTCAGAACCACTACCGATACTCGTCAGAATATCATCAGGGATAATACTCGGATTGCGGCGATACTGGTAACTCAGGAGTGCGTTAAACCTGTCGCTCTCAGGATTGCGATAAGCCAGCCCCACCTTCAAATTTGCCGTACTACCCAAACTAGAACCACTCAAAACTTGGTTAGCAACAGCGTTTTGTTGATAGCGAATCAGCGCGGTTACATCCGCACTAACTTTTCCGGTAATTCCCCCACTAATGCCCGAACTATTCCCACCCACCGTATCGCGATACTCATATCGAGCATTCGCTTGGTAACTGGGATTGTCAGTGTAGTTTAAGCCCACACTATAACTATTCCCCCCACCAACCCCAACGCTAGAGCCACTTTGACCTGGGGCGAAAGGTTGGGGCGATTGTTGTCCGGCTCCGGTTTGGGAATATCCGCCATTAGCACCTGTGAGCAGGCGTTCGTAGGCGAGATCTAGCTTCAAACCAGGTTTGAGGACGATTCCCTGTTGAAGTCCTACAGCTCCGATCGATTGATATGGACTCAGAGAATACCGTCCAGTTACAGCAGTATTGTCAGCTAGTTTGTAGTTGGCATCTAAATCTACACTAGTATATGAAGTATTGGCTAATTGACCTCCGGTGATATAGTTTTGGTTCAGTTTCAGGTTGACTCCCGAATAGACAGCCCAATCTAAGCCCAATGTGCTCCGGTTGGGATAGAGTTGGTCTTGTTGAGTGGTTAGGGCTGTTTCATTGAGGGCGCGAAAGGTGAGATTGTTGGAGATCGGCGCAGATAGACGCGATCGAATCTGACTCGAACTACCCGTATTTGTTGTCGATAGTCGATCTTCCCTGTTGCGGTTGACGTAATCTAGATCTACACTGACTGTACCGATCCGTTGTTGTAAGCCAGCGGTAACGGTGGTCAACCCATTATCGAGCACAGAGCCAGGAACTGCCCCATTTCTGGCGGCGAGTAAGTCGGCGAGATTGGGAAATAGTACGGCGGGAGCGATACCGTGATTATTTTCGCGCTCGATTTGGACGCGGACGTTGGTATTTGCCGCAATTTTACTGTTGACTTCTCCCCCATAACGTGTTTGTCCAGCAACAAAGCTAGATGTGGCATTATTAGAGAAACCTGGTTCCGTACTCCGATAAAAAGCGCGCCCTTGAAAGGCTTCACTCGGTTTGAGATTGGCTTCGGCTCGATATGCCGCACCATCTACAGCGCGACCATCGAAGGTGGTAGCATTAGTCGATTTGGCATATTCGGCAGTAATATTACTCGTGGGAGATAGAGCGATAATTGCATCAGCACCATAGAGCGTAAAATTGCGTACGCCTTGAGTTTCATTGACGATGCTAGTACCGAGCCAACTTTCTTGGTTCAACTCGCGAGATAAGTTAAATTGGAACCGTCCGCCGACAATGCTCGTATTGACCCCAGGTGTGAGATACTGGTAAGTAGAAACAATTTTTCGTACGACCACATTGCCACTACCATCTACACTAGTCCGCAATAAAGGACGACGCAGTAAAATCGAGCCTCGATCGTAATCAATCTCATAATCCGCTCCCCGTACCAATGGCTCACTACTTAGAACCGTTCCAGGGCGATTTAATTCCTCAGTTTCGATCGAAATCTGTTCGGTACCACCAATAATTAACCGCCGCGAGAGAAAGTAATATCCACTCGTGCCATCGGGAGCCACAGTATCCCGTTGGAAACCCTGAACATTATCCCCATAAAAAGTACTCGCTTGGAGATTGCCCAAATTATAATTGACCTTCGCACCATGCAATTGTCGATTAGTCGCCGAAAATTGTTGGGACTTATTGGCAAACTCACTAGTACTGTAGTCGCCCCACATCGCCATATCCGGCAAGCCATTCGGCACACCCGTAGACCGCTCGAACTTGACAAAAACGCTATCTTGTGAGGGTGTGAGCACATCCACCTTACTAGCATCCCCAGTCACCGGATACAAGTCATCACAACTAGCCCCATTTCCATCGCGAAATAGTCGAGTATCACCACCACAGGACTTATTCAGGGCGCGAGCACTATTATAAGCCCCAGTGAATAACCAATCGCCAACTTTCCCAGTCCCAAATACTTGACCAGTAACACTCAGCTCGCTATTATTATTCCGGTCATCAGGTAAAAAGTCCCGAAAATTGCGATAGTAATCAGTCCCCCGATTTCCCCAGCGGAAATCCACGACCCCAGTCGCAATCCCTTGACGCAAACTAGTCTCAAACTGAGCTTGTGTAAACCCCTCCAAATTAGACGTACTCGCCCGAATTTTCACCGTTTGAACATCGATACCAGAGCGCAATTGGGCCGTAAAATTACCATCCTTGACGACAGCCTGAAAACCAGGCTGGTCGCGGTCTTGGTCTACTCCGGCAAACGTTCCCGCACTAGCATTGAGCGTAACTATTCCATCTTGCTTAGAGACATTGCCATTCTCATCGAGTAGTTTACCCTCGATCGACAGCAAAGACCTCCCATCCGCCGGAACCCGCGACTCGATCGATCGCACCGCCAACGTTTTTGGCGCACCGCGTACGATTAATTTCGAGGTAAACACCTGCCCCACAACCCCATTATTCGTCGCCTGTGCAGTTAAAATATTTTCCCCCGCACCCAGAGCCACACCATACCAAGTTTGGGTAATCGTATTATTCTGACTATCCGTCTCCGTGCGCCCAATCAGCGAATTATCGACTGCCGCACCATTCACCTTGAGATCGAGTTTAGCACCCACCCCATACTGAACGACAATAGTTGCAGCGGGGATATCAATCACCGCATTAGTCGTCGGGCTGAGAATTTTTACCTCAGTACTTCCACTCGGAGCTACACTAGGACTAGTTTCCGCCACTACTGCTGGAGCATTGACACTCGGCTCCGAAACTTGCCGAATTTCTGGCGCAGTCTGAGCGCGAGCACCATCAACTAAATTAACAAATCCCACATTAACAGTTGCACCAAGCAAGAAAGCTTTGAGAATTGGTTGTTGAAGTTTCATCGGTTTATTTCCCCTCCCCAGCGGTAGGTGTGACCCCAAAGTTCATCCGCACCAAACCACTAGGAGCTAGCTTGACTAACCGAGATTGACTATTGCGTTCTTTGAAATATAGATTGGGAGCTAAAGTGTACCCAGGTAAACTACTCAGATCGAGAACTCCAGTTCGATAGCCATTTGAAGCACCCTTGACCGAAAATAAACCATTCACATCTGTGGTGATTTTGTTGCCATCATCCAGAAAAATCACCGCATTGGGTATTCCTGGCTCATTGGGCTGTTGTTCGCCATCGAAATTTTTATCCACAAATACCCGCCCGATAATGGTGCCAGAATCGCTCAGAATTCCCTGACGAATTTGGAGTTGATGAATAGCAGGGCCATCTGTAATTGCGGTATTATTATCCCCCCGAATTCCCGTCATGATGGCACTATTTCGACCCGTTCCTCTCACCGCATCGGGTGTCAGAGTGGCGGCGTAGGCAACGTTAATTATTTTTCTGGGGTCAAAGATGGTATTGAAGCGGAAGGTCGCCACACGACCGTTTTGAGTGACTGTGACGGGAATATCGAGGTTGTCCTGTTTGGCTTTGACAGCATTAGGTTGGAGCTGCAAACCGAGGGGTAGTGTATCGGTGACGACTAGGGTACCGATGGTGGTGAGGGATAGATTTTTTAGTACTAACCGATAAACGACTGTATCCCCTGGCTCGGCGGCTGCTCTGTCGGCAGATTTGATAATTTGGAAGGTTTGCGGATTGCAGACACCGACATTCAATCCCAGCAGGGAGAGAGTAGTGTTCAATTCTTGAATCGGCGTGGTGATGGTTTGAGTAGTGGCTGCATTGCCATTAGCCAGAGCCTGATTGTCTAGACTAGTCACGTTGAAAGTGATTTCGGTACTAGTGCTACTGAGTATATCTAGCAAGATTTGGCGTTCGCCGTAAGGAGAGCTAGCAGGTGGTTTGATGACGAGGATATAGCTTTTGCCGATGTTTTGTTGTCCTCTAGATCGATCGAGCAAGAAGTTATATTGTCCGGTTGCATTCCCAATTGTCAAAGCATAAGGATTACTATTTTGTCTATTTGGAGTCAAACCTTCGGGGACACCATTATTTGGGAGATCTGGTACTTCTGTGGGGGTCAGAGCGACGAGGTTACCCAGTCTCAATCGATCGGGTGTCTCATATAACCCAACACTAAAACCCTCATAACTGGCTAAAATTTCTCCATTACAACCAGTGATGCCACCCGCAGGATCGATAAGTCTAGGATTATTAATTATTTGATTAGTACTAGCCTGAATATTGAAGAGTAGAGGCTCCAAGCTAAAAGGATCTGTCTTTTCTTGGTTGATAATAACGCCAGCAGTACTATATTCGGTGGCATCAACAACATAAGTATACTGCGCTTTATTGATTATCTCTGGGGGCGTATCGATCGCACGAACGACATTAACCTGCGTCACACCAAAAATCGTCAGTCCGAACAACTGAAGATATTTTGTTAGATAATAGAGGTGCCGTCGCGATTGTAACCTGAGCACTTGACTTATTCCCTTATGTGTAATAGCAAACTTAAATAATTTTCTTTGGATAAATTAACAGCTCTGTTACTATTTATACTTATCAACCCCATCAACGTCACCCGTTGTTCTACGGTGATTTCGATCGAATCTAAATTTAATTGGCGAATATTTACCTAGTAGATATTAAATAGTTCTCTACTAATCTCAGATTCCCGCTCAGAGGATGTTTGAAAAGTTATTTGACTCCGCTCACTTCGACTCCGCTCAGTGAGCGGAGTCGAACTGACGGCGAATGTACTTTAAATGTCGAACAGCTTACCGATAATTTGAGAAACTTACTGAGATATTCGACGACGGAAAATGAAAGTACCTTGGGCTTGAGGTAGCAAAGTACCAACAGAGTGAATATACTTAGTCACTCGTCGATCGATCGTCGTAGTAGCAGTTTTATCGCTTCGACTAAAGGCAACACTACCCACCGAAACAGTCGCCGAATTAGGATCGTTTTCTGTCAAACCTCCCCAATTATTCGGAGCACTATAACCATCTTCGATGATGGTAAAATTGGCAGCAGAGATCCCTTTGCTACCATCTGCATCGGGAGTATTTGGTGAGATATTTTTGAAGGTAACTCGGTACTCCAAATATTCACCAGATTTGGCTAATTTGGGGCTGGTGCTAAAATCTTTGAGCACTGTGACACCATCGGTAGCAAAGACGCGAGACTCTTTAAATACATCGATAAATCCGGTGTAGACTCGATCGGTCGTCTTATTTTGCAGCTCAGTAGGGTCGGGTAAATCGTCATTATTTCGATCGACAAATGCAATCAGTTGGATCGCATAGGATTTAAGGACTTCAGTACCATCAGGTAGATCGATAGCTGTGATATAACTAGTCTTGGTACTTGTGGGTACTTGAGCTATATCTAAACTTAATTCCTCAAGATTAGTAGCAGCAATTAATTTTACTGGATTGGTTCTAAGTCGATCGATGTTACCCGAATCAAGTGTGGAGAAGTAACGACTAGTTGAATTTAATTTATTTTTGGTTCTATTTAAAATAAATATGTTTGGAAATTGTGATAAGACTAAAGTTGGTTTACTGGCATTTGCCGGAACGATCGCTCCATTAATCACAGTAAATACCACGTCAAAATCTGCGGTTGAATATTGAGAATTTCTTAAAGTAATAGTAGTTCCATTTGGCAACATTTCGTCAGCTTTTAGTACTGGCATAATCTTAGTATCTGCCAAGGCGAACGTCCTATTTTCAACGGTATTAGTAAAACCGATGACTGGAGGATTTAATACCTCACCTCTTTGAACAGAAGTTAGGATACTTTTGTTGGTATAATCTTGATTATTATCCTTGCCAACTCCTTGAGCTGCTGGATTATCTTTAGGCCCATTTAAAATCGCTTCGCGAGGCCCAATTACAATCCCGTCAGGCTGAATAATCGAGATAGTTTGGGTATCCATTGCTTCTCGAGTACCATTATTTGGGGCACCAGCAATTTCATTATCGATCGAATCATTATTATCGATCGTAAATACTCGATTGCTTTTCTTGAGAGTATCGATATTCGCATTGACAATTTGAATATTCTGACGATCGAGTGTCGGGGAAGTTTTGCCCAAACTCACACTCAGATTGCCACTAGATCCATCATTTACTTTGACAACAATCCGAACCTTGAGTACCTTTTTTACATCAATATTACCAGAAGTAAAACCAGCATCAGGAATATTTATCCAGCCACTCGTAGTCTCATCAAAATACTGAATTTTATCAACCCTACCGCCACCAGTTAGAGTAGCTTTATTCGGCACGAATATCTTGGTACCATCATTACCAATATTCGTCACGTCAAAATAAACATAGATCGTTTGGCCAGGATTACTAATAAATATACTGCCATCTCGATCGTTAGTAATTCCTTTTTGACTAATAGTAATTCCCGCAACTTCGCCAACCGTAACCGCAATCGAATTAGAAACAGTATTAATTACTCTAGGTCGATTATTGACCAGATCGTTTTGTTCTTCATAGCTAGCGGTTGCTTGATTCTTAATCGATAAAATTGGTGCGGCATCAGCGGTAGAGATTAGATATGTCAAATTACTGGCAATCAGTCCAGCACCAAATAGAGTGTGTGAATAATTAATTATTTTTGGGATATCATTTGGATATTTTTTCACAATCTCATTGCTCTACAAACATGTTTATTTTTTTTCGCATATAAATAAAGCCAAATTAGCATAACAACAGTTACAACTATTTGGCATCATCTAAAATAAGGATTGAGAATCGATTCTTTAGTTAACTACAACTTCATAAGTTGCGTTGACTTGGCCTTTAGCTGCGATCGTACCTGGAAACTTCCAGCGCAGATTTGTGTATGCAGTTGTTGGAGCTTCCTTCTTGCCCAACATCGGCTTGGCTACATAAGTCTTCCCATTATCAAGACTGAACATCAATTCAGCACCATTTAGAGCTGTTGCCGAGTTTTTGACATAGCTAGTACCTCTGGGTACTGGTTGAATCAAGACCAAATTTTTGACTGGTTTATCAGCATTTTTGGCATTGACACTATACTTGAGAATATCTCCAGGTTTGACAGATTTACCAGAAGTTGATTCGTAAGAAATTTTGTCACCGACTTTGACCTGTTTCTCTGCTTTGAGCGTGAGCAAAACCCGCTTGGCTGCGGCTGGATTTGGTGCTGTACTAGGTTGTGCTTGAGCGGATAGCGGGAGTTGGTGAGTGAGAGCAGTAGCTCCAATTAGGGCAATGGTGGTAACACTAGCGATGAATAATTTATACATGATACTTTTTTAGTTTATAGATGTACATGAGTAATTAGACGATTTAACCAGCAATAATGTCGCTAATTTTACTCCTTCTTATTATTCCCACTATTACTGTCGATTATTAGCATCATTAAAATTACTTGCAAATTAAAACCCGTTATTACCCATACTTATAACTGGATAAAAAGAGAAGATGGCGATCGCCCCCAGCTCAAGGTGAGAGAATATTCACCTCGAAAATAGGCAGATTGAATTAGACTTTCAACGGCGATCGCATCTCACCAATTAGATTGCAGGTGTTGTAGTTGCCGCAGTACCTCCTTTTTCGGCAGGTTCGTTAACCTTACGGATGAATACAAAGGCAGGAGCCGCATTTGCACCAGGTTGGATTGTGTCAGTCAACTTGACTGTATAAATATTGATATTCGTCTGACTATCGCTCTTGCCAAGGTCATACACAATCGAGCTACTTACAGGTGTTCCGTTCGCAACATTTACAGTTTTCGCAGTGCTAGACTCGTGACTAGTTGTTGTTGCCCAGTTGTTTCCGCCAGGGATGGTACCATTCTCTACCATCTCCAGATTTTTGGCTTTGAGGAGTTGGCTATCTGTTGCCGAAGCATCAGCAGGCGTAGAGATGTTGACAGCCCGAATCCGGTATTGGATGAATTTACCAGGGATAGCTTTGAGAGTATCTACCTTTCCTGTCAAGTAGGTGAGGGCACCATTACTAGGATCATCTTGCTGTGAAAGAGCATCTAATACCCGTACTTCCTTGACCAGATTGATGAAACCAGTGTAGGCACGATCGATCGTGATATTCTTAGCAGTAGGTGCAAATGTTGCAGTAGCACCACTGCCAGCAGCAACAGGTAATAGGGTCATTCCAGGCGTGATAGTACCACCAGTAAAGGCTGTAATGGGTACTGGATAGCCTACTAATTGTTTGATAATTGCGGGTAGAGTCACATCTACTTTGTAGGCCACAGTCCCATCAGCAGCAACAGTTAGTTTGATCGGTGGAGTTGCTGTAGTAGAAGTGGGGAAATTGTCTGTAGAAACAGTTTCGAAAGCACTACCATTATAGGTGTAAGTACGACTTTCTGTACCATCAGACTTGGAGATCTTGACCTTTGTACCTGGTGGTAGATCTCCAGCAACTGCTGGGGGAGTTGGTAAGAGATAGATCTCAGCAGTCCCTGGGTTAGTATTTTTAACTGAGTTGTTGAAACTTACTGATGTAGCAGCTTTTGTGAGGTTAAGATTTTCTCCATCATCACGTTTAGCATCAGCTAAAGGAATCGATACTGATTTGTTTGTAAAGTCGGTATTATTATCGCCACCAGGTCCTTTGGCTTCTGCATTAGCAACGGGGCCATTATAAATCGGGCTGGCGACAGTATCACGAATCGTGGTAAATGTTTTGTCTGCATCTGCACGAGCGGGTTTATTCGGATCTGGCGTACCATCTGGATTTGGGGTAGTACCATAAACCGATGCAGTCGCACTCACAGGCCCTACACCATTAGTCTTCACTGTAACCGCGAAAAGAGTGGTAACGGTATCAATAGCAGGTAAAGATACTCCTACTGTTGGGGTGCTTCCAGTTGGTTCATAGATGAAACCAACTTGTTTGACATCGCTGATGTTTGCAGGAGGTTGTGTAGACCAAACCACCTCACCAACAGTACCAGTTGTCGTAGCATACACAACTGCCCAGTTCGTTGGTGCAGAAGGAGCTGCGTCTAAAACTACATTTGCAGGAATAGGTAGGGCAACAATTACGCGAGGTGTTGCTACTCCTGTACCTGGAGCTGTTGTCGTTGGGACAGTGGTAGTGTTGAGCTTAATCGATGTTGGTGCTAAGTCAGCATTCTCAACTCCATTAGTATCCAACTTAGGCACTTTAACAGTGGCATTATATTCGACAGTATCTTGGTTAGTGGCACCAACAGGAGCGGGAGTACCGTTAGTTAACGTAATCTGGGGGACAGCCTGTTTAGTCGCATTGACTGGGATTTTCTGTTGAGCAGAAGCTTCACGAATACCATTCGCCGCCGCTCCACCGATGGTTACCAAGCCTGGCTCAGGTTCAGCATCTACAGTATAGATGTCATTGTCATTGGTATCTTCCCCAATCCCAACACCACGTTTGAGGTTGATAGCACCAGGAGTTTTGGTTTGACCTAATGTAACGGTGATATCGGTATTATTGACAGCCGTAGAACTGATCTCTAATTCGACACGGACTTTCAAGATGCCATTAACAGCAATTGTCTGGGAGTCTGCACCACCATCGGGTACTGTTGTCCATACACCAGGAGCGGACTCATACTGAACTTTCTTAAAAGTAGCACTACCAACGACCTTAGCTAGTTTTGGTACTTTGAATTTCAGACCATCGTTACCAGTGTTCTTGACTTCAAAATTCGAGTAGATTGTGTCTCCGCGTCGGAAACTTCCAGGGGTAGCAATATTGGTAAAACCAACTTCTTTGACATAGATACCAGCTACTTTGGCTACTTTGATCGTAACTGTGTTGGAAGCAGTATTGAGTTTTGTCCCAGATTCATCTTCATAAGATGCCTCAGCAGTGTTACTGATTTCGGTATTCGCCGGAGCTGCTACTTGGGCAAATACGGGTAATGCAAGTTGACCTAAACCACCAGCAATCAGTGCTGAAGCGATCAGGGGACGTGCGTAAGTTGTGATATTATTTTTAGGGTTTGCTGGTCTCACTAGAAGGAATTCCTCTATAATTTAACGTTTACTCAAATCGGGGTTGTTGCTTGTCTACTTCAGTTCGCTCAACAAGTTGAACTGACACAAAAAAAATTCACTGAGTAACAATTGTGGATGAAAAGTACTTTTCTTTCTTCATCCCTGCTGTGCTGTTCTTACCCTGCTATTCTGGCTGCTGCTAAGTGGTTTGGAGATCCGTGTCGGTACGGATATTTAATCGATAGAATTATTATTTACTCGTATATTTACTGATTATTAGTGTCAATTGCTATACCAGAACTATTTTTTTAACCTGTTCTAGCCAATTAAATTATCGGCAATGTAAAATCATCGATCGACTATTCCTTGTCGTAAGCGCAAAGCGTCTACCGTGCCTAACGGCAGGCTTACGCCAACAGGCGGAGGAGAATCGACCCTTGGATAGTCCGAAATGTCAACGAACCTGATATCCTAGATAGACATGCTCGCGCTCTCATCCCTGCCCCTGCACCCTAGAAACAGACAATGACATTAGACTGGATTAGCCCCGCCGATCGCCTTCAAGCTCTCCCTCAGTATGTATTTGCTCGCCTCGACGAACTCAAAGCAAATGCTCGCGCTCAGGGCGTAGATTTGATCGACTTGGGTATGGGTAATCCCGACGGCCCCGCTCCAGCACCCGTCATCGCCGCCGCCAAAACAGCACTGGATGAAGCCACCAATCACGGCTATCCCCCGTTTGAAGGTACACCTAGCTTTCGGGCAGCGATCGCCAAATGGTATCATCGTCGCTATGGTGTCACCCTCGACCCCAATAGTGAAGCTCTCCCTCTCCTTGGCTCCAAGGAAGGCTTGGGACATCTCGCCCTCGCCTACATCAATCCTGGCGATACCGTCTTAGTTCCTAGCCCCGCCTATCCCGTCCATTTTCGCGGCCCAGCGATCGCCGGGGCTAATATTCATAATATTATCCTCAAACCAGAGAATGATTGGGCGATCGATCTCACTGACATTCCTGAAGACGTTGCCCGCAAAGCCAAAATTCTATTTTTTAATTATCCCAGCAACCCCACCGGAGCTACAGTTCCCCGCTCATTCTTTGAAGAAGTCGTCGAATTTGCCCACGAGTACAAAATCATGCTCGTTCACGATCTCTGCTACGCCGAACTCGCCTTTGATGGCTACCAGCCCACCAGCCTGCTAGAAATCCCTGGTGCCAAGGAAATCGGCGTGGAGTTTCATACCCTCTCCAAAACCTATAATATGGCGGGCTGGCGCGTCGGCTTTGTCGTCGGCAATAGTCAGATCATTCAAGGGCTACGGAAGATCAAAACCAATCTCGATTATGGGATCTTTTCTGCACTCCAAACTGCTGCTCAGACTGCTCTAGAGCTACCTGACGAGTATGTTACCACAGTCCAAAACCGCTATCGCGAACGCCGCGATTTTATGATTCAGGGTTTGGGCAAATTGGGCTGGAAGATTAAACCAACTCTTGCTACTATGTATCTGTGGGTGCCCTGTCCTCCAGGTTGGAATTCCACTGACTTTGCCCTGATGGTTTTACAGACAACTGGTGTTGTTTTTACACCTGGTAATGCTTTTGGTATTGGTGGCGAGGGGTATGTTAGAATTAGTCTCATTGCCGATCTCGACAGACTAGGCGAAGCCATCGACAGGCTCGCATCTGCTGGAATCCGCTATGAGCAAAAGGTCGCGGTGGGAAGATGAGCGAGAATTTCTAATTGCTCGCGTCAAGACAAAAGTGTATTGATAATCCGTGAGAAATAATTTGGATCGACCCACAAAGATCGAAAAGAGCGCGGTCGATCGTTTACGATCTAGGAGTAGAAGTGTATCCATAATCTAATATTTAGATAAATCGGAGCTATCGATTATGCATGAAGAATTAGAAGATCAATGGGCTGGAGCTGTAGATCCCACCCGAAGTATGAAGCATCCCCAAGATGCCCATGGTTATTACAATCGAGGTGTGTCTCGCGCTCGCATTGGCGACAGGCAGGGCGCACTCGCCGACTACAATTGTACGATCGAACTCGACCCCAATCACGCCAAAGCATACGTCAATAGAGGACTACTCCGCGATAGATTAGGCGATCGAGACGGTGCTCTAGCTGATTATGATAAGGCGATCTCCCTTGAAGATCTCAGTGCCACCAATTATTATAATCGCGGTAACGTCAGATATAGACTCGGCGATCGACATGGTGGATTAGCCGACTACGATCTAGCGATCCAACTCGATCCAAATCATGCCAAAGCCCACTATAATAGAGGGTTTGTCAGGGCTAGTTTGGGCGATCGCAAAGGTGCTCAAAAGGACTTACTTAGAGCAGCAGATCTATTTCGGAAACAAAATAAGGATTGGGATTACCAAAGCGCGCTGGAAAAATTGCAAACAATTTAGCAATTCAAAAGGACCACAGGTGTCATGACAAAAACAAGGTTTACCCTCCGGCTACGCTCAAGGTGGTTTGGTTCGCACTTACTCCGTATGACTACGGTTTAAAGTACTCTCTGGCTATTTTAGCTAGAATTAGGGAGTATCCCTCTTTGTATATTCTAAATCATGGCAACTACCACCCTGGGCACGACTGGCATTGATGTTACACCGATGGGCTTGGGCACTTGGGCTTGGGGTGATTCTCTATTCTGGGGGTATGGTAAAGATTATGGTGAAACAGAATTGCGTCAAGCCTTTCAAGCCGCGATCGATCTAAACATTACATTTATCGATACTGCTGAAGTTTATGGATTGGGTAAATCTGAAGAGCTATTGGGCAAATTTATCAAGGAAACTACAGCTAATACCCAAATTGCTACCAAGTATATGCCATTGCCCTGGCGGTTTCGATCGGCTGATGTCGCCGATGCAGTCACAGCCAGTCTCAAGCGATTGAAAATGCCCTCGGTGGATTTGTATCAGGTACATTTCCCCGCTCCTTCATTTTTGAGTCAGGAAGGTTTGATGGATGCGCTCGCCGATGAGGTAGAGCAAGGGCGCATCAAAGCCGTAGGGGTGAGTAACTATAATGCCGAGCAGTTGCGAGCAGCGCACAAATTATTAGCTCGGCGCGGTGTACCTTTGGCCGTCAATCAGATGCGTTATTCCCTGATTACTCGCGAAATCGAGACTAATGGTGTACTAGCTGCGGCGCGCGAGTTGGATGTGACTATTTTGGCATATAGCCCCTTAGCGCAGGGATTACTCACTGGTAAATATACCGCCAGCAATCCCCCAACGGGTGCCCGCAGTATGGACAAACGTTTTCAGAGTGCTGGCTTGCAGCAGCTACAACCCATATTGACTAAATTAAATGAGCTGGGTGACAAATATGCCAAAACCCCCGCTCAAGTCGCCCTCAACTGGCTGATCTGTCAGCCTGGAGTAATTCCCATCCCTGGCGTAAAAAATCGATCGCAGGTAGAACAAAATGCGGGTGCTTTGGGCTGGGAATTGTCAGCAGATGATGTGATGGATTTGCGATATCTGGCATAGATTGGTTTTCAGTATTTGAGATGCTGATTTATGACTAACAACAGTTTTAGGCTACAATTAGTCATCGATAGATTTATTGGTCATGTTTGGCTCAATAGCAAGATTTGGAGCGATTCGATTCTGGATTAGCATCCCTAATCCACATAAAATACCAACATTATCCCAATAGTTAATCGTAAGTTCGATCTAAATTAGCCCAAACTAGGATCAATCAACATGTTCAAACATCCTACCGATCGACTAGGTAGTCTTACTGTTGGCAACGTCGTTACCACGGCTATCACCTTATGCAAATCCAATTTCAAGCGTTATTTGCGAGTGTCCCTGCGATCGATCAAATGGATCCTATTGATTCTTTTATCAACCGTTGGCGCGGGATTTCTCGGCTGGATGGTCGTCTCCATCGTGCCAAACTTATGGATATTATTTGTCCCCATAATTTTGGCCTGGATCGCCCTTACTTTATATTTCTCGGCTAGAGCTACAACCGATCGAGCAATAGTTTCTAGGTTAGCTTATCAAGAACTGATCGATAGTCCAGAAACAACTCAGGTTGCTACCGAAAAATTAATTCCGCGTACTTGGGGATTTCTGAGGCTCGCTTTGTGGTTGACATTATATATGTCGCTCGTACTTTTACTCAGCTATCTTCTATTTGCCATTGCTCTTGGTATTTGTGGTTTTATTTTGAATGCACTCAACCTTTTGTCTAACCCATTAGCTTATGTGTTTTTCGGTTTGACGATCGTTGGTTTATTTGTCTACTTCATCTTATTCAACTTGCGTTACTACTGCTACTGGTTCGTATCCGAGTTACCACTAGCGATCGAATCAAACATCACAGCTAGATCGAGTATTCGACGTAGCAAAGAGTTGAGTTTCCCTTTTGTTGGCAGATTGAAGTTAATTATTTTTATCGCCTTCTTAATTACATTACCAGTTGGCTTGGTGAGCAATGCATTGACTGTTAGCGGTCAAATCATGCAAATTATGGCAAATAATCCGCTTGCACCCTTCAGTGAAAACAATGAGCCTCTATCAAGTGGCCTAATCGCGATCGGTCTCTTACTCGGAATATTGACAGAACTCTTCATCATGCCTTTTTGGCAAACGATTAAAGCTGTGATTTATTACGATCTCGTGAATCAACAAGAAGGTAGAGATCTGTTACTTTAGATGTCGATATCCATACCCACATGCAGTTCCTCAAGCAAGTCAAATCCCAAACTCCTGAAAGCGTCGAACTAGAATTCATCCTTGCTGGAGTTGGGAGCAGAACCCTAGCCCTAATCGTCGATTATTTCATCTGGAGTGCTACGCTAATTCTGTTGCTCATCCTGTGGGGATTTTTATTAATCCAAGTTAGTTGGCTTCAATCCGATCCCATTCGGCCGTGGTTTTTTGCCATCCAACTTTTAATCGTATTTGCAGTATACATCGGTTATTTTATCTGCTTTGAAACCCTCTGGCGCGGACAAACACCTGGCAAGCGTTACACCAAGATCCGCGTGATTCGAGAAGATGGGCGAAACGTCGGCTTGCAGCAATCGATCCTCCGCGCCTTGCTCCGCCCGATCGATGATATTTCTTTTTTGGGTTTATTACTAATCATCTTCACCCCCCAAGAAAAGCGACTCGGCGATTTCGTAGCTGGCACCCTCGTAATCCAAGAAGGGCAACCCACATCTAGTGAATCATTAGAGCTACTCTCTACAGCAGCGATATCCCTAGCACCGCACCTCCGCCAAACCGCCCAAATAGCCGCCCTGACACCAGATGAATTTGCCACCATCCGTAACTACCTGTACCGTTATCCCCACCTCACCTCAGCCGCCCAAATTCAAGTTAGCGACAGGCTAGCACAGCGATTGATCCAAATTACCGACTTCCAAAATCGACCGCCAAATCTAGATCCCCATGTCTTGATCGAAGCCGTCTACCTCGCCTACCAACAACAGTTTCGTAGCTAGCTCCCCACTCTGAAAAATAAATGTTGACAAAATCAAACTATTCTGTCATGATTAGAAGAGTGTGAAAAACACAAGGCAATTGCGGGTGTAGCTCAGTGGTAGAGCGCAACCTTGCCAAGGTTGATGTCGCGCGTTCGAATCGCGTCTCCCGCTTAAACGTAAATAGAAGATCGAGCAGTATATAAATCCTCGGTCTTTTACAGTATAAACCAAACGGTTAAGATATCGACCTTCTAGAATTACCCCAGATTCAAGGGCTTCTCGCAAGAAGCCCTTCGATCTGATTCCTCGCCAAGTCTAATCTTTAGCCGTTTGCAGTATAGTTGCGAAAGCACTATCCTAAATTCTTGACACTCAAGTTCAGGAGCTGTTGGGGAATTAATTATTACCTACTCGATCGAAAATAACTAATTTGAGCATTAATCGTGTACCATGAATGGCGATAGTTATTGCTGTCCTTATTTAGATTGTATGGGCTAGTTAGCCAAGGTTAACAACCTTCTGATGGAAAACGACACTAACAATTTTAACCTAGCCAGAGTCTTCCAAGAGTCAGCTCGATCTGCACGACTGCTAGCCGCTACTAGCAACAAGCAACGAGATCGCGCAATTGGAGCGATGGCGACAGCTCTTCAAGAGGCAGCTCAGGATATCCTAGAAGCTAATACCCTCGATTTGGAGACAAGCCGAGAACTAAAAATTTCTGAATTGCTGCTGGAATGGCTCAGACTCACTCCCGAACGCCTGCATCGACATATCGATCTATTATTTAAACTGGGAGAGCTTGCCCCCCTGTGCGGTACTAGCGATCCTGGTGCCCAAGTAAACGATCGCCATAGCTACAGCCAAGTCAAGCCACTAGGTACAGTCGCATTTATCTATGAAGCATTGCCAGAGCTGGGGATACTTGTAACCGGAATGAGCCTCAAAACAGGTAATAGTATCATTCTGCGGGGAGGCATCGAATCAAAACATAGTAACGTGGCGATCGCAACTGCCTTGAGAAGGGGTCTAGAACAGCTAGATTTTCCACCTAATGCTGTCCAGCTTATCGATCCCGCTCCCAGCCTATTATACGAGCTAGTAACCCAGACACAGCAGGTAAATCTGGTCATTCCCTATGGTAGACCGAGCCTAATCCATCAAGTTACTCAGCAAGCGACTGTCTCAATCTTACCAGCAGCGATCGGCAATTGTTATTTATACTGGGGGGCAAATGGAGATCTGGATTTAGTTCGGTATGCTATCTGTGACAGTCATGTGGGCGAACCAGATGCTGTAAATGCGATCGAAAAAGTATTGATTCATCGAGATCTCCAAGCATCTTCCTTGACCTTACTCTGGAAGAGCTTGAAAGAAAAGGGCTTTCAACTTCATGGCGATCGCGAGTTGGTGAATAATTATGGCGAGTACTTGCATTTGGCAGAGGATGGGGAATGGTTTCGCCCATATTTACGCAAAATTGTTGCCTTCAAATTTGTGGAAAATGTGGATCGAGCGGTGGAGACGATCGATCGGTATAGTAGTGGACATGCTGATTGTATCATCACCGACTCCTATCTGGAAGCCCAAAGATTCGCCACCAATGTCAATAGTGCCTGCGCTTATGTCAACGCCTCACCCCGATTTTATCGCCACCAGCGGGGTCGCGATCGGATTTGGCTGGGAATGTCCAATTCTCATGGCTGCCAGCGTGGGGTAATCGGTTTGACTGCGTTGATGGCAACGCAGCAAGTGACGATGGGTTGAAGTTTGAGCTGTTGTGTCAGCGACGGGGACGAATCGGTGGTGGGGAGCCAGCCCCATCTCCACCCCGTTGTTCTTTCGCGCCCCCATTAGCGGGTTTGCGAGTTGGGGCGATTCGCGGGGGTCTATTTTCAGAACTCGGCTCTGAAATGCGTTCTGACTCTTCGTATCCAGAGCTAGGGCTGCTACCGTATACATCGAGATGAATGGATTGCCCGACCCCTGTTGCAGCCGCTTGGAGCACTGTACGAATCGCCTGGATATTGCGCCCGCCACGACCAACAGCAGTGCTTCGATCGTCGCTGGCAAAGGCAACCCGCAGCCAGACACGATGGCGATCGACTGTGTACTCGCAATTGACAGCGAGTGTCTCTGTAGCCTTCAAAAATGGTTTGAACAAGAATTTTACCAGTTGCTCGTAGTCGGGCGAATTGGTTGGAGGAGGAGAAACTGTCACGTTACTTGGTACCTAGTTGCTCATAAACGTTCGCTTTTTCTAGTAGCCGACGCACGGTATCGGTGGGTTGAGCACCTTGTTGGAGTCGTTTGACGATCGCTTCTGTATTTAAGCGAACTTCATCGGTTCTGGGGTTGTAGAAGCCCAATTCTTCCAAGGGGCGACCATCACGTCTGGTGGTGCTTTGTGCCGCAACGATCCGGTAACTAGCTTCACGCTTTTTACCAAATTTCTTGAGTCGTAATTTAATCATCAGAAAATAGTGGGAAGTAATGTGCGTGAGTTTAGTTCTAGACCCACAGCCTTTCGAGTATATCATAGCTGGCTGATACTTTTAACCGAAACATTTATCGACATCATGGATATCTTGAATGTCCAGTACGACATCCCCAAGTGAATTGGTGAAGGTGGTATCCCACATTGCCTTGAGCAAAAACCCAAGGCTCTAAAGATTATTCTTTTTAACGCCGGAACTGATGGTCACACAAGCTTTGAGAGTAATCTATTCCCATTCTACACCAGCGTTGGATGCCACATCAAGTGCCCCCGATGTCTTGAATGTCTATGATGTTAGTGAATTTAATGTCCTATTACCAGCTCCTCTTAGGGATCGGTAATTTAGTCCTAATGTACTAAATTATGAGGAGGAAGATGTCGATCGCCCCCAGAAGTGGATTGTACGCCATAAGTTGGGATTTTACGGCCATCACGATCGATTAGTCAGTCATAAGTCGCAATTTTTATAGATCGAAAGTTTCTATGTTTAGACTAGATCTCATATCTACCAATATAAATCATTGCTTTGTTCGTCAAGACTGTTTTTCAGCCAGAATGCTAACAATTATACTCCAGTCACAAAGATACTAAAATAGCATCAGACTTAATGTTCGGGCGATTTAACCTATATTTGGCTGAGGATCGGATGTTCTGTAGTGAATTACGATCTTATTATATTTATTTAATATCAATATTCGCAAAAATAATCTAAGGGCTGAGACTAAGTAATGCTTTTCAACTCGTATCAGTTTATTTTTTTCTTTCTGCCATTAATTCTAATAGCTTTCTTTACGACCGCACAATTCAACTATTATGGGGCGATAGCATCATTAGGGATTGCCTCTTTGCTGTTCTATAGTTTTTGGCATTATCAAGACTTGTACTTGCTAGTGCCGTCAATTTTATGCAACTATTTTGCTGGCTATTATTTAGCTAAACTTGCATCGCCATATAAAAAGAGCTTACTTATATTCGCGATCGCCGCTAACTTGGTAGTTCTGGGATATTTTAAATATGCGAACTTTTTCGTCGATAATTGGAATAGTATTTCTGGATTGCAGCTATCGATCGCCAAAAATGTTCTACCATTGGGCATATCATTCTTTACCTTCACCCAGATCGCCTATCTGATCGATAGCTACGCTGGCAAAGTCAAAGAATTTAATCCGGTTCATTATCTACTGTTTGTCACCTATTTTCCCCATTTAATTGCTGGGCCAATTTTACATCATCACGACACAATTTCTCAGTTTCAACAGCGTAAAATGTACCGATGGAACAGTCGCAATGTGACGATCGGGTTATTTTTATTTACGATCGGTTTATTCAAGAAGATAATTTTTGCTGATGGGGTTGTCAGTTATATTGCCCCAGTCTTTAATGCCGCAAAAGAAGGAGTTATACCAAGTTTTGGTGATGCTTGGTTGGGCACATTAGCTTATACAGTTCAATTGTATTTTGACTTTTCTGGTTATTCAGATATGGCGATCGGATTGTCGCTATTATTTAATATCAAGTTGCCGATTAATTTTAATTCTCCCTATCAAGCTGTTAATATTACCGAGTTCTGGCGACGATGGCATATTACGTTGTCAAATTTTTTGCGTGATTATTTATATATTCCCCTTGGTGGCAATCGACATGGAAATTTACGCCGTTATCTAAATTTATTAATTACAATGTTAATCGGTGGTTTTTGGCATGGCGCGGGATGGACATTTATTCTTTGGGGTGGATTGCATGGTATTTATTTGGTGATTCATCATGCTTGGCAATGGGCAAGGAAGAAATTAGGTCAAGATCTAACAAAATCTAGTTGGGGAGGGCAGTTGCTGGGTAAAATAATTACATTTATCGCAGTAGCGATCGCTTGGGTATTATTTAGAGCAGAAAATTTAGCTAGTGCTCAGTTAATTTTACAATCGATGTTCATGCCAATGGGCAATGACATGTTCGAGTTTAAGATAATAGAATCACCCTTAATAGCTACGATTTGGGTGGTGACATTACTGCTTATTGCTTGGATTGCACCGAATAGTCAATATCTAGCTAAGGTAATTAAAAACTCGATCGATCCAGTGCAACTGACTAATAAGTATCCAGTCAAAAGTATCAAAACTATCTCGATCGAATCGATGGATAACATTAAAGCTTTGCCTGAGTTGTTGCAAAACTATCAAGTTTGGCACTATTGGGCGATCGGCTTTAGTTTACCATTTATATTTGTACTAGTTGCCATATCAGAATCTCAATCTATCAAAGAATTTATTTACTTTAATTTTTAACTAATGTTAATTTCCAAGATACCAATTAATTTAGTCGCGTTAGGTTGTGGGATTGGCAGCGCAATTATAGGTTTAGAATTGTTGATGCAGTTGCTACCTGTGAAAAACGATCGTCAATTTGCCGCTAATGATATCACTCAGCCAGTAATCAGGGGTACAGCATCATCGATCGTCGAACCGATCGATTGGAAATTTAGTCAAACTTATCGCCGAAAAGTTAATAATTATGGTTTTGTAGACGATAACGATTATCAACCAAATTCTGCACCTGTGGCAGTAATTGGTGATAGTTATATTCAATCTTCAATGCTACCTCATCAGGATAGTCTTCAGGGTAAGTTGAGTAGTAAAATTGGTAATAAGCTACCAGTTTACTCTTTCGGTACCCCTGTTTATCCTTTGTCGGGCTATCTGGGTACGGCTGAATATGTCGATCGAGAGTTCAAGCCCAAAGCATACATTTTTCTCTTGACAAAAGGCGATCTAATTGATAGTTTAGATCCTCAATCAGGGACATATTTTCTCGATCGCCCAAATGGGAAACTAAACTTTAAGCCTGCTAAAGTTTTCCAGGGTAAAGTTATCACTGGTAAATCTGCATTATATAGATATCTAAATCAGCAAATCTATTTCAATCCTCAGAAGATATTTTCTTTCTTAAACCGTAATCCCCCTCCCAAACCAAAGCAAGCTATTACTACTTACGAACAGATATCTCGTCGAATGCTCGATCTATTTGCGACTAAGACTAAAGTTACGCCCAAAAATACGATCTTTATTATTGATAGCGATCGGGAGGCTATATACAATAAGTCTACACCCGATCGAGATGAGTTGTCTACTTTTAAGCGGATTGGCATCGAGCGAGGGTACACAATTGTGGATACACAAGATTTATTCGCTCAATACTATCGGCGAACTAATAAGAAAGTAGATTTTATGCCGACAGACTTTCATTGGAATGCGCCAGGAAATCAATTAGTAGTCGATAAAATTCATCCACTTTTACTCAAGATCTTAGCCAAGCCAGTTGGTTGACAATTAGATGGTGCTGTTTCGGATCTAATATGAACCTGAATGTTCGATCGAGGTCAAAAATGTCCATACTAATATTGAGTGATATTAGGGTGGGCAATTTTCATGAGCAAGCAAGCAAACAAATTCAGTCATCTGACGGCGATCGATCGAACTAAACTATCATCTCCAGCTCAATTTTTAGTCGATAGAAATTTGCTCCAAGGTCGAATTTTAGATTTTGGGTGTGGAATGGGTAATGATGTTAAGATTTTGCAAGCAAGAGGTTTAAATATTACTGGGTACGATCCACATTACTCGCCTACATATCCAAATGGTAAATTTGACACGATCGTTTGTTGCTATGTATTGAATGTACTGATGCCTGAAGAACAAGCTAATGTACTGATGAATGTCTCTCACTTACTTAAACCAGGCGGAAAAACATACTATACTGTCAGAAGAGATCTAAAAAAAGAAGGATTTCGAGAACATTATATCCACAAAAAGCCGACCTATCAATGTACAGTCAAACTACCATTCAAATCGATTCAACTGAATGAGTATTGCGAAATTTATGAATATATTCATTATAACCATCAATGGAACTCACCAAATAATTGCATCTTTTGCAACCCTCATCGCAAAATAAATCTACTCACAGAATCAGCAACCGCCTACGCTATGTTCGATGGTTATCCCGTCAGTAAAGGTCATGTGCTAATCGTTCCCAAACGCCATATCAGCAACTATTTTGAACTTCCACTCAAAGAGCAATCAGCCTGTTGGTTAATGGCAAACAAAGTGCAACAAATCCTCACCGAAGAATTCCATCCAGACGGATTTAACGTCGGCATGAACATCAATAAAGCCGCCGGACAAGCAATGAATCATGCTACCATACATATCATCCCCCGCTATCAAGGCGATAGCAACGGCGCAAAAACCGGAATGCGATCTGTCATCCCCAAACAACCCAAGATCGATCGATAAACCCCCCTTCGCGCCCTACCCTTCGGGAAGCCTTACGTCAACGCATTAAAATAAAAAAATCTCTACACCAAACAATCATCCGCCAACAACCTAAGATCGATCGACCCCCCTTCGCGTTAAAAAAATCCCCACACTAAACAACAACCTTCCCAAATCTTCGCTCCCGCCCTTGATAATCAACAATCGCCTTCACAAACTCATCACCATTAAAATCTGGCCAATGAGTATTCGTAATATAAATCTCCGTATAAGCAAGTTGCCAGAGCAAAAAATTACTCAATCGCTGCTCTCCACTAGTCCGAATCAACAAATCTGGATCTGGTAATCCAGTCGTATCCAGATGTTGAGCGAACAAAGAATCATCAATATCTTCAGGATTTAATTCACCCGATCGAATTTGACTAGCGATCGACTTACAAGCTTGAGTTATCTCATTCCGACTACCATAATTAATCGCCACATTAAAATTAACCGTATGATTGGATGCAGTTTTTTCCATCGACTTTTCCATCATATTTCGGAGCGTCGAGGGCACTTGAGATCGATCGCCCAAAAATCTTAGCCGCACACCTTCATCGTGCATCTCCGCCAATTCACTATCCAATAACCCCTCAAATAACCGCATCAGAAAATCTACTTCCGCTTCGGGTCTACCCCAATTTTCGGTAGAAAAAGCATATACTGTAAAATTAGCAATTCCCCAATCTTTACAACAGCGTAATAATGACTTGACAATATTAGCACCTTGGCGATGTCCGGCAATGCGAGGCAATCCCCGTTGTTTTGCCCATCTACCATTTCCATCCATAATTGCCGCCACATGTTGCGGCATTTTAGTTGCATCCAAGCTGGCTGGTAGTTTCGCGAGTAATTGTGCGTTCATATCAGTATTTGCCGTGTATTCATAGAATTCCCAATCCGATCGAGAGATCGATACTATCCCGATCGGAATTTAGTTCTTGCTTTCAATATAAATCTCCGCATAAATGCTGTCAGTCGGATCCCGTCGGCGATTCTATACTGATAATAAGTCTGAAAAAGTCGGTATTAGCTCAGGATCCGAATTCGACTTTGCCATTGGAGCGCACTAGCCCTTAACCCTCTCACCCTTAACCCCGAAATGAATGCCGATACCGCTATAGTTTGGCTCGATCGATTGGTAGCCTCAGAAACAGGCAAACATCTCAATGATTTGCAGATTTTTTTACTCCAGCAAGTATGCTTGGGCAAAAAGTATATTGAGATTGCCGAAGAATATCACTGTACGGAGGGCCATGTCAAAGATATTGCCGCAGATTTGTGGAAATTGCTCTCTCACGTCGTCAAAGAGCGCGTCACCAAGACAAACCTCCGATCGATCCTCCAGCGTCATACAGGCACCTTGGAGAGCCATCAGCCCCCTGATTATCAGTTGATAGGTAGAGAGAGCGCGATCGCCAGATTGGATGAGCTAACTCAACAGGGGCAAAGAACAATCGTCATTCAGGGTGAAGGTGGTGTCGGGAAAACTACCTTAGCACAAGCGTATTTAAAAACCTGTGGCTGCGATTTAATTTTAGAATTATTGATGGCAAAAGAAACTGCTCAAATTGCTTCAGCGGAAATTGTCGTCGAAGAATGGCTACTTCAGGATTTACAAATCGAACCAGGGCGAGAATTTAGCGTGACATTATTGCGGCTCAAACGGCAACTGAGCAACCGCAAAATCGGGATTCTGATCGACAACTTAGAATCAGCATTAGACGGGCAAGGCAAGATTCTTTCATCCCATCGTAACTATGTCGAATTACTGCGGATTTTGACCGATCGACAGTTACCAGGCATTACTCTAATTACTAGTCGAGATCGATTGTGTGAAGTCGAGCTAAATCTCACCCATTATCGATTATCAGGGCTGGATCTGGATAGTTGGTATACTTACTTTAGATATCGACAAATTATTGCAGCACCAACAGAGATCGCTTCACTGCATCAGACATATGGTGGAAATGCTAAGGCGATGGAAATTATCGCGGGGATTATCTGGGCAGACTTTGATGGTGACGTACCTGATTATATCCGCATCGGTCAAGATATTCAACTGGTAGAAACTAGCCTAAAACAGCTCATCGGTAATCAATTCGATCGATTGCAAACATTAGATCCCGATGCGTATAAATTGCTCTGTCGAGCTGGTTGTTATCGAGATTTGGATCTGGCTTTAGTCAGTACGTTAGCATTATCATCTTTGTTATGGGATGTAGAAGTCGAACAGCGGATGAGAGTAATCGATTCTCTCAAAAATCGCTCGATGATCGAATATCATAGTGGTAAATATTGGCTCCATCCAGCAATTCGCACAGAAGCAATTTCGAGACTAAGAAACTCAGAAGACTGGATCTTGGCTAATCGATCGGCTGCCGGATTTTGGACTGATTCTGTAGTCACAATTACTAGTCTAAATATGGCGATCGTCGCCCTAGAAGCATATTATCACTATCTAGAGATCGGTGACTTCGATCGCGCTGCCGAAATCTTGTTAAAACCGCGAGATAATCAATGGGGGCAATTTCTACCGCTGGCGAGTAACTTGTATCGAATGGGATCGATTCAATCAGTTTTAACCGCGATCGCGCAAATCATCCCATCATTAAAACCATCGCGAAATACAGCCGAACTGTATAATATTCTGGGCGATTTATACTGGATTATCGGCAGAGTGCATCAAGCGATCGCCACTCAGTATCAAGCCTTTAATATGGCAAATAGTATTCTTGATTCCCTCGACACAACAATTTACGCCCATGATGCTTATTGCTTAGAAATCCTCAAAATTGATTCACTTTCAAGTATCGGACTATATCATATCGATCTATGGGAATTGACTGAAGCAAGTAATCTATTCGATCGAGTGATTCAAACTGCTAGTAATACCTCCCACGATCGATGGGCACAGAAAGCGACTATTTGCCAAGCACTAGTTCAATCTTATCTAGGTAATATCGAGCTAACTAGCCAACTATTAGAGCAAATCGAACCACTAATTAACGATCCTCAATGGGCGGGAAGCAGTGCATATTTTCTGCAAGCGATCGGTCAAATCTATACTAATATGAGTAATTTAGTTAGTAACTCTTTACAGCAAAACCTTCTGCTAAGGCAGAGGCTTTGCCAACGCGAACAGTACGAGCATCGGGCAACGATCGTCTATCAACAAACCCTAGTATTTTGCCAGACAGGAAACTACCTCCAAATTCAAGCCAAAACCCTGAATGGAATCGCTCAAATTCATCGATCGCAAGGTGACTTAGAACTCGCCCAAGCCACCCATTTACAATCGATCGATATCCTGATTCAGATCGGGGCAAAATGCGATCTAGCAGAGGCTTATTACCAAGCTGGATTGACTTGGAAAGTAGCAAATAATCCAACTCAAAGTCAAATTTATCAGGATCTCGCTCATCAGCTATTTACCGAAATTGCCGCACCCGAACAACTAGCAAAAGTAGCAAAAATGAGGATCGCAAATCTAGAGACTACCATTCAATAAGTACAACTAAAACACAAGTGTTGCACAAATCGATCCGATGGAAGTGGATAAAAGTGGTAAAAATTGACTCAGTTGTTAAAAAACTTTACAATTTGTCTGTTTAGCTACAAACCTTGACATTTCTGATTGTTAATATGGAAGCAAGCAAGTAAAACGTTAGAGTTGACATCCATTCAGCATCCTACTTGCTTTTAGGTCAATTAACTCAAGTTTTGGAGACGATCGATATGTCATTATCCAAAGGTGTTGAAGTCCATGCTCTAACCTCAGTCAAAGCTGGGATGATTAAGTTTTACACCCCCCAATCCAGCAATGAAACCATGTTAGTGCAAATCCCGCCTAACACGATCGACGATATGTTCGTTCATAAATATCAAACCGATCGATTGATGGTCGTACGTGGTAGCTTTATCCTAGTCATCTTACATGATGGCAAGTATCAGTATTTGCACCTGAGCGACGCAGATCCCCAGGTAATCGTGATTCCACCCTTGGTGCCTCATTCAGCCATTAATCTTGGCGAAGAGCCATGTATGCTCATCAATGCAGTAACTCGGCACGGGCAACCTCATCCAGCCGACTATCGCCCATTAAAAGCCCCTTTGCCCTATGACTGGAATTCAATTTCTCAATTGCTCTCCGATCGACATTCACCATTGGCAGCTTAAAATACTCACATCTTCCACCAATACAGGGCAGGAACAATCCGACTCCGACCATTGTAAACAAGACCACGCCCCTACACAATTAACTTGTAGGGGCGTGGTCTTGTGCCCGCCCAAATCTGCGCTGATATTCTATTTTCAAAACTACCAAAGTTAAAAACGGAAACCAGCACCGACAGTTACCCCAGTAATTTGACCTGCATCTTTATTTAAAGGTACAACAACCCCCGCTTTTAACTGAATACTATCGTTGACCTCAAAATCGGCACCACCGACTAAGCTAACGGTAGTAATATTAGTATTTCCACTATTGAAAAAACTTACAGAACTCCCAATAAAGGGCGTAATTGGTGATGAGGCGCGTCGATAACGGTAGCCATCATTTGTATTTTTAAAATCATAGGTAATCGCCGTTCCAAGATCGGTACCACCATTAGGAAAGTAGGCAAATGGACGGAGTGAAAAATTATCACTAATCTCAATTTTAGAATCAACTCCAAAGTTGCTAGATCCACCACCGAATGAAACCGATGGGCCGATTGAATTTTTACCCATTTCTGCTTTAGCTGGTGTACTGAAGCCTATAGCGGCAACTGAAGAGCAGATCAAAGCTAATGCGATCGCATTGTTTTTCATTTTAAAGTCCTTCATAAATATATTTGAGTGCATATATTTATATTACTAATTCCCGATTGATTCGCTATCTATCTAAAGTAATGAGTACTCGGTAAATTTATCGAACTAAAGTCATAAGGCTCTCAGCCAAAGCTAAGAAAAAGTCCCGATCGCGATCGAGACTTTTTCTTAGCTATATATACAGATCTGATTTAACGATACCGATTATTTCTGCTGAGATTGTAGCCATAATAGTTTCCGTGAAGACGGCGAGCGGCTTGATGACGGCGTTCTAGTTCCCGACGGTATCCAGAGCGAGTAACAATTTTAGTCACTACTTTGCGGTTGATTTTGACGATCGATCGTCGTTGATATCTGGAACTAAATCCTTGGATTTTTCGTCGGTAATTATTATGTTGATACTTTGATTGGGCAGAAGCAATCTGTATTTTTACAGGAGTAAGGTTTTGACTGGGATGAACGGTAGCTGCAAATGTTGGTGTAGCGATGCCGATCGCGAGTAGCGGAAGTAGTTTGATTAGTTGATTTAACATGGTGGAATTTAGGGGTTTGGGCTGGATGGATGTTTTATTTCCATACCGCTATCTTATGATTTTTATCCCTAGATTCACATCGATCTAAAGTCACGATCGATTTTCAAAATAAACTAACTTCAGTCATGAATATATATCTCCATTACCATGACCAAAGTACCGATTGAGATCCGCCCATAGCAGCTAATATCAGCCCTAGTTATATAAATCTTCGAGCTAGAAAGTATGCAGAGATTGACTTGGAATCGATCGGCTCTCCAGCATAAATAGCTGCTTCTAGCTCCGCTGGAGTCATCAAAACCACCTCAATATCTTCATCCGCATCCCCAGCAGGTGGTGCCTCAAGTTTTTCCAAATCTTGCGCTAGGAAAGCGTAAATAATCTCATCAGAATAACCAGGAGCCAGGAAAAACTCGCCCAAATCTTGCCATTTGTGAGCGCGATAACCTGTTTCTTCCTCAATTTCTCGTTTGATAGTTGTTGCGGGAGTTTCGCCGACTTCTAAAGTACCTGCGGGAAATTCCAAAATCCTACCTTGGGTAGCAAAGCGATATTGTTTGACTAATACGAGTTTACCGTCGGGTGTAATCGGTACAGCGAGAGCACCACCAGGATGATAGATACATTCCCAATCGCCTTTCACCCCATTGGGTAATTCGAGATGATTGACATTGAACGAAAATTTACGCCCTTGATATACCAACTTTCGATCGATAATTTTGGCTGGCTCGGTTCCTAATGGCATAATTTTTTTGGATAATTGGATGGATAAAATAGCTCGACATCCGAACATTCTAACCTGTTACAAAGAGCTAAAATCGACTGCGCGGATCGAGGTTCGATCGTATCGGGGGTAATTTCGGCGAGGGGCACCAATACAAAAGAACGCTCTGTCATTCGAGGATGCGGTACTTGCAAATCTGGAGTATCAATAATCTCATCGCCATAGAGCAAGAGATCCAAATCCAGGGTACGCGCACCCCAAACTTCCGCTCGTACCCGCCCAAATTCGGCCTCGATCGCGTGTAAAGTATTTAAAAACCCTAATGGTGTCAAACTAGTCCAAACAATCGCACAACCATTCAAATAATCTGGCTGAGGTGGGCCGATCGGTGTGGTAAGATACCAGCTAGAAACAGCAATTAGTTCGATCTGCGGAAATGTTGCGATCCTGTCGATCGTTCGATCCAAAATAGATCTAGAATCGCCCAAGTTGCTTCCTAATGCGATCGCACACTTAGATAAAGTTAAATCACTCACTGCTAAAATCAAAGAAATTGAGCTATAAATTGCCTACCGATCTTAGATCGAATAACAGGTAAGGGAGAAATATGGAGCGATAGTAAATCCACTCCAATACTAGTAGAGAGGGCGATGAATTTAAAACTGAAGTAACTTCGACACGATCGATCGAATATTAATTAACTGCTTCCACCATCCACTTTAGGATGCCCAAGATCCGATTACCTCCGGTAGGCTTCGCCAACGATCGGTTGAAGTGGATATTCGGTTACATCGATTGTCAAAACTTGGCCAGTTAGCTTGAGAAACTGCCACATTGTCCCAGTAGTAACACTACCATAAATTGTCGGCACTTCCCGCCCATTGATTAAATTAAATTTTTGAGCCGCCACCATTTCCGCCGCACATTGCCCCCAACCAGCATTAAGCTCACCCTTTTTTGCTTCAATAATAATAATCGCTGGAGCTTCAATATTGACCTCTGATGTCGATCTAGTCAACAGAAAATCACACACTCCATTCAAGCCAGATTCTAAATCGATCGTGAAATCTGTACCAGAGAAAAAACTAACTTGACAATCGAGTAATTCCCGAAATTCAAATAGTAGCGGTGCGATAATTAATTCTGACCGGACTTTTTCAGTCCCCAGAGTCACAGCTAACGGAGCTGATTTCGCCAATAAAGTAGTTAGCCATTCACCAGGAACAAGTATCGGTAGATCGGCAAAAAATGGCTCAGTAACAACTTCAATCTGGAATTGTCGCTTAACTTGAGCGATCGTAAAACTACTATAGGGCATAAATAGTTAGGGTAAATTCTCAATTCTCAATTCTCAATTCTCAATTCTTAATTAATTTAGTCCTCTTTATTCTTTCCTTTTAATTCAGCGATCGCCGCACCAAAACCTAAGACGATCGCCGTATTAGAGAGTGTCAAAAAAGATTCCGCTCCACCATGTAACCAGTCGATATTCGCCAGAGATTTGTGTACCACATATTCTGCATAGATACCTGCGGGAATCGTCACAGCGACAAATAATAACGTCAAATAAAAACCAATTAATGCTAGTTTGGGTGTTTGACCACTTTTGGTCATAAACCACAAAAATCCTAGATAAGGAAATAGAGATAATCCGAATAGTGATTCTTTGGGCATGTGGAGGTGTAAGGGGGAATTTCTGGAGTTTTCGAGCAAATTAACTTTGAGATCTTGCCGAACGGCGTTATCCGATCGGCAAGAAACGGTATAATCGATCGAGCGATGTCATCACCTTGAATTTAACATGCTAAGAGCCGGAATTGTTGGACTGCCGAACGTGGGCAAATCGACCTTATTTAATGCCCTCGTCGCCAATGCGAAAGCCCAAGCTGCCAACTTTCCATTTTGTACGATCGAGCCGAATGTAGGTATCGTAGCCGTTCCTGACGAACGATTGCAAGTATTATCCAAAATCTCTACTTCCGAAGAGATCGTGCCCACGCGGGTTGAATTTGTCGATATTGCGGGTTTAGTCAAAGGTGCGAGTCAGGGCGAAGGATTGGGGAGCAAATTTCTTTCCCACATTCGTGAAGTAGATACTTTGGTACAAGTCGTCCGTTGTTTTGAAGATGACGATATCATCCATGTATCTGGTTCTGTCGATCCTGTGCGAGATATTGAAGTTATCAATCTCGAACTGATTTTAGCAGATATCGACCAGATCGAGAAGCGGATCGAACGGGCGCGAAAAACGGCTAGAACAAGTAAAGAAGCCCAAATCGAAGTCGTAGCCCTAGAGAAGCTTTTGGTCGATCTCAACGCCGGAAAACCAGCCAGACAAGTTGAATTGAGTGATGAAGAAATCCAAACGCTCAAGGGTTTGGGATTACTCACTCGCAAGCCGATTATTTATGCGGCGAATGTATCTGATGAAGATCTAGCAACGGGGAATGAATATGTAGAAAGAGTCCGCGCACTTGCGGCGACGGAGAATGCCCAAGTTGTCATCGTTTCGGCACAAGTAGAAGCGGAACTAGTCGAACTTCCCGAAGCTGATAAAGCTGAGTTTCTCGAATCATTGGGAGCTAAAGAAGGCGGTTTGAAATCGTTGATTCGGGCTACTTATACTTTACTCGGACTCCGTACTTATTTTACCACTGGGCCGAAAGAAACTCGCGCTTGGACGATCGAAGCTGGGATGTTAGCACCTCAAGCTGCTGGGGTGATTCATTCTGATTTTGAGCGCGGTTTTATTCGCGCGGAAACCATCGCTTATCAAGATCTTGTCACCAATGGCTCGATGAAAGCTGCTAAAGAAAAAGGCTTGGTTCGTAGTGAAGGTAAGGAATATTTGGTGCAGGAAGGAGACGTATTGTTATTCTTATTTAATGTCTAGTTTGATAATTGACCGAAGAGCGAGACGCAAGCCCCGCCTTTTAAGGCTGGGGTCGAGTCGGTGGCGACTTTAGTCGCCTTGGAACGAGTTCGCTGCTTTAGCAAGCGAGCTTTTCGGGGGAAGCTTCCCCCGAAAACGTCGCGCAGCAGTATGCGCTCAAAAATGTGATACAATTTCATTGAGTTAATAGCTCCCGTACAGGTTCAAGACACCGTGAGACAGAGGTTGAGCGCAGACGTGTACAAAACTTGAGAGGCAATGTTAAAGACATCCTTGATGGTAAAAGCGATATTTTTGGATAGATACTCAATCGCGGGCGGGCAGTCCGAGATTTAAAACGGACGTGGAGAGCGTGTAAGACCTGCTTGCAGGCTGTGCTTGTTGAAGCGTCAACCCCATTCGGCGACCATTCTCCTTTCTTAGGTTGTGGCGTGGTGAGGAATCCCCCCGATTCATCGGTGGGATTCCTCACCACGCCACAACCTAAGAAAGGAGAATGGTCGCCGAATGGGGTTGACGCTTCAACAAGCACAGCCTGCAAGCAGGTCTTACACGCTCTCCACGTCCGTTTTAAATCTCGTACTGCCCGCCC
>JANMEL010000250.1:0-19424 GCA_031376885.1 Chamaesiphon sp. OTE_70b_metabat_96 | reverse complement strand
GTAGGGGCGCGGTCTTGTGCCCGCCCAATCTGGGGTGTTGTGCCCACCCAATCTGGGGTGTTGTGCCCACCTAATCTGGGGTGTTGTGCCCACCTAATCTGGTGTGTTGTGCCCACCCAATTTGGGATGTTGTGGTTATTTTACGCCGCCGACAGCAGGGGTAGATTCGGGGCGAATGGCTGGAGTTACATTCTGGTTTTTCTTTTGACGATCGCGATATGCTTGAGCTTGACGATCGCGAAAAGCTGCTGTCGCCGAATCGAGTTGATCTCGCTGTGTATTTAGATAATTGGGGTCGTTTCTACCATTGAGCTGAGATTGATTGATCAATTGCATCAAACCGGATGCATCGCCACTGGAAGCGCGATTGAAAGGATCTCGTTGATCTCCTCCTCCACCACCGATCGATTGAGCGACAGTTACAGAAGGCATCAGCGCAACTGTGCAACCCAAGAGCAAACAACTAGCTTTCAAAACATCAAATCTTTTCATAATAATTTAGGTAATATTTGCTATGGTACTATAGCTCTAACCGATTTGTGAAGATCCTAAAAGTAATGACAATCTCAAGTCGATAATAGTTCCTGAAACTAGGCTAATCGGCGTTTTAAGAGCGGTTGAACTGCGGTGAGGGTCAATCCAGCAAACCCGACTAAAACTAGCAGTGCAGAGCCAAATGAGACTGGTGCCCAAGGTGTCTCAAGTACGATGCTAGCCAAATTCCATTGTGGATGGGTGTATAGGTAGCGGATGGGTTCGATCGCATAAGTAAGTGGATTGAGACAGGCGATAACCTGTAACCATTGGGGCATGAATGTCAGGGGAGCTAGAGCTGTGCTGGCAAATAGGAGCGGTAGATTGGTGACAAAAATCACGGCAATCAGCTCGATATGCCCTGGGAGGGCGAAGGTTAAGCCCAAACTCAAGGCGGTTACGCCCAGTACTAGGAGTAAAATGATTAGGGCAATAATTGCCAATCCAGCTAGACTAGGTAAACTCGTGCCCATGATGCTACTCATGCCGATAATTGCGGCAGTTTGGATCAGGCTTTGTGCGACAATATAAATTGCTGAGGCGGCGACGATCGAGTATCTCGAAGCTAATGGGGCGATGAGTAAGCGATTGAGAAACCCAAATTCTCGATCGAACATCACGGGCAAGCCTGCATTTAAGGCTCCCGCAAAAGCGGTAAATACAATTACTCCCGCACCCAAAAATTGCCCATAATTCACATCTTTACCCATCATGCCTTCGGGGGCATTTTGAAATAACGCGCCAAATAAAATCAGCCACATCAATGGTTGAATGACACCAGCGACGAGGGTAGATGGGCGACGTTGGAGTTGAATAAATAGCCGCTTGGTAAGGGCTAAAGTTTCTTGGATAAAGTCGGGAATTGGATTGGATGGTAGCGGTTGCCGCGATGAATTGGGCTGGCTAGATTGCAAGCGGGAAATAGATGGCGATGTGTCGATAGTGCTGCTCATTGTCAAAGATAGGGGATAGGAAAGTGGGTAGCTACAGCAGGGGTCAGGGATCGGGGGTGAGGGGTCAGTTTGGTTAGAGTTGATGTCAAGCATGTTTTGAGCACTTGGATTACGTTTCATTCACCCTGGCGACTGCTCTATCTGCGTTTTTTACTGACTTTTTGCCACCAATGATAGGGATTTAGATTTTGGCGATGGCGATGGGCGAGTTCTTTTCCCGATATTAATATTCCCACCCAGAAGATGGCTTCGCTAATGAGGATTAATCCCGTCGAAATTAAACCTTTGTGAGCTAGTGATAAGGCTAACATCGGTACTAATAAAACACAGCCCCATAAGAGGCAGGAGATAATAATTAGTGTCAAACCTAACTGATGACGTACTCGCTCTCCCACAGAGATCTTCCTATCGCATACTTTGTTTTTTTTCAGCTTTGAGATCTCGACTGCTCGATGCTGCTAATTCGGCATCTAACAAGGTTTTGCCTGTGGCTGCTAGATAGACATCATCCAAACTAGGTTGGGATTGAGAGATCCCAAAGATCGGTAATCCCGCCACAGCTAAGGATTGTTGAATCGTCATCAGTGCCGAGCTGTCAGATGTGACGATCAGATCGAGTGCGTTACCGCGATCGGTATTAACGCTCATCTCTTGAACGAATGGTAACAATTCTAACAAACTTTGGGCTTGTTCGGCTTCCGCAATTGGGGTAAACTCCCGAATGCGGAGGGTAATTCGATCGCCACCCAAGCGATGTTTGAGTTCTGAGGGTGTGCCTTCGGCGATAATTATGCCATTATCGATAATTCCGACTCGATCGGCCAAAGCGTCCACTTCTTCGAGATAATGACTAGTAATCAGGATCGTCGTGCCATTTGCCCGCAATTGACGTAAGAAGTTCCAGACGACTTGACGAGTCTCGATATCTAGCCCGACAGTCGGCTCGTCTAAGATCAATACTTCAGGGGCATGGAGTAGCCCCGCAGCCAGATCTATGCGCCGCTGCAATCCGCCTGAATAGGTGCCAGTCTTCTTGTCTGCATACTTGTGTAAATCGAGTACATCTAACAGCTCTTCAATCCGTTGTCGGGCCTCAAGCTTGGGAATATGATACAGTGCAGCTTGAAGTTCGAGCAATTCTCTACCCGTGAGCATCTTGTCTAGAGCGACTTCCTGCGCGACATAACCGAGCAGTCTACGGGCGGCACGAGGCTCTTCTAGCACCGAAACGCCGCCAATCTCGATCGTACCGCTATCGGGCTTTGCAAGGGTACATAAGCAGCGAATCGTGGTGGTTTTACCCGCACCATTTGGGCCGAGTAATCCGAAGATTTCGCCAGGATTGACTTGAAAAGATACGTCTTTCACCGCTGGCACGGTACCATAGCTTTTGCACAGATGTTGAATAAGTACGGCTGCTGGCATTATCTAAATCCGATTGGTGGCACATCATAGCTAGATTGGAGATCGGCAGCGATCGCAATTTTGCTATGCTTACCTATCTTAGCAATTTCCATCCCAACAGAGGCGATCGAATTTTACCTGATTTCGATCTTGGGTTCTTAACTTATGGTAAATTAGACCAGATCTAATCTGTCGATCTAGCAGACTCGATCTGTACGGCAAAAAGACGTACCGTAAAAGAAAGTCTCGCTAAATGCAGGATCTAACTCATGTCCCGACCAGAATCGGCTGCCCAGCATCAGGTGGAAAAAACTAGTAAGTAAGTCACAGCACTCGCTCAAAATCGCTTTTTGCCATTGTATCACGCGAAGTAGCCCTTTATCGAATTAAGCTAGACGAGGTAAAATATCATCTAGTCGAAGTTTGAGATCGGGGAAGGTTGGAGATAGAATAGCCTCTCCCAATCGAAATTGCTGTTGAATATAACTATCTCCTACGAGTTGACAGACGGTGAAAGTCGGTTGTTTGGGTTTGCCGATAAAAGCGATCCCACCAATGCCCAAATAGTCTACAATCCAGTATTCAGGGATACCTAATACTGCATATTCTTCTACTTTGCGGGCATAGTCATCTTGCCAATTGGTGCTGACAACTTCGACGACTAGCTCGATCGTACTGCCAAGACAGATAATTGGTTCTTTTTTCCACAAAGGTTCTTGACTGAGTTTATCCTCATCTAATACGATCGCATCGGGACGCAAAGCAGTAGCCATCATTGCAGGTGGTTTGATGAGGCAATTTTTGGGTGCAATCCAGTTATAGTTGGCCCGCAGGATTTCGACGAAAACGTAGCCGATAATCCGTCCAGTTACGGCTTCATGAGGCCCTGTTGGTTCCACGTTACGCAGTTCCCCATCAATTAGTTCATAGCAGGGATTATCACCATATCGATCGATAAATTCGTCAAATGTCAGAACTTTAGTAGGGGTATAGGTCATAATATATTCGCCCAAACTAACTAAGAATAAATTTGGTTTTGGTAAATTGTCTAGTTTGAGATTCGATCGGATTTAGCGAGGAACTAATATGTTAGATTCAGACCGATCGCCTGAAGCATCATCAAAAATAGCTCCACGGGCAATCAAATCTTGTTTCAGAGATTCAGTAATTCCAGATGTGGATTCAAATCTAGCATCTCTTACCTGGGCACCACTTAAATTAGCACCACTTAAATCAGCACGACTCAAATCAGCACGACTCAAATTAGTATCTCTCAAATTAGCATCTCTCAAATTAGCACCACTCAAATTAGCACGCCTCGAATCAGCACCAATCAAGTTACCACCAATCAAATTAGCACCAATCAAATTAGCACCAATCAAATCAGCACCAATCAAATCAGCACCACTCAAATTAGCACTATTCAAATTAGTACCCCTCAAATTAGCAACAATCAAGTTAGCACCCCTCAAATTAGCACCCCTCAAATCAGCATCTCTCAAATTAGCACCACTCAAATTAGCACCACTCAAATTAGCACCACTCGAATCAGCACCCCTCAAATCAGCACCACTCAAATCAGCACCACTCAAATCAACATTAACTAAAGTTAATTTCTCACCGAAGTATCTTTGATCGAGAATTGCTTTAATCAAGCTGTGTTTGTACAATGAAAGATATTCTTGAGATTTTGTTAAATCATTTTGATTTACCTTCCATTTTTCTGGAAACTCATTTTGTGTATAAATTTCTAGAGAGCTATTAAAGCATTCGATCGATCTCTTCAAATTCTCCTGACGATCGCCTTCGACGCGATCGAAATAAGCCAAGCCGAGATTATGTTGCAGCATCGCCCAATAAAGAGGAAAATCTTCTCTGGTATAAATCCGCAGTGCATGGTGAAAGCAATCGATTCTTGTTGGGGGATGCTGTTCCAATGCAGAATTATCGATCGATAATTCATCTACTTCTACTAATTGGATCTGTTGATCTAAACCACTATCTTCTAGGTACAATCGTTCGCGTAGCGTCTCGAACAGAGAATCGATCTGTTCCTGAAAGTCAGGATGAAACCACGGGATATTCGATCGAGGTATTTCTAGATATTGACAGCTTTCAAATACCACCGCCGGAACGTCTTGAGTCTTAATATCTACATATAAATCTACACCAATCTGTGGTGCGTTTTCATACTGTGCCAACGTCACCGTCTGTCCAGAAGGCAAAGTCAAAAAAGCCAACTGCATGTCATCTAGATCGTCATAGCCTTCATAGATCGGCAAATTCAGACGAGTAACGAGAGAGGATAATCGACAATCAAAAAAAGCGACGATACTATTCGTCGGGGTCACTTCTTCAAATCTTACCCGTCGATCTTGCTTGGGAGTTGAATTACTCACTAGCTACCTGAACCTCCTCAAGTTGGTTGCAAAAGGTTATCGCTACCTTAATTTTAGCGTAGTCATCTTCATTCCGAACCCCTTCTCGATCGCCCGACCAATAAGCTAATCCTGGTCTTGTGCCGGAATCTGGTTCTACTGCTGTGGTAAACTCGATGCCTAGTTTCTTCGCCGTTGGCGTAGCCTCTCCTCTGGAGAATCGATCTTCTTGTAGTGGCAATACCTTAGTATAAGCTTTGACCTTGGGAATGTCGCTAAAATAACAGTTCCGCGCTGGCCCACCCCATATTTCTTGAGTGGCTATTTGTTTCTTCGCATCTTCTACAGTTTGTCAGTCCGACTGTGTGCGGTGATAAATTGGCTCCTCGGTCACAGCACTTGCTCAAAATCGCTTTTTGCCATCCTATCATAATCGGCGTAGTTAACGGTTTGCCGCCGATTAAAATCGGGGCTAGTGATGCAAAGTCCGCCTGCGCGGACTAAAATTAAACCAATTATTCCTTGTTTGTAGACGACATAATGAGGGTTACAAGAGTTTTGTTTTTAAAAACTATCACCCTAAATCCCCCAGCATTGGGGGCTGGGGTACGATTATCCTCAAGTGAAATACTAGTCCGCGAAGGCGGACTTTGCATCACTAGCCCCGATTTTAATCGGTGGCGATGCTCGTTAAAATAAATCCAGATCTGTTAACGCACCCAAACTACTAGAGGAAACCAATTTGGCATATTTGCCCAAAATCCCGGTTGTGTAACGGGGTGCGGGAGCCTTCCAATTTGCGCGACGGGTGGCTAATTCAGCATCGGGAACATTTATTTGGAGTAGTCGTTGAGGTGCGTCGATCGTGATACTATCGCCTTCGTTGACTAGGGCAATATTACCGCCGACATAGGCTTCTGGGGCAACATGTCCGACTACCATCCCGTAGGTACCACCAGAGAAACGTCCATCGGTAATTAAGCCCACAGAATCCCCCAATCCAGCACCAATGATGGCTGAGGTAGGAGCGAGCATTTCGCGCATTCCTGGGCCGCCTTTTGGCCCTTCATAGCGGATAACGATTACGTCTCCAGCGACGATTTTACCTGCGAGGATGGCATCTAGACAGGCTTCCTCGGATTCAAATACACGCGCTGGGCCTGTAATTGCGGCTTTTTTGATGCCTGTGATTTTGGCGACTGCGCCTTCGCTGGCGAGGTTGCCTTTGAGAATGGCGAGATGTCCTTGAGCATACATGGGATTGTCCCATTGGCGGATGACATCTTGGTCTGCGCGGGGGGTGCTGGGGATGTCGGCGAGGACTTCGGCGACGGTTTGCCCGCTGATGGTGAGTGCGTCCCCATGTAATAAGCCTCGATCGAGCAAGATTTTCATCACTTGAGGGATGCCGCCTGCTTGATGTAGGTCGGTGGCGACATATTTGCCGGAGGGTTTGAGATCGCAGATGACGGGGACTTTGGCGCGGATGATCTCGAAGTCATCGATTGACAGTGGTACGCCGATGGTTCTAGAGATGGCTAGGAGGTGCAGGACGGCATTGGTAGAGCCACCGACTGCCATAATTACGGCGATCGCATTTTCAAAGGCTTTCCTGGTCAATATCTGCTTGGGTAAGATCTGGTTGCGGATGGCTTCGACGAGGACGTAAGCAGATTTTTCGGCACTGATGGCTTTTTCTTCGTCTTCTGCTGCCATTGTGGAGGAGTAGGGGATACTCATGCCCATTGCTTCGATCGCGGATGACATGGTATTAGCGGTGAACATTCCGCCGCAGGAGCCAGCACCAGGGCAAGCTTTTTTCTCGACAGCCATGAGTTCGGCTTCATCGATTTTACCTGCGCTGAATTGACCGACGGCTTCAAAGGAACTAACGACTGTAAGGTCTTTCCCGTTATGATGTCCGGGTTTGATCGTACCACCGTAGACGAAGATGGAGGGAATATTCATCCGCGCGATCGCAATCATTGCCCCTGGCATATTTTTATCACATCCACCGATCGCCAGGACAGCATCCATACTTTGCCCGTTGCAGGCGGTTTCGATCGAGTCGGCGATGACTTCTCGCGAGACTAGGGAATATTTCATCCCTTCTGTACCCATGGAGATACCATCGCTAATGGTGATGGTACCAAACATTTGGGGCATCGCGCCAGCGGTTCTGAGGGATGCTTCGGCGCGGATGGCTAGTTTGTTGATGCCCATATTGCAGGGGGTGATGGTGCTATAACCATTTGCTAATCCGACGATGGGTTTGGTAAAGTCGTTGTCACCAAAGCCGACGGCGCGGAGCATGGCGCGGTTGGGTGAGCGTTGTACGCCTTGGGTGATGGCTTGGGAACGTTTGTTATCTGACATAATTTTTTAGGGTCGATCGGGCGTTAAAATAATTTTGAATATTTTTGAGTGTATATATTCTAAGGGTTATTGGTCGCCAGAGAATCTTTTCGGGGCGGTTGACAGCAATTCCAAATTCAGAGCGTCAACCAGATGCTTTAGGAGCGGGTGTCTTGTCGTTTTTTTATGCGGGGGTTTCCCTAGAAATAAAACGCCGCTTTATGCTAGAAATACCCGCATCACACAATTTAATGACGAACGAACCCGCCCAACCCCACTAGCAACAATCGGTTATCGTGGGCGAATCGTCAAAAAATGTTGAGTTTGGAATTGCTGGGCGGTTGAATCTGTTATGATGCTTTTTGAGCGGGAAAAAAGTCAGTAATATTAAGTGATATTTCTGGAAATTCTGGTAAGCTAATCGATCGAGGCGGCGTAACGATCTGAATATTGGTGTAAATAGAATCGGACGGTTGGCGATATATTTCTAGACGATTGTCGATGAGATTGACGATCCAATATTCACTAATTCCAGCGGCTGCATAGAGTGGTGCTTTGGTATCCCGATCGAACTTAATTGACGAGTCAGCAACTTCAATTACTAAAATGATATCTGCGGGTGATGGATGGCTGTTGATATAGTCATCCGATCGCAATCTTGCAATTACAATATCTGGTTCTGGTTCGGTATTATTTGGCAGAGTAATCGGATCTTGGGTTTGAACATCTGCTTTTTCATCTAATAGTGATAGGAGTTGCTTGAATAATTTTCGAGTAGAAATGGTATGTCGAGTGCCTTTTGCTGCCATAGTGAAAATTTGCCCTAAAATTAGTTCTACTCGCTCGCCTTCTCGGATGATGCCACTTTCCATCATCTGGTAATATTCGATACTAGTGAGTGGACGGACTTGAGTATTAACCATGCGATCGATCTCTACCAATGCAACTATTCTAATATAACAAATGGAGCGCGATCGAATATAATCTAAACTTGGGGAGATTTCGATCGCCGATCGAGGTAAAATTATCTGTATAAAATAATATTAGGATCGATTTGTCACAACATCCACCACTTACGCCTCAAGTATATATTATCGGTGTTGGCCCAGGCGATCCAGATCTATTGACGGTGAAAGGGCAACGAATTATTGCGGCGGCGGATGCGATCCTATATGCTGATTCGCTGATACCCGATCGCATTTTACAGGATACGCGGGAATCTGCGGAAATTATCAAGACTAGTCATCTCACTCTAGAGGAGATTGTAGCAGTAACGATCGATCGAGTGCGATCTGGCTCAGTTGTTGCTCGGTTACATTCGGGAGATTTGACTCTATATAGTGCTATTACAGAGCAAATTCAGGCTCTCCGCGCTGTGGATATTTCGGTAGAATTAGTACCTGGAATTAGTGCTTTCCAAGCTGCGGCGGCTAAACTTCAAATTGAGCTGACAATTCCCGAAATTGTGCAGACAATCATTCTAACCCGTCCGACGGGGCGCGCGTCTACTGTACCTACAGCGGAAGATTTAGCTAGTTTAGCAGCGCATCAGGCGAGTTTATGTCTTTATTTAGCCGCTCGTCATGTGGAGAAAGCTCAAGCTCAATTGCTCGAACATTATCCACCCACAACTCTTGTCGCGATTTGTTTTCGGGTGGGTTGGGATGACGAACAAATTTTGGTGGTACCCTTGACAGAAATGGCATCTGTGACGGCGCGTGAAAATTTGATCAGAACAACAATGTATATTATTAGCCCCGCTTTAGCAGTCGATCGACAGGGCATGAATATTACTAGATCGCAATTATATCACCCTCAACATCAGCATTTATTTCGGCCCTGAATTTAACCTTTGGAGATCTTGACGGTAGACGAGCCAGCCGAGGGGAATGGTGATAGTTACCAACAGTTTACCAACAATAGAATCGATCGCCTCGATTTGTTTACCAATCGAACTATTGATATGAAATCCAAATCGATTGTAATGAGTCGCTTGACGCAAAAATTCAAGTGGCGCATATTTAGCCCACTCAATCTCATTATTCAGAAGATATTTTCGCGATTCAACCATTCCCTGAGATCTCTTCCGTGGATCTTGGTGAATTAATTGATCGTTGCCAATATTGTCTAGATAATAAGTCCGAAAAATTTCATTGACAAACCGAGTTTGATACTTGACAGCAATTTGTGTCCACAAAGTACCATCATCAATATGTTGCCCCGCCATCACTGGAAAGGGAAATTCTTTCATCACATCGGTGCGTTGAAAGCCCCATTTTTCACCCCTAACACCATACCGATAAAATATATCTAATGGATGAGCATCCATTTCATCTTGTGGAAATCGATCGCCGATCGTATTTCCTTCCACATCTTGACACAAACCCGTCACGGCGGAGAATAAATCTCGGCGATCGATGGGAATATTTTCCCAATGATAATACAGTCTCTCAAGAGCATTGGGCATACATCGATCGTCAGAATCTAGTGTTAGAAATAGTTCCCCTTTAGCCATCTGAGCACCTAAATTAGACGCACTATTTTTCCCCCCATTCTGTTGATAAATATATCGAATTGGAAATTGAGCTATTTGTTGCCAACCCTCGACTAGTTCTTTAGTATTATCTTTGGAGCCATCATCGACAATCAGCCATTCAAAGTCTCGAAAAGTCTGAGCGACTAAACTTTCATAGACACGATGAAGAGTATATGCCCGATTGTAAGCTGGGGTGAATACGGTAAATATGTATTGCTGGTTAGTCGATTCTGGATTTGTCATATTATTATCGATATCTGCATAGCATGACTTATCAATATTTTAGGCGATCGATTCAAGTATTGATAGGGCATATTAGCCGATTTTACTTTGAAGATCTACTGTAACTAAATCATTATTACCTCCTGTCGAGGATCGTTGGCTAGCACTGTCGTATAAATCTGTTTTGCACCATAAATCGATACTGCATCATTGAGCATCTGTTCTAGTAAAGCTTGAAATTTGTTCGTCATGTCATCAATGACGATCGGATAAAAATAGAAATCATGAATGAATGCTGATTCTGATTCAAAGACATATTCTTGGTTCGATTCGGTGAAAATAAATTTGTCTTGACGTTCGACTAACCAGCTACAGCAGAGCAAACAATTATTTTCTACCCATGTATAAACATGCTCACCTGCTTCGATTCGCTCTAGACATATCGATAAAAATTGTTGACGGGTTTCGCGAGAGCTGACTGATTGAAATCTAAGTAAATCATCGATATAGTCTCGCCGAATCGAAGGGTAATTATCAGCAATTTCGTTGGCGTAGCCTCTTCTCGGAACGAGACGCTTCGCGAACGGTACGAGAATCGTTTCGGCTTTATAGTAGTAGAGATTATCTTGGCGATCGTGCCTAAGCTTCGATTCGATATTTTGCTTCCAATCTATCGATCTAAAAAATGTTGCGATCGCGTTTATGTCAATCCTACTAGCTTGCATTAATCCTTTGACGATCGCTTTGGAGTGTAGTTTCAATTCTGCTGTTTGTTTTTGCCAATATCTATTTCCAAGGAATATCTTTAGGATAAATACTTCATCCCAGTCGGTAGCAGATCTTTCTTTATAAGCATCGCCACCTGCGGTTAGATCTAATACCTCGATTCCCTGTTTTACTAGTTCTACTCCCAACATCAATAGATGCAATTTTCCTGGTGAATGGGCAGCATGAAAAGGTGAATGTACTGGTGTGCCTAAAATACATTGCTGTCGATCGAATAGCCCGATATGTGCTGCTAATATGCAATCTCCAACCTTGAGTATGGTCACATGTTGCAAATCTTTTACCCGCATTAGCGCGAGTTGAAATGACTTTTTCAAAGGGTCATTTTGAAAAGGTAGGGAATTATTCACCGCTCCTTGACGAAAGTCATAATAGGCGATAATCTCATCAAATACTGTTGCTAATTCTGCTTCGGTTTGCACTTGCTCAAACCGAACATCACCCAGTCGTTTCAATCGATTTAAGCGACTTTTATTTCCAGTTTTCTTTAGAGATTTTCCGAGATTTTCCCCATCACCTAGTTTCATTAATGGGCGTTTACGGGCAGTTAGAATACTATCTCGATCGCGTAGCCACTGTTTTGGAGCTAGTGGAGGCAAATACTGAAATGTCAAAGTTAATCCAGCAAATCGATCGCTCAAAGCTTCAATTGCCGATCGAATAAAAGTATCGTCATCCTCTGCTCTTGCCAGCCATGCATGATACTCTGCTTGGGGTGTGCCAGCGACAATAAGTTGTTTTAAATCCGATGATATAGCCAAAGTTAATAAACCGAAATTACTAGTCCGCGTAGGCGGACTTTGCAACACTAGCGGCGGTTTCAACCGCTGACTAACTGAGGTAAATTCATAGACTAATACAGGCTGAAAATGCTCTCGATAAATTTCGTACCAAGTTGTCACAAACCCGTAGCTCTGAAATGGAGTCGCCCAAACACAATCATTATAAAGAGAGTTCCATTGATGCTGAAAGATCGGATCTTTCAATAACAATTCTGCTTCACCACCAACGAGCAATTTGACAGTCATTTTACTTAGATAAAACTAACCTTTGGCATCAACACAAGCAATCCAACGATTATCATCCAATTTTATCAGATCTAAATGGTGCATCCCCAAACCGTTACATTTGAGAGTACCAAGTTCAAATAAATATGGACGATCGGGATTCATTATCTCTTCTCGATATTCATCTTTGGTGAGCAACTGAATCTGGATTGCAGTCACATTACGTCCATAATTTTGGGTACAATCTTGTCCAAAACGCACCAGCTTATTATCGATCTCAGTCATCCTACCTGCTGGTCTAGATATCTCCATATTATCACAAACGATCGGACTCATCGGATGTTCGATCCAACCTTTTTCAAGTTGCTCGGAATAATATAGTCTCAACTCATCACAGGTAAGATTTCGCTCTCGCTCCACACCGACAAACATCCACCATAAACCATCCCAGTAAATCGTCGATGCGTCTACAAATCTTTTGCCTGTTAATAATTCTGTGACAAGCTCCCATGAGTGAGGAAAACTGGTGGCTTTGTACAATCTCACCGAATTTGCATCGCATGATTCAGGAATCATATACCAGCTACCTTCAAGCTCAAATACATATGGATAGGAAAGATGGAAACTTTCCTTCAAAATTATCCGTTGATAATCCCATTTAACTCGATCTTTACTTGTGGCGTAGCCGATTTCACCTTTTTTATGTTTCTTGTTCAAAATCTCAAAGAACATTACCCATTCATCTCGATGTTTGACCATAAATGGATCGGCAACAAATGATGTATGAGCATCATTGATATCAAACCTGTCGATTGTCGGATACTTATTTGTCGATGCTAGCCGTAAGTTGAGGGGGTTATCACCTTCATATATCAAAATCGACCAATTTACATCTGCATTAACATATAATAAACGGTTAGCAATCTTAGGCGGTAATAAGAACAAAATTCGATAATATATCTTTCTGACGATCGCTTTTAACTTAGAATCCATTATGAGTTTAAATAAGATCTGGTTTTTAAAAATAATCTAAGCTTCGGTAGCTACGGCATTTGGTACTAGGGCTAGTTTTTGAAACTCAGGGCTATTAGTTAATAATTCGTCGTAAGTACCACGAGCAATAATTTGACCCTTACCCATCATATAAATAACATCGCATTTTTGGATCGTTGTCAATCGATGGGCAATAATAATTACGGTACGATTTTTGCTCAGTCTTTCGATCGCATCAGTTACCGCTTTTTCGGTTTGATTATCTAATGCTGAAGTAGCTTCATCCATCACTAGCAATCGGGGATTGCGGTAAAGTGCGCGAGCGATGCCAATTCGTTGTCTTTGCCCCCCTGACAATCTTACGCCACTTTCACCCACCATCGTATTCAAACCTTGAGGTAATTCGGCAATTAGTTCTTGCAGTTGGACGACTTTTAATACTTTCCAAATTCTATTTTCATCAATATGTTCTGGAAAATAGCCAAAAGCAATATTCGCTTTGACTGTATCATCAAATAGATAAATACTTTGAGGAATGTAGCCAATATTTTTCCGCCATCCTTTAATATTAGTACTAACATCGACTCCATCGACTAATATTTGACCAGAGGTTGGATTTAATAGCCCCAAAAGTAGATCGACAAATGTTGTTTTTCCGGCTCCAGAATGACCGACTATACCTACTACTTGACCTTTGGCAATCTGAAGTGATAAATCGGGGATAGCTAATTGTTCTGATTGGGGATAGCTATAGGTGACATTTCTAAATTCTAAGTTTCGATCGAAGGGTATTTTCGGAGCATCTTCAGGATTAGACTTTAGTTTTTTATCTCGTTTAATCTCCTCGCTCAAGTAGCGAATGTCTTGATAAATTGCATCTAAGGCACTACTCCGATAACGAATCGCAGTTAAGGCATTGAGAATCCGATTGACTGATGGTAATAATCGAAATGCGGCAACTGCAAATAAGGTGATGCCGCTCAATAGCGAGGCACCGCTACGCCCTTGACTCAATCCAATCAGCACTAAACCGACGATCGCAATTACAGCAATTGTTTCTAATGCTAGTCGCGGAATATTTTCGATTGTGGCGGCGGTTCTAACTGCATTAGTAAACTGTTTGGCGTGCCAATTAAAGTTGTAAATAAAGAAATTTTCTTTTCCAGCTACTTTGATTTCTTTAATTCCACTTAAACCTTGGATTGTCCATTGCAACATTTTACCTGCATGAATCTGTTCGGTTTCGCCAATTTTGGCGATATTTTTTTTGACAATTTGATAATAAACGATCCCAATAGTGCCCATCATTAAGACTGCGGAGATCGAACCAATCGGTTCAAATACAATCAACATTATCCCTACCATAATCATCAGCAATCCTTCTGTCAGAAAGATCGCAAATGGCAGGATCGCCCCAACGAAAGCAAAAAATGTCTCACGATTAATATAATCGATCATCTCTGCTGAATTTCGATTCAGATGCAGGGTATAAGCACTATTCATGTATAGCCGATATAGTTTCGATTCGATCGATCTCATCTTTTGGAAGATGAACTTATTTTGGATATAGGATAAAAATATTAAATACGCGCTCTTGATAAAGAATAAACCGACTAGAAATATTCCCATCATCCTGACTAGCTCACTGTGGGAATTTAGCTGGAAAGTCTGACTCAGATAGATGGCGATCGGATTTTGCTTTGCGGCAATTGGTTGGGCGACAATACTGATGAATATCGGCAAAACTCCGATACTAATAATCTCTAGGATGGCACCTAACAACATCATCAATACTAATATACCTGCCTGCCATCGCTCTTGGCGATTGAGTAAGTACCAAATTTTTTTGACGGTTGATAATAACATTAGTAACTTGGTTGGCGATCGCGCCTGATTCGAGCCATAATATCGATCGATTAATCTCCGATTTACTCAACTCAAGGCTGTCTATATATTCGGAGTGGATACTATTGGCATTTTATCATATTTAACAATCCTAAATTAAAATCTAGACCTCGAATTATTACTCTCCGCGCTTTCCGCGCCGGTTATTGAGCGTAGCCGAAATGCTGCGGTTGAAAAATCTTGAAAATTATTTAGGATCGCTATATTAGTTATTAATTGATTTTTGAATCTCTGCGCCGATGCGATCGCGTACCGATGCGAGTACCTGTGGATCTTGCGTCCAATTTCGCCAATCTCGCCCAGCAATTCGAGCTAATTTCAGAGCTAAATCTTGACGACCCAATTGTTTGAGGATTTGGATATATTCATAGTCTTCTACTCCATCTCTGAGCCATTTTAAGCGCATTGAAGGCACAACACCATCGATGCCTACTTGTTCGCCGGGATAAAATAACATTCCTTCTCCAGGATAATAGTCCTTCTTATCTGCATAAGTCTGGACATCACGCCACGGATCTTTTGTCCATAAATCTGTGCGCCAATAAATCAGCCCTGTCAAACCCAAACTCTGATTGATAAATCCAGCCTGGATGCGATAATTAATCGGCTTGAAATCGATTTGCCATTTGGGTGAATAATCATCTTGCACCAAGGCATTATAAGACCAAACTCGATCGCCCCGTTTGAGCACTTGCAAAACTTGTGCTTTTGCCTCATCATACATGACAGGGAGCAATACCCAGATATCCACCGCCGATCGACCCTTACCCCCGCCATCATCGTCAAGTTGGGGAATGGGTTTCATGGTGATGAGATTGGGGATTCCGGCTGAGTGAAGATTTCGCGCCCATTGTTTGATGGTGGCATTCAGATTGGGGCAGCGATCGATCTCATCAGCGGTATAGTTATAGCGTAATAATTCCGGCGAATAACGTTTGGCTCGATCGCGAATTCGTTCTACAGTTGGTGCGGGGGTCATTTTGCAGGTATCTACATTTGCCTCACTCCAAAAGCTGAGATTGGTAGAAGTCAATCCCCATCGATCGATTAGCTCTCGCTGGTACTCTGGATTAGTTGTCCTTGGCATCAATTTGTGCTTGAGGAGTTCGATTTGAGCACTTTTGGACTTGATGCTCCAAAATTCAAAGGCAGAGTTTAGGGAGGGTTTGAGGGGCAATTCAAAGTTCCAGACATTGAGGGCGATCTTGCCTTGAGTTTTGCCGCGATCGCTAGTAACTGTAAATGTACCCTGATATTTGCCCGCGCCGATCGTCCGTGGCACGAAAATATCGACCCAAATTGGTTGATTTTGCTTGGCTGCTAGTTTGAAGGGAACGGCGGTTAGTTTGCCCTGGGTGGGTGGTTTGCCCGTGGCTGGATCGATAAATGGAATCAGTGCGTCTGGGTACCAGCCAGCACCTAATGAGGGATTGGTGCCTTTAGTTTGGGGGCTGGGTTGACGAACTTGGACGTAATGTTCGCGGTAGAGTGTGATGTTTTGCTTGGGGAGAATTTGCCGATTTGGGCCGCGTAGATCGGTGATGGTAATATTGACGTTATTGAGTCCGCTGGGGGGAGCTTGGATCCCAATTTGGAAGGATTCTGATTCGCCACGAGCGGCATTGAGGTTGATGTTGGTGCCAGTTTGGGGGGGTTGAGATCTACCGATCCGCTCTAGACTGGGAGCAACCCAAACGAGCTGGGTATTTGGCGGTTGTTTGGTGGGTTGTGAGGCGATTGAGACGACAGGAGTGACGATCGATTTTTCGGCGAGTATTTGCTTGGTGGTGGTGCAGGCGGTAAAGACAATTAGCCAGAGGCTAGGCTTCGCCAACGATCCGATTAATATCCACACCCACGGTTTGAATTTTCGGGCTAATTTGTCGATCATTAAGCACCTCCAGCGCGACGACGGGCGATGACTAAATCGATCGCTTCTGCCCATTGCCCCATCACTCGCTCCAGCCCAAACCGATCGAGGATTTGAGGTGCAGCGATCGCCAATTGTTGCTGTTTGACGGGATCTGACATCAAGCTATCCATTCCCGCCGCTAGAGCTTCCACATCTTCCATTTTAACCAAGATCCCATCAACTCCATCAGTAATAATTTCCCGTGGGCCACTCAGACAGTCAGCCGCAATGACAGGCAAACCACAAGCCATTGCCTCGCATAAAGCCATCGGGAAGCCTTCAAATCGAGACGACATCACAAAGATATCGGCTTGACGCAGATAGGCATTGACATTTTCGACTTTACCAGGGAGATGAACTCGATCGACTAATTCGAGCTGAGATATTAATGCTGTCAATTCCCCTCGACTCGCACCTTCACCCAAGATCGTCAAATGCCAATCGGGATATTTATCCCTGATTCGATCGAAGGCACGGATTAATAGATCGAAACCTTTGACTGGGCGCAGACTACCAACCGCAATCAGCGTCGGAGTCGGGTATAATTTTTCAGTCACCACCTCAATTGAGGGTGTCAAGACTGGATTTGGCATGATGATCGATGGATAACCGCGATCGACTGGGTAAAAAGGTAAGGCATTTTCAGTAAGTAATGTCAGCAAATCGGCTCGACGATACATCACCTTCATCAACAGTTGCCACCCCCGATTTACATCCCCAAAACCAGGATAACAATGCTCGCTGACAATGACGGGAATTTGTAAATTCCACGTAGCCATCAGGGTTATAACGTTGACAGTATTTAAGAACCCGACTATTACATCCGGTTGACTTGTCACAATTGCCCGCCGCAATACCTGGATTCGCGGCCATCCCGTCCGTAGTAAAGTGAGTAAATTGGGTGAATCGCCGATAATCCCCAATGGTTGGAGTTTGATTCGAGGATCTAAATCATAGGCGGAAGGTTTGGAGCCATCGATTAGGGTAATCAGAGTGACATCCCAACCATGGGTAGCCCAATAATTGGCAACGATCGACATTACCCTTTCTGCACCACCGAGAGCCATCGCATGAATCACTAACGTAATTTTCATCGATGTTTGACCACTAAACCTATCGCTTCATCCCAGATTTTCATCACTTGTTCTAGTCCAAATCTGTCAAGAATTTGAGGAGCAGCTTGAGCTAATTGTTGCCGTTTGACAGGATCCGACATCAACAAATCCAATCCATTCGCCAAAGCATCTACATCTTCTGACGCAACTAAAATACCATCGACACCATCATTAATTAGCTCCCGTGGGCCGCTCAAACAGTCTGTAGCAATAACAGGCAACCCGCAAGCCATGGCCTCGCACAACCCCATTGGAAAGCCTTCTGCCCGCGATGAGAGGACAAATAGATCCGCTTGATATAGATAAGCATTAACATTTTTTACTTGCCCTAATAGATGGATTCGATCGGTTAATTTCGATTGAGATATTAATGCTTCCAATTCGCCTCGACTCGCACCTTCACCCAAGATTGTCAAATGCCAATCGGGATATTTATCCTTGAGTCGATCGAAGGCTTGAATTAATAAATCGAAGCCTTTTTGAGGTGCCAGTCTACCTACTGCAATCAAAGTTGGTGAAGTTAATAATCGCTCTGTTTTCACCTCTGGTAATGGTACGATAACGGGATTTGGCATCACTATCGATCGATATCCTTGGGCTGGAGGAAAAAATGATAAAGCACTTTCGGTTAATACTGTCACTAGATCGGCCGATCGATAAGTGAACTTAATTAAAGTTTTCCAAATTCGACTCGCGCTACTCAACGGCGGATAGATATGTTCGCTGACAATGACTGGAATGGATGTATTTTTACAAGCGAGTAAACTCAGTACCCCAGCCGTACCCATAAAACCAATGACTAAATCCGGCTGACTGGCAATAATTGCCGATCGCAATATCCTAACTCGATGCCAAATATTCACGCTAGCGACGAGGGCATTTGCCGAACTTCCCGCAATTCCCAATTGTTGTAGCTTAATGCGAGGATCTAACTGGTAAAAAGGTGGTACAGATCGATCGACTAATACGATCAGGGTAATATCCCAACCCCGCTCTACCCAGTAGTTAGCCAGGATCGACATGACACGCTCTGCCCCTCCTAGCCCCATTGCATAGATCGTCAAAGTAACTTTCATAGCCTGTTTTGTTGTTCCCATACTCTAGAAATCTCTCCAGCCGCCTTTTCCAAGGCTACCTTATCTAGACAAGTCCGCTAAAATTCTAGTGCTAATAAAACCCGGATCTGGGGGTTCTGACCCCCAGACCCCCCATTGGGTGGGGGAGTGTCCCCCCCCCAAACCCCCCCTCAAAGGGTCTGGTTTGAGGCGGTGGGGTGGGTTTACGGCAGATTTGTTGGCGTGTGGGATGCGGATGTTTTTGAAAA
>JANMEL010000210.1:0-6115 GCA_031376885.1 Chamaesiphon sp. OTE_70b_metabat_96 | reverse complement strand
CAAATGTGATGTTACCAATGATTTATGCGGATGTTGATAAGTCACAACGAATCGAACAAGCCACGGGCGCGTTAGCCCAAGTCGGTTTGAGCGACAGGCTTCAGAATAGCCCTAATCAGCTCTCAGGCGGACAACAGCAACGGGTGGCGATCGCCCGTGCGTTAGTAAATCATCCCGCCTTAGTCCTCGCCGATGAACCGACTGGGGCACTAGATTCCACTACTTCTAAGGAGATTATGGATTTGCTGACAGAGCTAAATCAACAAGGTACGACGATCGCGATCGTTACTCATGATGCCAATGTTGCCGCTAGAACAAAACGGATAATTCGGATGGTGGATGGAGTAATTGTTGAATCGAACTAACTTTGAATGTTACCCACTGTTATATTACCTGGCTATTTTGAAAGTGCCGATCTCTATCTGCCACTTCAACAGGCTTTAACCAAAATAGGTACGCCGACAACGACAGTACCACTACGAATCCGAGATTGGCTACCAACACTCGGCGGTCGATCGATGGTGCCGATTTTGCGACAACTCGATCGAACTGTCAATGCAGCTTTACTAGACAATAGTAGCCAGCAAATTAATCTGATCGGACATTCAGCCGGAGGGTGGATTAGTCGAATTTACCTGGGAGAAATACCTTATACAATTTATGGTGATGTCACGGCTAGCGCGGTAGGTTTGTGGAATGCTAGGGCTAAAATTGCTACTTTGATTACATTAGGTACGCCGCAGATTAGTTGTGAAAAATTGACAAAGAAAAATCTCGATTTTGTTAACGATCATTATCCAGGCGCATTTTATCCAGAGGTAAGATATATTTGTGTTGCTGGCAAATCAATTTATGGTAAAAAACGGTTCGGTCATTGCTTGGCTTACAGTAGTTATCAAATGATTTGTGGAGCAGGAAATATTTGGGGTGATGGGATTACTCCCGTCTCTGCCGCACATTTAGCTGGTGCAACAAATATTACGATCGAGGGGGTTAAGCATTCGCCAAATACTGCGGGAATTTGGTACGGTTCACCAGCAGCTCGATCTCAATGGGTGGGTTGTTTGAGTTGAATTTAATAGATACAGATAGAAAAAGAGATCGATAAGAACTAAATCTTAACATTGCATTGAAGAGATCTTCCTAGGTAATTTTGGCTTAAACATATCTCTTCCTATTGACTCGACCGATCGCCCTAAAAATCACTCATTTGATAGATGCTAGCATCTATTACTAGTTATTACAAAACAGGTGAATAAACAAATTTATACTTGTATGAAACTTAAAAAACTCATTGTTGTTTTACCGCTAATCTTGGCTAGTCTACTAGCTAACGAAGTTAATGCTCAGGTTAAGCAAAATCGATTGCGAAATACACTGACAGGTGCAGACAGTTGCTTGGATATTATCGAAGATGGTAAAAATAATCGATTGACGATGACTAAATGCGCCAATATCGCTGGACAACGTTGGAGCATGACAGCTAGTGAAAAAAATCCTCAAGTTTATCAGTTACAGACTCCATTCACAGGCATGGATAAATGCCTGAATATTATTAACGATGGTGAAAATAATAAAGTAACAATGGCTAAATGTGATAACCAGCCTGGACAACTCTGGAGTGTGATACCTAGCAAAACCCTTCCTGGCAATTCCGGCTATTATTTTGTGACGAATGCGCTGACAGGTGCGAATAATTGTTTGAACGTTCTCAATGATGGCAGAAATAATCAACTGACGATGGCTAAGTGTGACAATATTTCTGGGCAAAGCTGGAGAATCACCAGCACTCGTTAATATTTAATCAATGATTAGAATCGCTTAGGGAATAACTTTCCTCACAGGTTTCTCATTTTTTTTAATACTATGAGTAATAGTTGCTTCTCTGGTCGTTAATAAGGATAAAATTTATGAAATGGCAACAATTAATTTTGGCATTTATAGTCACCATTTGCTTAATCTTTGCTGGGAATGCCCTAGCACAGACTGATGTTAATATTAATAATACCAACTTAATCCGTTTTGGTGGCGGCGTGACTGTACTAGCGAACCAAACTGTTGAAAATGCTAGTGCTTTTGGTGGGAGTGTGATGACAAACAGCCAGCATCTCAGCAGTTCTTAATTGGTTTAGCGATCTTGACAGTGTTGGCATTAATTCCATTTTTGGGAGGATTAGTAGTTTTCCTGATTAATTTGTTCGGTTTGGGTGTCATTTTGCTATGGAAATTCGGCAGATCGGAACCACAAATGGCTGCTTAGGATACGCTAGATCCCCAATTTCTCTTTTCAATTCGGCGATCTATCCCCACTAACTATTCTCAAATCGCGGAAACTCACAGTGATTACTAATAAAACCCAAGAAGTCTCACTCGATGAACTATGGGCATCAGCCCCCATTAGTAACCGAATATTTAAGCCCGAATCCCTTAACAACCTGCCCGATGCGGCTCGGCGATATCTCGAACATGCAATTACCCCAGGAGCTAAACTAGCTTCTGCGGTCAGGTTGTCGATGCACGGGGAAATCCAACTCGAACACAAATGGCATGACTTTACAGCCGAAGAAGTTATTTATTGGGATCGGGGGATGATTTGGCAAGCGAACACTTGGGTAAATGGACTGCCAATTTCAGGAGCCGATCGTGTAGTAGACGGAATCGGTCATTCCCAGTGGAAGACCTTTGGATTGGTGTCGGTGGTGAATGAGACTGGCGCAGATGTAACACGTTCGGCGATCGGGCGGATGCAAATCGAATCGATATGCTTACCCTCTATGCTGGCTCATCCAGATGTCATTTGGACAGAAATCGCTCCAACCTATGTAAAAGCCAATTTTACCGCACTGGGAGAGCAGGCAGAACTCTTCCTGAGCATAGATCGATCGGGAAGATTAGAGCGAGTGAAGTTGCTGCGGTGGGGCAATCCCGAAGGTAGCGATTACCGCTATCTGGATTTTGGAGGTGTGGTAGCGGCAGAGGCGAAATTTGGCGATTACACGATTCCAAGTCATCTCAATATCGGTTGGTTTTTTGATAGCGAACAGTTTGAATCAGAGGGTGAATTTTTCCGTTGCACGATCGATCGAGCAATTTATCGGTAGTCGCAGATTTAACCATTAGTTAGGAAGATAAAATGATGAAAAGACTCTTGAGGAATAAACCTAGTGTCAAAATATCTCTATTATTTATAACAGTAGTTGCTGTGGGTATTTGGGTGGGACGTAATCCAATCTTTTTCCAATCTGAAAAATCACTGATTCCAGTTACAACATCTTCAACTACTCCCAATAATTCATCCCAACAAGTTCAACCGCATGTTTATTGGGTACAATCGGATCGCAATAAACTAACTCTAGTTGCCAAATCATTACCATCAAACACCGACAATTCTGGTTCGCCGCAGCAAGTTTTAACAATTGCCGTCCAAAAGTTACTTGCAGCCAAACCCAGTGATGATTTGAGCAGTACGATTCCCAATGGAACCAAACTTCTTGGTTTGCAAGTTCGAGCTGATGGAGTACATGTTGACTTGTCACCAGAATTTCGATCTGGTGGTGGCAGTACGTCGATGATTTATCGAGTCGCACAGGTGATTTATACAGCTAGTAGTCTCGATCCTAATACCAAAGTTTTCATCGCTGTCGGCGGAAAATCGATCGACGATAACTATCCATTAGGCGGTGAAGGATTAATTTTGAGGCAACCGACTACCCGTTCTCAGTTTACTGCTGATTTTCTCTAAAGCAAACTCTCTGATTCTAAATGACAGGGATAATCGGGATGACCTGTTTCGATTTGCAGCGTTGAGTGGTCGATCCCAAAATGAGTGTAGAGGGATTGTGAGGTATCGGTGAGAAATCGATCGCTTACACATGCTCCCGGCATCACTAAATGCGCTGTGAGAGCGGTTTCAGTCGTGCTCATCGCCCAGATATGTAGATCGTGAACTCGTAGCACCCCTGGTAACTCGTCCAAGAAAGTCCGCACTGCGATTGGCTCTATCTGTTTGGGGACTCCATCTAAGATTAGCTCTAGAGCCTCTCTAAATAAATTCCAAGTCCCAAATACAATTACCACAACCACAATTAAGCTAATAACTGGATCTAACCATAACCACCCTGTCAGCAAAATCGCGCTCCCAGCAAACACCACTCTCACCGACACCAACGCATCAGCCGCCATATGCAGAAAAGCACCGCGAATATTTAGGTCGCGTTCTCGTCCCGACATAAATAACAGAGCAGTGATAGTATTGATTACTACCCCAATTCCTGCTACCCAAATTACCGTACTACCAGCAACAGGACTGGGATCTGACAAACGACGAATTGCTTCCCAAGCAATGCCCCCCATTACTAACAGTAACAGAATCGCATTTAGTAAGGCTGCCAAAATTGAGGAACGTCTCAGTCCGTAAGTATACTTGCGATCGGGGGGACGCTGGACGAGATAACTTGCCGCCCATGCCAACAACAATCCCAAAACATCGCTGAGATTGTGTCCAGCATCTGCTATTAATGCTAATGAATGGGAAATTGCCCCAAACCAAGCCTCAACTAATACAAAGCCAATATTCAAACTCGTACCGATTAAAAAGGCTCGATTATATGTTTTCGGAGCATGGCTGTGCTGGTGAGAATGAACCATCGCAATGACCTCAATAAATAGAATAAACGTCTAGTGTGATGCGATTGCACTTTTGCAATTTCTACCAAACTCGGTCGATGACTAGTTCCTGAATCTTGAAATATAGATCGTCACAACTAGCGCAACAATTCCACGAGGAAATAGCATAGATTAAATTGTAAAAAATATAAGCCCCGATCGCTGCTGTATCCCCAAGTCCTGCTTCCTTAATTTTGAGTAGTAGGAATACATCAGAGCTATTAAACAATGTAAATATCAATAATGCCGTGGATAACTTTCGATAGAGTGGCGGACTTGTTTTCCAGTAATTTAAAAAGTCTAGCCAGCCAGTAGTTTTTGACTGCTGCAAACTTTCGCGATTGCGAACTCGGTTTTCTTTGATTAAGAAAGTGAATCCGATCGAAATCAATCCTGGAAAGAATGCAATATAGAAAAGTGTCTTATAATCATCAGGACGATATGCCAAATACATCAATGCCAATGATGGCCCAAGGACGGCACCAAATGTGTCCATAGCCCGATGAAAACCAAATACTCTTCCCTTGGTAGCGGGAGTCGCTTCATCAGATAATAAAGCATCTCTGGCACCCGTGCGGATACCTTTTCCTAATCGATCGATCGTCCTGGCAAAGAAGATCCAGAGAGGATAAGTAAACAACGCCATCATTGGTTTGGAGATCGCACTAAGCAGATATCCAATTTGAATAAAGGGTAAACGGGTACCTGTTTTGTCACTTAAATTCCCAAAATACCCTTTGCTCAATCCAGCGGTTGCTTCTGCAAAACCTTCTAAGATACCTATCAAAACAATCGAAAAGCCAATTGTTTTCAAATAAATTGGCACGATCGGATAAAGCATTTCGCTGGCTACATCTGTAAATAGACTCACAGCCGAAAGTACTAGAACATTATGGGTGATTATCTTTGCTTTGTTAGACATTAGTGATTAGTTTAAATAAGCTTAAATCTGCACAGCCTGGATGCTAAATCTTAACGATCCATAATTGAAAGATTAACGATCTCATCATCATTTTTTATTTTGAATTACTTTAGTCAAATACTGGGTCAAGGTGACTGGATCTACACCTGATTCACCTCGATCGATCGCGGCCAAAATTGCAGCTTGACTATGCCACCAAGCTGCACTAGCCACAATTTCAGCGATCGGTAAATTACGCTGAATATTGGTTGCGACTAATCCACCAATTAATCCAGTGAGCACGTCACCACTACCACCTCTAGCTAAGGCTGGTGTACTGTCAGGAATTGCGATCGATCGACCATGAGGTTCGGCAACGATCGTGCGCGCTCCTTTGAGTAAGATAATTGCTTGAGAGGAACGAGCGGCGGTACTGGCAGCAACGAGTTTATTAGTTGTAGGAATTTTGATAAATAACCGCTTAAATTCGCCAGTATGGGGCGTTAAAATAGTTGGCTGCGTGCGAGTGGCGATCGTTGAATCGATGCC
>JANMEL010000176.1:0-4084 GCA_031376885.1 Chamaesiphon sp. OTE_70b_metabat_96 | reverse complement strand
GGGTGCAGACCTAATAGTTCGACCGCTTTGTTGAGCTTAACAAAGGACATATTAGATATTTACTGTCTACACCTACCATTTTAGTAGATTTAATTAGCTTTGTCTATGTTTAGGTAGTTATTTATTGATCGACACTAACTGCTACCGATCTGAGTTGGCATCGCCAGCCGTCGCGGAGTATAAATCCACCACTTGAGGGACTTCCATTCGGGCTAGATAATGAGGGTACATCTGTTGATGATACAGCCCGATTCCCTGCTGGATGACTGACATTTGGTCTTGATTTGTCTGCTGCTGGATAATCGCTAATTGACGAGCTGATTCAGGATCCAATTGAATTGTGAGTTGCATATAGTTAGCTCCAAATCTTGGGGTAGGGATCTACCGATGGTTGCATTATAACCTTCAATTCAAGGGTCTCGATCGCCAAATCTGTCCACCGGATTGGGATTTAGATTAATCGTTATCGATTGTCAAATTGAATCCCAATCGCGATCGTATTCACAGCAGATCGTTATTTAATTATAAATATTTTTCCCATTCCCATCCCCACTATAGTCAGTGCATGTAGTCGAACTACCTTAACAGAACAACTGTGCCAGCTCATTTTTTTTGGTAAAATGCAAAAGCAAGCAATCCTTAATTTAATGGTTATGAACCCAGTAGCAACAACGGAAACCAGCGATAAAATGCTGGAAGCCATGAAGAACTTTTCTGAAACCTACGCCAAAAATACTGACACCTACTTTTGTGTCGATCTTAGTGTCACAGCGGTGGTGATTCAAGGTTTGGCAAAAAATAAAGAAGAACTGGGTTCGCCACTATGCCCTTGTCGTTACTATGAAGATAAAGAAGCCGAAGTCAAAGCCGCCTTCTGGAACTGTCCCTGCGTACCAATGCGGGAACGGAAAGAGTGCCATTGCATGTTGTTCTTGACTCCCGACAATGACTTTGCTGGTACCCTCCAAGAGATCTCTATGGAAGAAGTAAAAGGCTAGGGGATAGGGGATAGTTGATAGGGAATAGGGGTAACTCTTACTCCCTCCCCTTTGCAGGGGGTGGGCTGGGGGGGGTTAAAGAGACTACGCAGCCACTCAAGTAACTTTGCAAACACCCTCTAAGAGGATGTTTGCAAAGTCTGTTTTGCTACCAGTATACCTAGACGTGATTTACCCCCCAACCCCCAGACTCCCTTGTTCTGTTCTCACTAACAACAATCGCAACCCACAAGTATCGATCGTTTACCGCTCCACTTAGTACAAATAGTCACCTTAACCCCTAACCCCCTTGACTACTACCCCCGCCAAAATTAATATCCTCTGCGAACCCACTTCAACAGCTTGGCTCGAACAAGCATTGGGAAATATCGACACGATTTTGCTCGATCATTCTCATTGCGAACGTAAAGCAGCAGGAACAGCGGTCAATATGATGTTTCGCTACCCGTCCAATACTAAACTAGTTCGACAATTAACGGCGATCGCTCGTGAAGAACTCGAACATTTCGAGCAAGTAAATCAAATCCTCGAACGACGCGGAATTCCCCTGGCACCATTAAATCCACCCCCCTATGGTAAAGGTTTGATGGATTGTGTCCGTCGTCAAGAACCATATCGTCTGCTCGATACACTCGCGGTTTGTGGGTTGATTGAGGCGCGATCTCACGAGCGATTGGGATTACTCGGTGCTCATCTGCCGGATCCTCAGTTAGCCGGATTTTATCGCAGCTTAATGGCCTCAGAAGCTCGTCATTTCGGGATTTATTGGTCATTGGCGGCTACTTATTTCGATCGCGATGTCGTCCAATCTCGACTAGCAGAATTAGCAACTCGTGAAAGTGAACTACTATCTACCTTATACCCCGAAGCCAGGATTCATAGCTAAGTATCGCAATCGCCACCCACCAGTAATGGTCGAGATCTCCCGCGCCCTACATCTACCTAGATGCATCGAGATAATTGAGAAGGGTGTGGGGACATGCGTTAAAATTTGCGTATGTGTCTTTCATCTCAGTATTATTTCGCAGTAAGATGAGATAGATTATATACAAACACCGCACACATACTTTATATCGATCGCCACTATGAAAATAGCTCCATATGGTTCCTGGCAATCTCCCATTACTGCTGATGAGATCGTGGCTGACAGTATCGGGATTGGCTCCATTGTTGTCGATGGCACAGATATTTATTGGCTGGAGTCACGCCCCCAAGAAGGCGGGCGCAGTACGATCGTCCGACGCAGTGCTGATGGTAGAATTACTGATATCACTCCCCCAGAATATAACGTCCGAACCTTTGTGCATGAGTATGGTGGCGCACCGTATACAGTGATGGGTGGGCAGGTTTATTTTAGCAATAGCAGTGATGGCTGTTTGTATAGCCAAAATCTGCACGAAGATCGCCTCAGAGTTCGTCAACTCACCTTTGACAAGACAAAGCGTTACGCCGATTGCATTGTGGATACTCGCCGACAGCAATTGATCTGCGTTCAAGAAGAGCATGATTCTAGCGCGCATGAACCCTTAAACACGATCGTTAGTATTAGTCTGAGCAATCCCAAAGATATTCGGGTTGTAGTTGGGGGTTGTGATTTTTATGCTGCACCGCGATTGACTCCCGATGGCACTAAACTAGCTTGGTTGAGCTGGAATCATCCCAATTTGCCCTGGGATGGTACCAATCTACAAGTTGCGACACTGATGAGGAAGGGCGAACTTTCTCAACCGATTCTCATCGCTGGTGGAACGAATGAGGCGATCTTTCAGCCCCAATGGTCGTCTAATGATACCTTGTATTTTATTAGCGATCGCACAGGCTGGGGCAATCTTTATCGGTGGCACCATGGCACAGTCGAAGATATCTGTCATCTCGATGCCGAATTTAGCCTCCCCCAATGGGTATTTGGGATGTCTACCTATGCTTTATTAGGCAAAAATCGGATTGTCTGTACCTATACCAAGTCAGGGATTTGGTACCTCGCACTGATTAATACGATCACCAAACATGCTACGCCGCTGAATGTAAAGTATACAGACATTTCTAATGTGCGATCGATCGGTAATTCCCTAGTTTGTTGTGCGGCTTCAGTCAGCCAACCAAGTCAGCTAATTTCGATCGATCTATTAACACAAAAACGTCAAATTATCAAGAGTTCTAGTCAAGTCAAGCTCGATCCTGGCTATTTATCAGTACCGAAATCGATCGAGTATTTGACGGCTGACGGTTTTACCGCCCATGCCTTCTATTATCCCCCCACAAATCAAGATTATACCCCTGACCCCATGGAGAAGCCTCCCCTGCTCGTCAAGAGTCACGGCGGCCCCACTGCGGCTACATCTACCCAGCTCAACCTCAAGGTTCAATATTGGACGAGTCGCGGGTTTGCGGTGGTAGATGTCAATTATGGTGGAAGTACTGGTTATGGTAAGGCTTATCGTCACCGTCTGGATGGGAAATGGGGCATCGTCGATGTGGATGATTGTACTCAAGCGGCAGTATATCTCGCCGAGCAGGGTTTAGTCGATGTCGATCGGATGGCGATTTCTGGCGGCAGTGCTGGCGGGTATACGACTTTATGTGCGCTGACTTTCCGCGATGTATTCAAGGCGGGGGCGAGTTATTATGGGGTGAGCGATCTAGCTAGTCTAGCCAAGGATACCCATAAGTTTGAATCTCGCTATCTCGATCGATTAGTTGCGCCTTATCCTAGTGGTGCGAGTGTCTATGCAGATCGATCGCCTCTCCATTTTACCGATCGATTGTCCTGTCCGACGATCTTTTTCCAGGGTTTGCAGGACAAAGTTGTCCCCCCCAATCAAGCCGAAATGATGGTGACAGCTCTCAAAGATAAGGGGGTTCCCGTCGCCTATATCACTTTCCCCCAAGAGCAACACGGTTTCCGTCAAGGAGAGAATATCAAACGCGCTCTCACTGGTGAGTTCTATTTCTACTCCCGCGTATTTGGCTTCGAGCCAGCCGAAGACATCGAGCCAGTCGAAATTATCGGCTTGAAGTAAGTTTACCATTCGATCGATCCTAAAAAAACAAAACCCACGACTCGATCGTGGGTTTTGTTTAATTTG
>JANMEL010000149.1:0-7178 GCA_031376885.1 Chamaesiphon sp. OTE_70b_metabat_96 | reverse complement strand
ACAGAAACCGCCAATCCACATGTGGTGGGTAAAGAGCGACAACTGAGTAGCGTAATCGGTAGCCAGGTAAGGATACGGAGGCATTGCATACATGTGTTGTGCCACGATGATGCTGACCGATCCCAACATTGCCAAGTTAATGGCTAGTTGTGCGTGCCAAGAAGTTGTAAGAATTTCATATAGACCTTTATGGCCTTCGCCAGTAAATGGCCCTTTATGGGTTTCTAGAATTTCTTTCATACTGTGACCGATGCCCCAGTTCGTGCGGTACATATGACCAGCAACGATGAATAGCACAGCCAGAGCTAGATGATGGTGAGCCGTATCGGACAACCACAGACCGCCAGTAGTAGGATTGAGACCACCTTTGAAGGTGAGGAAGTCTGCATATTCAGCCCAGTTCAAGGTAAAGAACGGGGTCAAACCTTTGGCAAAACTGGGATACAGTTCGGCCATCTTGGTAGGATCCAAGAACTCATGAGGTAAGGGGATATCTTTTGGTGCGACACCAGAATCCAGTAATTTATTTATAGGTAGAGAAACGTGAATCTGATGACCTGCCCATGACAGACAGCCTAGACCCAATAAACCAGCCAAATGGTGGTTCATCATTGACTCTACATTCTGGAACCATTCCAGTTTGGGAGCACGTTTGTGATAGTGGAACCAACCAGCAAACAGCATCAAGCCAGCCATGACGAGTCCGCCAATTGCAGTAGCATAAAGCTGGGTGGAGTTGGTATAACCAGAAGCTCTCCAAAGTTGGAACAAACCAGAGGTGATTTGGATTCCATGAAAACCGCCACCAACGTCGGCGTTGAGGATGTCTTGACCGACAACCGACCAGACGACTTGGGCACTGGGTTTGATGCCAGCAGGGTTTGTCAACCACGCTTCATAGTTGGAGAAGCGGGCACCGTGGAAGTACATCCCACTCAACCATATAAAGATGATGGCGAGATGTCCGAAGTGAGCACTGAAAATTTTGCGAGAAACGTCTTCTAGGTCATTTGTGTGACTGTCGAAATCATGTGCGTCGGCATGAAGGTTCCAAATCCAAGTGGTGGTTTTTGGGCCTTTAGCTAGGGAGCGATCGAAATGACCTGGTTTACCCCATTTCTCGAAAGAAGTAGGAACTGGATCTTTATCGACGACTACCTTTACTTGTGCCTCCCGCTTCGGGGGACTGATCGTCATGAGGATTCTCCTCTGTGAAGAAGGAACGAGGTGGTACCCAACTGGGAATGCCCGTTTTCAAGAGTCTCTCTGAGTAAAACGGAGCCAAAAACCTTGCTCGCCCGCTTATTTACCAACGTAAGTTGATGTGTAAGTTACGAGCTGCACTTGGATAAATAAACAGATTCATTTAAAAGTGCTGCTGTTGTTGAATTATAGGTTGAGGAATGACTATTACCCACTATTTGTTAACAATAGTTCAAAGTCGCTCTTCAAATTGGTTAAACCTTTCCCTTAACCACTTCGATCTGTCTCAAAGTCAAGGTGAATTCACTTTTTTTAAACAAACGTAATAATGCGGTCTGATTCGCTCTGCGTCAAGGTTTAAACCGATCGAGTCTGTCTCAACTGCCTAAATAGATCTTTTCTAGGTGGGCGATCCCCCGATTTGTTTACATATCTATATAAAATGTCGATTGTAAAGTTGTGAGAAATATCGCCGTGGTGGATCGAATATTTCTCAGGTCAGATTTACAAAAAGTTATAATTGCTACGGACACGCACTAGATTTGAGACACAATCGCCAAAAGATTGGCTAACCCTAGTAAGATAGGCACAGTCTATTAAGTCGTCAGGCAGAGGTGCGGGTGTTGGGAGCGAAGCTGAAGTGGAAATTGATTTCTCAGTTAGTGGGATCTTGTTTAGTGCTGATGTTGGCGATCGGCATGACAAGTTGCGCCAAATCTTCGGTAACGACAACCGATTCATCAACTATGACGGCTGGTAATAGCAAGCTAGCTACAACAGACGGCCCATTGTCAGAAGTAAATGCTCCCGCGACCATCGCTAAACTAGCTCCTACTCTCGAAAAATATCAGCCCCAAGTCCAGATCCTCAGTCCGAAAGCTGATGAAGTATTATTGGACGATCGAGTTACTGTAAAATTAAAGGTCAACGATCTCCCTCTATTCAAACATCCCGAACTGGGATTGGGCAATCATTTACACGTCATTCTCGACAAACAGACTTACCAGGGAGTGTACGATCTAACTCAACCCCTGGTGTTTAAAAATTTAACGGCTGGAACCCACAGTTTACGTGTATTCGCCTCTCGCCCTTGGCATGAAAGCTTCAAAAATGAAGGCGCATATGCTCAAACGACTTTCCACGTACTCACCAAAACCGCCGAAAATAATCCTAATCCCCAACAACCGCTACTAACATATAGTCGTCCGACGGGTATATATAGTTCTGAGCCGATTATGCTCGACTATTACTTGAGCAATGCACCTTCCCATCTAGTGGCGAAAGGGAGCGATAGTAGTTTACCCGACTGGAGAATTCGCGCGACTGTCAATGGTCAACAGTTCATCCTCGATCGATGGGCACCTATTTATCTGCAAGGCTTTAAGCTAGGTAAAAATTGGGTGAAATTGGAACTAGTAGACGATCGCGGTAATCCAATCCCCAATGTCTACAACGATACAGTGTCGATCGTCACCTATGATCCTCAAACTAAAGACACCCTAGCAAAGCTAGTTCGCGGCGAATTGAATCCCACTCTGGCGATGAGCTTGGTAGATCCAAATTACTCAGCACCACTAATTGCTGAAACAACACCATCGGCGATTCTCGTTCCGAGAGGCTCCGCCAACGAATCCACACCAATACCTGCACCGAAGATCGAGCCAATTCCTAGCCCAATTGTAATTCCATCGCCGCCAATAATTGAGCCGACTTTAGCACCAGCTCAATCTCCACAGCCGACGGCGATCGCTCAACCCAAACCTTTGCCGTCGCCAACACCGACACCAGCTACTATTAGCCCAAAACCCATTTCTATTCCTCAACCGACCCCAGTGGCGACACCAGCCCCCGTAGCGGTGAATCCTCCCGCCCAGATCGTCGAAACACCCTCACCTGAAACAATTCCCACACCCAATCCAGTCATAGCTAGTGAGCCAGAACCTAAGTCAGTCAAAAAATTTAGCCCTGAGCCAATTATGGTCAATCCGGTTGGATCTGCGCCTGTGGTTGAAAATGGCGATGAGAACAATTGGCAGACTCAAGCAGTAGAATTATTCAAAACTGCTGGAGTCAAAACCAGAGAGTTTATAAATTCTATTCCCCCTAAAGTGCAAAGATTCGGCAACAATATTCAGATTTGGGTGGGCAATGCGATCGATACAACGCTGGCGAAGGTTCAAGCTTGGCGGGACTCAGCGAATCGAAATAGTAAACCAGTAGATAATAAGACGATCTAGATCGATCTCTGTGATTTGGATTGTGTGCTAACAATTTTGGCGATCGACATAAGTGAATTGATAGGTATACTAAAGCAGTAAATAGTGCTGGATGAATTCAGATGGATGTCACCTGTTATGTTAGAGTGTTCGATCTGGATAAATATCGACAAATACAACCGATAGTCGAAAGTATATACAGCAACAGTGCCGATCCGGATATGATAACTGCATTAATAAGGGAATCGATCGATAAAATCGAAACCGATGACTTTAAAAAATATCATGATGAATGGACACAAGAAACATATAGCGATAATCTGCAATCCGCACTCAAGTTAGTACAGTTAGGTCGTTTATCAGAATGGTATATTTACGATGGAAGCACTGAGGAACTAGATGATGACAATTTAGAACGATATGAAGAAGATGATGGAGTTAATTTACTACTAAAGCAAAAAATCTTATCGATCGAATCTTTTACTGAAGAATATCATTCACAGATCTTATCTATCGAATCTTTTGATGAAAGATATTATCCGCTAACTGAGCAGGAACTCAATAATCTACCAGAAGATGACGCAGGAGCCGACAGAGAGACAATCGAAATAATTATTAGATTACTTTGTTATCCAGATTACCAAGACTCGATAAATGAGCTAAACTCAGTCTCTGAAAACATTGCTGAATATTCAAATATTAATGGAATTTGGTATGATTTTAATCAAATTATACATAATTTAGTAAATAATGGATCGTCAGAATATCCAACAAAATATTTATTTATCGCTGATGGTAGATCTATATCAATTTTAGAACCAGAGCTGCTTCCAGACATTACTAAAATGGTGTTGGAAGATCTGGCTAATCTCTCTCAACCAGATTGGATCTTGTATTGTGTAGAGACTCATTGGTATGATGACGAAGTATCTGAATATCAAAAAGCAGAGCAAGAGAGGTATGCTATATTCGATCGAGAAGTTCAAGACGGAATAATAATTCTTGCCGATCCAGAAACTTACTATGAAATGAGAGGTTTTGGTATATTGCTCGCAGAATCGCGAAGACATAAGGTATCCAACCGAAGATATAATATGTTTGCCAAAACATCACCACCTGATAATTTAGATGATGGGGATGTTGCTATTGCCATTCCAGAAATTCAAGATGAACTAATCACTTTTTATCAACGTCTAGCTAATATACTAGAGCTAGTAAATTCACCATCGGGATATACTATATCAAATGAAACATGGATTGGCTAAAGAATAAAGATAGATGATGGGTAATGTCCACCATCTATTTTGTGGATGCGAATAGGTGATATTTTGTGAAAAATTACAGCACCGCGAGCATTTTCAACAGCCGATATAATTTACTAGAAAGTAGTTGTGTCTGAATTTGCGTCCCCGTCGAAGATTTTGGCGACAGATTTGGCGGCTAATGGGGATATATTAGGAATGCTTTCGATCGGTTGACGAGTATCGGTAATTAGCCAATCGAGGGAAGCAGCCTGAACATCGATCGTCGAACCATTTTTATCGACACAATAGCGACCGAATACTAATTTATCAGACAAAGTTACCCCAGCAGCAATTCGAGAGTACTCAAAGATGACGCTATTATCGATATGAGTATCACTACAGATATGGCAATTACGACCGATCATTGTCGGCCCAGTAATCTTAGCACCATCTTCAATTGCGGTCATGCCACCGATGTAGACTGGGCCAGTAATATCTACTTTATCCCAATTTACAGCAACATTAATACCTGTATAAATGCCTGGTTTCACTTGATGTCCGGGAATAGGTACATGTTTGACCTCACCCATTAGTACACTCCGAATTGCTTGCCAATAATCGGGGACTTTCCCAATATCAACCCACTGGAAATCCATCGCGATGCCATAAAAAGGGGCACCCAATTCTACCAACTTGGGAAATAAATCGCCACCAATATCATATTCCTGTCCAACAGGGATATAATCAAATATTTCTGGCTCAAAGATATAAATGCCTGTATTTATATCCGTACTAAGTGCTTCTTCAATGGCAGGTTTTTCTTGGAAAGCTTTGATTTTGCCGTTTTCATCAGTAACGACTACCCCATAACTAGAAACTTCCTCGCGGGAGACAGATTTCATCACTACAGTAGCGAGGGAACCCTTTTCCTTGTGCCATTTGACAGCCGCAGTCAAATCTAGATCGATGAGTGCGTCGCCGCATAAGACCACAAATGTATCGTCAAAAAATGGGTTGAAGTCTTGAATCTGCCGCATTCCGCCAGCCGAACCCAATGCTTTACCCTCTAGCTCTCCATCTTCCCGAATCGTGCCTTCAAAGGAATAGGCAATTTGGACACCAAACCGTTGCCCATCATGGAAATAACTTTCAATTTCTTTGGCGAGATGACTGACATTGACCATGATTTCGTCAAAACCATGCTCTTTGAGCAAGTCTACCAGAAATTCCATTACTGGTTTGTGCAGAATCGGAATCAGTGGTTTGGGGATAGTGTAGGTAATCGGTCGAACGCGGGTGCCTTTTCCGGCAGCCAGAATCATAGCTTTCATATTAAAATTTCGCTTATAGTAAGCTCCCCATCTTATCTACTTTAGCAGCGATTGGATCCCAGACGCTATGGGCGCGAGAATGTCTAGTACAGCAGAGATCGAAGTGGCGATAGTTGAATATTTGTCTGACTAGCAATTAGTTCATTTCGATCGAATCTTCGTGCAGTCTGCGGATAGTGAGGGTTTGGTAGAACTCGGTTTGGTCTAATTCTACTTTGGATTGAGCTGACAATAGGAGTAATGCCCAGAATACACCGACTCGATCGTGATTGATCCCATGAATTTGACCTGGTGCGGCGGGGAATTTATCAGACCAAAGGTTGACTAATTCATCTAGTGTCCATAGTTCACTTTCACTGGTAAAGGATACCAAAAACCCAGCCACCAATGCCGCCATTTCGGTCAAATTTTCGTCATGAGCTAATCCGGCGATCGTTTCGGTGGCTTTTTTGACGGACATCGCTTTGCCACGCAGGGAGCGACGACGAGGATCCGGATTTCCAACTTTATCAGCGATTTGGCGTAGCTGATGGATCAGATCTTGGAGGGTGACAGGGCGGGTTTGGCGTGGGGGGGATGTGAGGCGGCGACGAATATGATGCTCTAAATTGCGCGGTAAACCGCCTGTAGAGATGGTTTCAAATTCTAGTTCCTCTTCGATAAAGTCTAAGTCTTCGGCTGGGGACTGACTTTGTTCGAGGCTATTTGCTTTGAGCAGTACGAGCATCGCCGCCCACAGAAATGCTTGCCCTGACTGGGATAGATTGCTTTGCTTGTGGGCTAGAGTGGCATTAGCTTCGAGGGGAAGTTTGCTGAGGTGTCGATCGATCGCCTCGATGACTCCCACATCCCAAGGATCGATTTCCCCCCTTTGAGCGAGATCTATCAACATCGCAATCCCCATTTCTGCCAGGGTATGGGGATTTACCTGGGGTTCGGGGTGCCGTTCGATCTGATTTCGCGTTGGAGTGAATACCATTGAGTAAATGCGTCTTGGCTTAGTTGCTCACTAATTACTCTACCCTAAATTCAGCGTAATTAGTCTTGCAGATCGGGATATTTTATGTATACTGAATTCGATCGGGTGATGGCAACTACCGTATACATACAAGATTGTCACATTGCCTGTGCCTAGAAATGCAGGGTAGGGGCAATTCATGAATTGCCCCTACCCTGCATTTCTA
>JANMEL010000079.1:0-9769 GCA_031376885.1 Chamaesiphon sp. OTE_70b_metabat_96 | reverse complement strand
TTTTCACTCCGTAGGGGCAATTCATGAATTGCCCCTACGGAGTGAAAACCAGATCGCTCACACTTTTCAAACAACCTCTTAGCGATATATCGATCGATTGGTCGTTTGATTGTTACCATTCATCCCTGTACGATTAGTCTTTAGTTGACCGTTATCATAGCGACGATCGATCGTTATAGTATTGCCATTTGGCCCAGTAATAGTAGTCTTTAGTTTGCCGTTATCATAGCTGCTCTTGGTCGTTATAGTATTGCCATTTGGCCCTGTGTAAGTGGTAGTTTGTTGACCATCATCATAGCTGCGCTTGGTCGTTATAGTGTTGCCATTTGGCCCTATGTGAGTGGTATTTTGTTGACCTGCAAAGGCTGTCTGAGTGAATCCAAGAGTTAGTAATCCGATCGATAGAGTTAGGCTGAGGATAGATTTCTGCATGATGAGATCCTGATTTTGAGAGTAAATTAAGTCGAAATAGATATATTTTGATGGTTGTTGCAAAGATATTGGATTTTGCGCTATCTGCTGCTGTTGTTTGCCATCGCTCTATGTCTACTAATATAAGCGGGGGTACCCTCGCTTCAATAGAGAACAACGTCCCGATCCGATCGGGATTTTATCCCGATCGATTGTTCCAGTAATTAGGATATTCTGGAGTTATAAACTTGAGTTTTAGTTATGAACTTCCCTTGGTATGCCCGATCTTCACCCATCAATCTCTTCTTAATGTTGGAGTGGGTTTTGTTAGGTGTCGCGGCATTTATTCAAATTCTGGTAGCAATCGGGCACCCTCACATCGGCATACCAATCTTGAATATGTTGGGCATAGCGATATTCGGGGCAATGAGATCGATCTTTCCCCACCGCTGGAGCCATAAATTGCTCTATACAGCCGCAGAATTTGGGCTATTAATATTACTGGCATTTTGGGGTGATTTTCCCTTACCATCACTGCTATTTGTCGTGCTGACGATGCGTAATTGCGTATTATTATCTGGCGAAGATCGGCTTGAGAGTAGAGTTCGATCGATCGTCACATTCCTGGCATTTCTGATCTGTCTGCTGGCTCAAGCTTACAGATTATGGGCGGGGCGAATGTTTTTTCCCGTTGCTCCTGCTCAAATTGGTACAGTGGGGGTGGGTTTGGCGATGCTGTTTGGGTTGACATTTTTGTTTTTACATCTACTCATAGATGCGGTTCTAGCAGCCCAGAAGGGGCAAGAACAACTTACACAGGCAAATACCCGATTGCGCGAGTATGCCCTGCGGGTGGAGGAGCTAGCCACCCTACAGGAACGAAATCGCATCGCCCGCGATATTCATGATTCTTTGGGGCACTCATTGACGGTGTTTAATATTCACATCGGAGCCGCACTTAGATTGATTCATACAGATCCCCCAGAAGCCGAAGCACTACTATTGGAGGTAAAGCAATTGGGATCTCAGACATTGCAAGAAGTACGAGAGTCGGTGACAATGCTCCGCGCCGATCCGTTGCAAGGTCGATCGCTGTATGATGCGATCGCTAGTTTAGTGCTGGAATTCGATCGGACTACAGGCATTCAGCCGACTTTTACTTACGAAATTCTCGCCCCTCTATCTGTCGAACTCAATTTCACCCTCTATCGCCTAGTGCAAGAAAGTTTGACAAATATTCGCAAACATGCGGCTGCGTCGGAAGTAGCGATCGCGATCGACCAAACTGCGACAGAAATTCATGCAACCGTCAGGGATAATGGTAAAGGTTTCGATCTCCATCATAATCCTTCAGGATTTGGACTTCAGGGGATGGAGGAGCGGAGCTTGGCATTGGGTGGTAGTTTGAAAATTACGACAGCACCAGATCGAGGTTGTCAGATCCAAGTTGTTTTTCCACTTAAATCCCGATGATTCGCCTCATATTAGTTGACGATCAAAATTTAATTCGGCGGGGTTTACGCGCTTTACTCTCCACAGATCCGGATTTGGAAATCATCGGCGAAGGAGAAAATGGACAAGAGGCAATCGATCTTGTCGGGACTTTGCAACCAGATATCGTCTTGATGGATATCCGAATGCCGATTATGGATGGCGTAGTCAGCACCCGCGAAATCTGTCAAAGGTTTCCCCAGGCAAAGGTATTAGTACTCACCACATTTGACGATACAGAATATGTTTCCCAAGCTCTGCAAGCTGGAGCATCCGGTTATTTGCTCAAAGATACCCCATTTGAAGAATTGACTCAAGCCATCCGACTTGTCCATAAAGGATACACCCAAATCGGCCCTGGATTGGCATCCAAAATTCTCACTCAACCATCACCACAAACTACTTTACCGATCTCAGATGGTTGGGAACAATTAACCCCTAGAGAAACCGAAATCATTCAGCTCATCGCCCAAGGAGCGAGCAATCGAGAAATTGCCCAAGCATTATTTATCGCTGAGAAAACGGTCAAAAATCGGATTACTAATATTTTAAGCCAATTGGACTTACGCGATCGAACCCAACTCGCGATCGTCGCTCTCCAACAAGGAACGATCGATCGCGCTCCGCAATAAATCAGGGATCGGGGGTCAGGGGTCAGGGGTCAGCGAAAAGTGCGGTACATTGAGGATGCTTAAATAGGCTGTATGGAGCTTTGGGATGATTTTGGGGTGGAACTTCGATCGATAGTCTCTTGATGCCATAGTGGTCGATCCAGCCCAGACTCAGCAGACTTACGACTCGACGGAGATAACCCAAAGGCGAACGTCGATTTTTGCGCGTTGGCGTAGCTTGCGCTTTGCGCTTACGCCCTTGGCGAATCGATGTCCATGCAGTATCAAATTTTGACAGAATATGCCAAAATTTGTAACAGGATGTTAATAATTGCCAAATAATAAAAATACATTATGAGCGATATAGAGCAAGATCGACCCAGTAGCCCTGAAGATCTGCCAGCTACAACGGACAAAAAATCCACAACCAAAGTGGTAGCCGCTGACGACGATCGGTTTGAGTGTCGCGCCTGTGGACACGTCTACAACCCAAATAAAGGCGACCCCAAAAATAAAGTTCTGCCAGGGACACCATTTACCGCATTACCTGCATCTTGGAAATGTCCAGTGTGTGAAGCCAAACAGACTGCCTTTACAAATATCGGCACCAGTGGCAATAATGCTTCAGGCTTTAAAGAAAACGCCAAATATGGTTTTGGAGTCAATACCATGACCCAAGGCCAAAAAAGCTTATTGATTTACGGTGGTCTAGCACTGGGAATATTAATATTCCTCAGTCTGTACACATTAAATTAAATTAAATTAATTATTGCACCTTTGACGTATGAACTTGCTTAAAAAAATTCTCAAACAAACTATTCTCCTGCTGACTGTCGGGTTGTTCTGTGTCAGTTGTAGTCATATCACCCCCCTAGCTACCAATCCGTGGCAATCGATTCAATTACCAACAGAGTCAAATCTTCAAGATCTCGCTTTTACTAGCAATCCTCAACATGGTTGGGTTGTTGGCAGCGATGCGACAATCTTGGAAACCAATGATGCTGGCAAAACTTGGGAAAATCGCAAACTAGGACTTGATAGTGATAAGTATCGGTTTACTTCGATTAGTTTTCAAGGTGATGAAGGCTGGATTGTTGGCGAACCCGCGATTTTGCTCCACACTAATGATGCTGGCACCTCTTGGGAACGCATTGCCCTAAGTGATAAGTTACCTGGCATTCCCGCGACTATTTTGGCATCGGGCAAAAATTCGGCTGAGATGACAACGAATATTGGGGCGATTTACGCAACTACTGATGCCGGAAAAAATTGGAAGTCTTTAGTCAGCCAAGCTGTGGGCGTATTTCGGACGATCTCGCGTTCTCCCGAAGGTAAGTATGTGGCTGTATCTGCTAAGGGTAATTTCTATTCTACCTGGGCACCTGGACAAGAAACCTGGGAACCGCATAATCGGAGTAGTTCTCGTCGTGTTTCTAGTATGGGATTTACCAACAATGGTCGTCTCTGGATGTTAGCACGGGGCGGTCAATTGCAGTTTAGCGATATTGAAACTCCCGAAGCGTGGGAGGATGAGGTATTCCCAGGTCAAAAAACTAATACTGGTTTATTGGATCTCGCTTATCGTACACCTACGGAAGTCTGGGTATCCGGTGGGAGTGGAGATTTGTTAGTCAGTAATGATGCTGGTAAAACTTGGCTCAAGGATGAGGCGGTAGAATCGGTTCCATCCAATTTCTACAAGATTTTGTTCTTCACCCCCGAACGTGGCTTTATCATCGGTCAACGGGGTATCCTACTCAAGTATCAGAGCGAAGTTAGTGTGTAGAAGGGGATAGGGAATAGGGGATAGGGGATAGAGAATAGGGGTCTGTAGGGGCGGGTTTATGCTACGGATGATGATTTTACCAAAGATTCATTCAAACCCGCCCTCCTCACTAGCGATGCAGGGGGGGTAAATGCCAATCCTGCTTGGTGTGCTCCACTGTCGGGAAACCCGAACAGTTCGCACATCCGCAGAATCCAAAATCCAAAACCTGCACTGAGCGAAGCCGAAGTGTCCAAAATCCCTAATTTCTCTCATCTGTCGATCGCATTTCTTCAAATTATGAGATAAAATGCGATCGGATAAGGTTTTATTTATAAGGATCGATCGATATGGCAGGTACCACCGGAGAACGTCCGTTTACCGATATTGTGACCAGTATTCGCTACTGGGTCATTCATAGTTTGACCATTCCCGCGCTATTTGTCGCTGGTTGGCTGTTTGTTAGTACTGGATTGGCTTATGATGCTTTTGGGACTCCTCGTCCTGATGAGTACTTTACTCAGACTCGTCAAGAACTACCGATCGTCTCCGATCGCTTCGACTCCAAGGTTCAGGTCGATAAATTCATGAAACAAAACTAGAAATAGTTATATATAGTGGTGAAGTTTTAGTCTTTAACGATCGAGCTTTGTTCCTCGGCTATTACTGAACTAACAACAAATAACTAAAATTTTAACAAGTCTTTAATTCAGGAGAACATCATGAGTACCCCCGCTGGAAATCAGCCTATTTCTTATCCCATTTTCACAGTCAGATGGATAGCCGTCCACACTTTGGGCGTACCAACTGTATTTTTTATTGGCGCGATCGCTGCCATGCAATTTATTCAAAGATAATAACTTAAATTAAAACTATGGAACGCACTCCAAATCCAAATAATCAGCCCGTAGAACTAAATCGTTCATCCCTATTCTTGGGATTGTTGATGATCTTCACTCTCGGAATTCTATTCACCAGTTATTTCTTTAACTAATTGGTTCGATCTAGTTCGCTGTTGAAATACTTAATAAGAGGAAAAAACCATGTCTGAACCAGGAAGAATTCCCCTGTGGCTAGTAGCAACTGTTGCTGGAATGGGTGTCATTGTCGTTGTGAGTTTGTTTTTCTACGGATCCTATGCTGGGCTTGGATCGTCAGTCTAAGTATCGTTGAGAGTGTCAGGCAAGAATGCTTGGTACTCTCCAATCCCCATTAAACCCAGAAAGCCGAACATGTACATATGTTCGGCTTTTTGGTCGATCGGGCTATTCGATCTGTGAATTTGTTCAAACTCTATACAGCGTCACGCTCAATATACAAAAATAGAAATGCCATGGCGATCGCTGGAAAGACTAAACCGACAGTAGGAACGAGAATAGAAGGTAAAAAAGAAGCTGCCATGATTAAAATTCCTTTATCTATATGAATCCCACTCTCGATCTTAAATTAGTCGATCGTGAAGCCCCACAAACACTTGATAAAAGTTTATAGATCTTCATGCGGTAACGCAGAGAGGGAAGAGAGAAAAGAGTTCGCAGAGAGTTTGCTGGTGTGGGGTGTGCTTATCCTTTATCCTTTATCCCTATCCCCTATTCCCTAATCCCTAATCCCTAATCCCTATCCCATATCCCTATTCCCTAATCCCTATCCCCTATCCCCTATATTAGAGATATACCGATCGCAAGATGAATTAGCCGTGACAGTTAGAGTTAGAATCGCTCCGAGTCCTACAGGGAACTTACATATTGGTACAGCACGTACGGCTGTATTCAACTGGTTATTTGCCCATCATTACAAGGGTACATTTATTCTGCGGATCGAAGATACAGATATCGAACGATCCAAGGATGAGTATACCGAAAATATCTTCGCTGGCTTGAAGTGGCTGGGATTGAATTGGGATGAAGAGCCGCTATATCAGTCAAAACGATTGGATTTATATCGCCAATCAATCCAAAAATTGTTAGATGAAGGTCGTGCTTATCGCTGCTATGCTAGCGTAGAAGAAATTGATGCTCTACGGGCGACTCAAGAAGCCAACCATCAACCGCCACGTTATGACAATCGCCACCGCAATCTCACTCCCGCACAGGAAGCCGCATTTATTGCCGAGGGTCGTCGTCCCGTAATCCGGTTTAAAATTGAGGACGATCGAGTCATCAGTTGGGTAGACTTGGTACGGGGAGAAGTGACTTGGAAGGGTGCAGATTTGGGCGGGGATATGGTTGTCGCTCGTGCTGCGGGGGAAAATGAACTCGGACAACCGCTGTATAATTTGGCGGTGGTAGTCGATGATATTGATATGCAGATTACCCATGTGATTCGGGGTGAGGATCATATTTCCAATACTGCTAAACAAATTTTGCTGTATGAAGGGTTGGGGAAGAAGATCCCAGAATTCGCCCACACGCCCCTGATTTTGAGTCCTACGGGCAAGAAACTATCAAAACGGGATGGAGTGACATCGATCGATGATTTCAAGCAGATGGGCTATTTAGCCCCAGCCTTGGTCAATTATATGACGCTCTTGGGTTGGTCTGCACCTGATGCAACGGAATTATTTACGCTCGATGCTGCTGCGGCTCAGTTTGATTTCGATCGAGTCAACAAGGCTGGCGCAAAATTTGACTGGGATAAGCTCAATTGGATCAATAGTCAGTATATTCATGGGATGCCACCGGAGCAACTAGTAGAGGAATTGATTCCTTATTGGGCTGCGGCGGGGTATGAGTTCGATCGAGTCAAAGACAGGGCTTGGTTATTGCAGCTTACCAGTCTCATCGGCGCGAGTTTGGCGCGTCTAGATGAATGTGTCGAAATGAGTCGGACATTTTTCACCCCTACTGCTACCCTCAATGAGGAAGCTACAGCTCAACTCGCTCAAGCAGGTGTCAAGGAAGTACTAACCAGCTTACTCGCCGCCCTCAAGTCTCAGCCAAATCTCGTAGATACATCAGCTCAAGAACTCATCAAACAGGTGACGAAAGAGCAAAATGTCAAAAAAGGCGTGGTGATGCGGAGTCTCCGAGCGGCTCTCACCGGAGAAGTTCACGGCCCAGATTTGATTCAGTCTTGGCTGCTATTGCACCAGCACGAGCTAGATGTAGCCCGAATCGAGCAAGCTTTGGGTTAATTGTTTGGGGCAGATCTCTAGTGTCAATTGCTAGGGATCTGCAATTTTTGCTGACCTTGTTAATTTATCCGCCAAAATGCTTATAATAAACCTACGATTTTATTGCGGTTCAAGATCGATCGCCTGTAGTGCATCTCCCCATTTTGATGAAAAAAAGACTACGGGTACGAATACCAAAGAAGTGGCTGAAAACTCTGCCGCTTTTAGCTAGTGTTATATGTACGGGCATCATTTTAAATTGGTGTACCAGGCAAGAGCAAGCACCAGATCCGAGTATGGATCCGGTGTTGAGATCGATCGACACATCCAAGCGCAGACTATCTCTTGAGGCGATAATTAACCGCTCTGATAAATCTTTGTCAGCAGCACGGGCGCGGTATATTTTAGCTAGTGAGGCGATCGACAGGCAAGAGGCAGATCGGGCATTGGGTTATTTGGGTGGATTGGAGCGCGAGTATGGGATTTTGGCTCCTCAAATTATCTGGAAACGGGCACAAGCATACGCATTATTGAATAAACAGCCCCAAGTCAACACTCAACTCCAACTTTTAGATCGAGAATATTCCCGATCGCCTGTAGTAGTTGAAGCTTGGTATTTATTGGGTAAGCAGGATGAAAAGTATTGGAATTTGGCGATCGAACGATTTCCCAGTCATCCCCGCACTCTAAGTATTATCGACCAAAAGATCGCCCAAACGCCCCATCGACCAGATTTATTATTAATTTTGGTTAAATATTTGAATGATAGCGATCCGATGCGGCTGAAAATTGCCGATCGATTGACAGTCGAATATCCCCACCATCTCAAACCAGAAGAATGGGATCTAATCGGTGATATTTATTGGCAAAATCAGGTTTATCATAAGGCGATCGTACCGCTGAGTAGGGGTAGTAAAACGGCAAGTAATGCTTATCGGATGGCTAGTGGATACCGATTGAGCGATCGATCGGATGACGCGAAAGTAATCTATCAGGAAATCGTATCTCAATATTCCCATACTGCTGAAGCTTATCGATCGCTAGTAGATCTAGCCGATTTGTCGTCAGATGTTGAAGCACTAAATTATCTCGATCGAGCAATTGACAAATTTCCCGATCGAAATGTTGAAGCATTTGCTAAAAAGGGCGATATTTTAGAACGAAATCAAAATCAAGCAGCAGCTACAGCAGTGCGATCGCAAATGGTCAAACTTTATCCCTATACAGAGGAAGTCGCCGCCTATCGGTGGGAATTGGCAAAACAGAGTGCTAGGGATGCAAATGATTTAAACCGAGCGTGGGAATTGGCAAAACAGATTGTTGTCGATACGCCCAATTCTAAATATAGTCCGAGAGCTGCTTTTTGGATTGGTAAATGGGCGCAGAAAATGGGGCTAGAGTCTGAAGCAAAACAGGCATTTACATATACGATTCGTAATTATACTCGTTCTTATTATAGCTGGCGATCGGCAAAATATTTGGGTTGGGATGTGGGTGATTTCTATAGTATCAAATCTTTCAATCCTCAAATCTCTATACCTACAGCTAGATTGCCGCTGCCGAATGGTTCTGCTCCACTCAAAGAACTATATTTACTCGGTCAAGATCGGGATACATGGGATCTGTGGCAAGCCGAATTTGTCGATCGAAAAGACCCCGAAATACTCGACAGACTCAATCAAAGTATCATCCTCAATCGCCTAGAAAAATACATTACTAGTGTTGTCGATATCTCTCAATTTGAAGATCTCAATACTCCCAAAGATCGAGCAAAATTAGCAAAAATTTATCAACAACTCAACTATTGGCACACCTTATATCCTTTGCCATTTCTCGATATCATCGAAACCCTAGAATCAAAAGATCGAGTCAATCCATTGCTAATTATTAGTGTGATGCGTCAAGAATCCAGATTCAGTCCGACGATAAAATCTCCAGTTGGGGCATTAGGTCTAATGCAAGTGATGCCAGGTACAGCTAAATTTGCCGCCCAAAAAATTGGTCTCAAAAAATACGAGCTGACAAATCCAGTTGATAATATTACTCTAGGTAGTTGGTATCTAAAATTTACCCACAACCAAGTCAAAAATAACTCAGTTTTGGCGATCGCCGGATACAATGGTGGCCCCACTAATGTATCTAAATGGGTCAAAGAATATGGCACCAAAGATCTAGATGAATTTGTCGAACAAATTCCCTTTGAAGAAACCCAAAATTATGTCAAAGCTGTGCTAGGTAATTACTGGAACTATTTGAGATTGTACGATCGATCGATCTCCACAAAACTCGATCGATTTTTGGCAGTCAAAAACTAATTAAATAGCTATTCTCACAATCATCCTACCACTGAAGTCAACGCTTCTTAGCAGATGGGAGCGG
>JANMEL010000070.1:0-7434 GCA_031376885.1 Chamaesiphon sp. OTE_70b_metabat_96 | reverse complement strand
CGTTCAATTCTAATATCTTTTATGTCGTTAAAGTGTTCTGCGATACTATACTTCGGCTTCAGCTTCATTTGAGATGATATTAGTTCTCAATAAATATAACACAATTAATTAGCCACATCTATCTCTAGCTAATGGTTTGATGCTTTATTATTTTAATTTTAAGCCTAATTTATGAGTGATTTTAGTAATTTATGATTTTAATGCGTTCACCCTGAGAATTAGCCAGATTAAAAGCAGAAAACGATCTCGCTACTATTAATATCAATGGTAGATCGATCGTCGTCGAACAAGCTAATCCAACAGCAGGTAATGATACACTCGATGGCACCAGTGGCGATGATATCATTGATGGTTTAGCCGGAAACGACATCATTAATGGATTAGCTGGAAATGATACCCTGATTGGCGGTATCGGGAATGATACTCTTGATGGTGGAGCGGGGAATGACTGGCTCGATGGTGGTGTAGGTGATAACCTCATTATTGGGGGAGCCGGAGATGACCGGATGGAAATTAACTCCATCGGACAAACAACTCCCATCATCGTTAAATACAGCACGAGTAATACGGTAATTGCTGGACAAACGTCATTCCGAGGGATTGAACTTAGTAGCATCCTTGGGGGGACAGGAAATGATTCCATCGATCTCTCTAGTAGCACCGAGTCAAGTATTGATGTACTCGAAGGTGGCGATGGCAACGATTATCTTAATGGCGGTGCCGGAGACGATAATCGAAATACCTACTTTGGAGGCAACTACTATGGTGGACTTTATGGTGGTGCAGGGAATGATACTCTCGATGGCGGAGCGGGGAATGACTTGCTCGATGGTGGTGTAGGGAATGATACGTTTGTCTTTGGTGGGGTAGGTGTCACTACTGTAGCTGTTTTAGGTGTAGATACCATCAGCAACTTTGTAGCCAATACAGATAAAATCAAATTGCACAAATCTACCTTTAGTACGATTACCACTGCTGCTGGCGCAAGTATTGGCACTAATTTTGTTTCCGTCGCTGATGACACCTTGGTAGCTGCTCAAACAGCCGCAATTATCTACAGTCGTGCTAGTGGGGGTTTATTTTACAATGCTGATGGCGCAACCGCTGGAGCTGGTGCTAATGGTGGACAATTTGCAATCTTGCCTACTGCGCTAACTCTATCAGCAAGTGACTTTATTGTCGTTGATGATAAAATCAACCTCAGCGTAGCACCAGCTAGCGTGACAGAAGATGGTACCCAAAATCTGGTATATACTTTCACCCGCACCGATATCACCAATACTGATTTGACAGTTAACTTCACTCTGAGTGGTACGGCGACTATTAACAATGATTACATCCAAACTGGAGCAACTAGCTTGACAGGTGCTAATGGTACTGTCACCTTTGCGGCTGGTGCTAGCACTGCGACAGTAATCATTAATCCGACTGCGGATACCGGATTTGAAGCTGACGAAACCGTTGCTTTAACCTTAGCTACTGGTACTGGTTATGCCATTGGTACAACTATAGCGGTAACGGGTACAATTACCAATGATGACAATCTCATTACCCTCACCGTATCCCCCGCTAGTGTAAATGAAGATGGTACTACCAATCTGGTTTATACCTTCACTCGTCACGGAAGTACTACCAGTGCCCTAACTGTTAATTATAGTGTCGGCGGTACAGCAACATTGGGTACAGATTACGCCCAAACTGGAGCCGCTACTTTTACGGCTACCACTGGTACCATCACCTTTGCTGCTGGTGCTAGCACTGCAACTGTGACGATCGATCCAACTACTGATAATATCGTTGAAGCTAACGAAACTGTCGCTCTGACTCTAGCTACTGGTACAGGTTACGGGATTGGTACAACTACTGCTGTTACTGGAACTATTGTCAATGATGATGCTAATATCACTCTCGCAGTAGCTCCCGCTAGTGTGAATGAAGATGGTACCACCAATCTGGTTTATACCTTCACTCGTACAGGTGTCACAACTAATGCCCTAACAGTTAATTACGGTGTTGGCGGTACGGCAACATTAGGTACAGATTATACCCAAACTGGAGCCGCCAGCTTTACGGCTACCACTGGTACCGTCACCTTTGCCGCTGGTGCGACTACCGCCACTGTGACGGTAGATCCGACAACTGATACTATTTTTGAAGCTGACGAAACAGTTGCGCTGACTCTCGCTAGTGGTGCAGGTTATAGCATCGTCACTACCGCAGCAGTCACGGGAACGATTGTCAATGATGATACTAACGTTACTCTCGCAGTAGCCCCCACGACGGTAAATGAAGATGGTACCACCAATCTGGTTTATACCTTCACCCGTGTCGGTGCCACGACTAATGCCTTAACGGTTAATTATGGTGTCGGTGGTACCGCAACATTAGGTACAGATTATACCCAAACCGGAGCCGCTAGCTTTACAGCTACCACTGGTACCGTCACCTTTGCTGCTGGTGCTACTATCGCCACTGTGACAGTAGATCCGACAATAGATACCACCGTTGAAAGTGACGAAACTGTTGCTTTAACCTTAGCTACTGGTACTGGTTATAATGTCGGCACTACCACTGCGGTAACGGGTACAATTGTCAATGATGATACTAATGTCACTCTAGCAGTAGCCCCCGCGACGGTGACAGAAGACGGTACAACTAATCTGGTTTACACCTTCACCCGTACAGGTGTAACTACCAATGCTTTAACTGTTAATTATGGTGTCGGTGGTACAGCAACTCTGGGTACAGATTATACCCAAACTGGAGCCGCTACTTTTACCGCTACCACTGGTACCGTTACTTTCGCCGCTGGTGCAACTACGGCGACGGTGACAGTAGATCCGACAGCGGATATCATATTTGAAGCTGACGAAACTATTGCTTTAACCTTAGCTACTGGCACTGGTTATAATGTCGGCACTACCACTGCCATAACGGGGACGATTACCAATGATGATATTCCCCCAGCGATTTCGATTGCCGATTTCACCATTGTCGAAGGTATCGATGGTAATCCCACTCAATCCTTAATTACTATATCGCTAAATAAAGCCAGCTCTCAAGCGATCGCAGTCAATTATGCCACTAGTAATGGTACCGCGATCGCCGGAACTGATTATACTGCTACTACTGGTATCCTAACCTTTGCAGTGGGTGAGATATCCAAAACGATCGCCGTCCCCATCCTCAATGATAATCTCAATGAGGCAAATGAGACTTTTGCAATTACCCTTAGTACGCCAACGAATGCAACAATCGCCGATAATCAAGCTACCATTACCATCACCGATACTATAACTACTAGTGTCACCACCATCCTCCCCGCTTTAGTCGAAAACCTCACTCTCACAGGTACGACGACGATTAATGGTACTAGTACGACGGCGATCGATGGTACCGGAAATGCTGGTGCTAATGTGCTAATTGGAAATGCTGCGAATAATATCCTCGCTGGGCTAGACGGTAATGATAGCTATATCTACGATGCCGATTTAGCGCAAGGAAAGGATACGATTAACGAAACTACGACTACCACTAGTGGAATTGATACCCTCAATCTCAGTCAAACAGCAGCGGGGATTAATATCAACCTCGGATTAACTGCCGCTCAAACTGTCACTGCTAATCTCCAGCTCGTAATTCCAGTCATCGCCATCGAAAATATCGTCGGTGGTGCTGGTAACGATCGAATTACTGGTAATATACTCGCGAATACCTTACAAGGTGGTACTGGGGACGATCGCATTTCCGGTGTTGGTGGCAATGACTATATCTTGGGTCAAGATGGTCATGATATCATCAACGGCGGAGATGGTAATGATATCATCTTTGGGCAAGGTGGTAATGATATCCTCAGCGGTGGTGCTGGTAATGATATCTTTTATTACAATGGCTTGCTATCGGGCGCAGTTACAGCTAGTGCTTACTTTGGCTTAGATACCATCGCCGATTTCACCTCCGCTCAAGACAAAATCTACCTCAGCAAAGCCACCTTCGGCGCGATTACTAGCGCGGCGGGTACGGCAATTGGGACTAATTTTATCACCGTCGATGATGATACTCAAGTAGATACTCAAACTGCGGCGATCGTCTATAGTCTCAACAGCGGTGGACTCTTCTACAATCAAAATGGTGCTGCTGCTGGTTTCGGTGCTAATGGTGGTGAATTTGCCAATCTCTTGGCTTCACCAACTCTCCTCGCTACCGATTTCACGATTGCAGGGTAGATCCAAATCTGGTTCGGTTAGCCAGCGACTCAACTCGTGGCTAAGTACTGGACTTTTCAGGTTGAGAAGCTAGAGAACAGATCCCCGACTTCTCCGAGAAGTCGGGGATCTTGCGTATTAAAAATAACTTTTCAAACAGCCCCTAATTACCGAATAACTTCTTCGCGGCGCGTTCGGCTCTGTCTTCGGCTGTTTCCATCACTTCCGACATTTTTTCGAGCATTTCGCCAGGGTGACTTTCCAGGACTCTGGTAGAGAGTGAAATCTTACCATTAGCCTCATCTAGATCGATAATCATCGCTTTGATTTCTTGACCGATCGTAAATACTTTACTGCAATCATCGACGCGATGTTCGCTGATTTGCTTGACATAAATCAAGCCAGTACTGCCATCGAACTCCAAAAAAGCACCGAAAGGTTTGATACCAACGATCGTCCCCACAACCAATTTACCCAACTCTAATTGACTAAAATTAGCCGTGCGAGACGCTTGACGTTGAGAGAAGACCAACTTATTAGTCTCCTGATTAGCTTCAATAATTAATGCCGAAATACTCGTACCAACCATTGATTGATGGTCGCGCTCGACTAATTGCGATCGCGGAATAAATCCCCGAATCCCTTGGAAACTAACTGTTACGCCGCCCTTATTTACCCCTGTGACTCGCAACTGTACCGATTCTTTATTACTCTGAATTTCACCAACTTGATTCCAGGCGTATTTAACCTGCAATTCCCGTTTAGATAGAGTAACTTGTCCATCAGCATTTTGCTCGCGGATAATCAAAAAATCTTGCTCATCGCCGATCGGTAAGAGTGCGGATAAATCTGCTGACTCGTCGGCGGCAACTTCAGCAGCAGGAACAAATGCTAGAGATTTGCCACTGATATCGACATAAACACCATCGCTATCATAACTATGAATCTTACCTCGAACGATATCCCCTTTCTCAAAACTGACCACTTCAGCATCTAAGGCTTTGGTAAAGTCATCCATCGAGAAGATTTCGGGTGAGGCGGTTTTGGTCTTATTCATGTGAATCGAGAATAGGGGTATTGATTTGATTGTGATTTGAGGGCCTGGAGATCGAGCATAGCATCAATTGTCACATGGTTGATGGGGCGATCGAGATGTCTTAGTGTAGCTATTTGATAGCACAGGGACAAAATAGTAGCTTAATATAGTTAAACATTTTGATATAATTCAACTATGTTAACAACGATCGAGCGTTCTTGCTGAGGCCAAGCGTCAGTTATGCACTCACTAAGACTAATTTTCTACCCTCATGGGACATTTTGCCCAAAAAAGGTCGAGAAAACTCCCAAACAGCTAAATTCTTAATCAAGCAGCCCTAAACCTGGCTCTAATGGGCACACTCTTATGACAGGGGTCAGGGATCGGGGGTCAGGGGTCAGCGAAAAGTGCGCTTGAAGAGTGGCGAATCGACTCGGTTTAAACTATTTTTGTAGATGTAAGGAGTTGCTAAATTGGCTACGGATAATCAAAATCGAAATCCCAAACTACTATCGGGTAAAGCTTTTTTGTTGGTAATTGCGGCAATTTCTTGTTCGGTATTTGTGCTGTTGCATACGATCTTCAACGGCGTACCTGCTGAGGCATTGATTGCCAAAACAGGTGTCGGGCAAACCGTCGATGTTGCTAGCAAAATCGTTCGCACGATCCCGATGAATTTTGACGTGCTCAAACAATTCCAATCCCAGACGATTAAGGAAGTTTACCCAACCAACGCCGCTAAAGTAATTGCCCTGACTTTTGATGATGGCCCTTGGCCGAGTGTTACTGAAAGTATTTTAGCTACGCTCAAGAAAGAAAATATCAAAGCGACATTCTTTTTTGTTGGGCAACCATTAAAATCTTTTCCCGAAATTGGCAAAAAAGTTCTCGCCGATGGTCATGTGATTGCCAATCATACAATGCATCATTGGTACCACAGGATGAGTCCTCTAGTTGCCCAACGAGAAATCGAAGATACTGAGAAGATTATCAAAGAAGTCTTGAATGTGGAAACAGATTACTTTAGACCGCCTGGAGGTGTGATGACAAATGGGTTGGTTTCTTATGCTCAAAGTATGAAGCAATCTGTAGTCATGTGGTCGATCGATTCTAATGATAGTCGCCCTCGTCGCCCTTCTCCCGAAGAGATGGTCAAAACTGTTGTCGGTGAAGCTACTCCTGGAGCGATCGTCTTAATGCATGATGGTGGTGGCAGTCATGAGAATACCGCCAAGGCTCTACCCGAAATGATCTCACAGCTCCGTGCTAAAGGTTATAAATTTGTGACAGTTCCCGAACTATATGCATTGGGAACTGGATCTGCTCCAGGGAAAACGGTCGCCAACACCCTCATAAATCCAGGTACACCCAAAGTAGCCAAAACGGGGATAACTCTCCCTGGTGCCTCTGGTACACCCCTGTCAGGGCGCACGGAAATCACCATGCCAGGGACTAGTTCATCACCGATGCCAGTGAATACAGGCATCACTATGCCTACTATGCCGCCTGGATCTACTCCGACAAAACCCTAACAAATAAATCTAACGATCTGCTCGCGGAGTAACGATCGATCGGCAAAATCTCCCTACTAGTTGTAAATTAGTAAGGAGATTTCTATATAATTGGGGATTAGATATGACAGATTTATTGCAACAAAAATGCGTTCCTTGTCATGGGGGTGAAACGGCGATCGATCCGGCTCAAATTGCCATCTTTCAAGCACAAATTCCCGACTGGTGTCAATATCCAGTCAATGGCGAAGATCGGATCGAACGAGTGTATAGATTCAAAGATTTTAAAACTGCGATCGCCTTTACTAATGCAGTTGGCGAGATCGCCGAAGCCGCCGAACATCATCCCGCTTTACTAACTGAATACGGAAAAGTCACAGTTACTTGGTGGACGCATACAGTAAAAGGACTCCATCTCAACGATTTGATTATGGCAGCCAAAACTGACGAACTAGCCAAAAAATTCTAGATAAATTAATCCCACATTCCGCACTTCACAGAATTCACAAAGGAAATTCTAGTGTTTAGGGGTGAGGGGTGAGCGAAAAGTGCGATCTTGGGGTTTCCCCAAGTAGAGCACCTTTTCAAGACGGGGGGAAGCTAGAGAGGCGGCGATTCGTGTTGTCTCTAGAGCGGAAACTGTTGGATTTGGATAATACTTTCTTGAAGTGCGGAATATGGG
>JANMEL010000164.1:0-12584 GCA_031376885.1 Chamaesiphon sp. OTE_70b_metabat_96 | reverse complement strand
CAAATTTCTTACCCGTACACCCTAGAAATCCCCCTGTCTTGTCGTTTTTTTACGTCACGGGGTTCCCCCGTGACGTAAAAACGCCGCTAAATCCCCCTTTCCAAGCTATCCATTTTGAGTGTGGGTGGGAGTGGGGGGGATTCGACCAATTGTGTGTGTTAAAAATAACTTTTCAAACAGCCTCTGATCCCTGACCCCTCATCCCTGACCCCTCATCCCTGACCCCTGACCCCTGCCCCCTGACCCCTGCCCTATTGTCCCCGGCTCCAATGTGTCATAGAATCTAGGGATTAGTTGTAGTAGATAGATATTGATGACTTTGGGTTTTGGCCCTATTTTGATTTCTGCTAAATCCTTGTTAGACATAGGATTAGTAGTTGCCCTCACTTTTCTAGTGTTATTAGCGGTCAGAGATCGTCGGACACTTTGGATGGTGCGAGGGCTAATTGTATTGATGGTTGCGGCGATCGTCAGCCAGAAATATCAATTTCGGCTCCTGAGCTTCGTTTTGGACAAATTGGTAGTTGGGGCTGCTTTGGCAATGTCGGTGGTGTTCCAGTCCGAATTTCGCCGCTTTCTGGAGCAATTAGGACAAGGGAACCTTTGGCCACTAATTGAGCCGCCGCGACGGATCGCTAATGCAGCCGATCGGAGTATCGATCGGATTGTGGATGCTGTCAAGGAGCTATCCCAACAACGAATTGGCGCGTTGATGATCCTGGAAACGATCGGCACCCTTGACGAGCGGGATTTTTCGGTGCAGGGGGTGAAATTGGATGCGGAGTTGTCGAAAGAATTAATTCAGACAATTTTTCAGAATACTACCCCACTTCACGATGGAGCCGTATTTATTCGCGGCGATCGAATTGTGGCGGCTGGTGTTATTTTACCCTTGTCCGATCGATCTACTTCGAGACAATTGGGTACTCGTCACCGTGCGGCGATGGGCATTAGCGAACGATCGAATAATTGCCTCTGTATCGTCGTCTCGGAGGAAACAGGTTCGATTTCCCTCGCCGAAGGTGGTAAACTCGAACGACCGCTCAGTAGTAGCAAACTCAAAGAGTTGTTAGAATTGCGGTTTGCGCCGATCGTCGAACGAGAATCAGTTACTCCTTTGCGGGGCTTTCGTCGCAAATTCAATTCTCGCGGTATGATGATATTTCGTCAACTACTCCGATTGCCAAAAGATAAGCAGTAAGAAAGATGGAGATCGAACTACCTGCTAATTTGGATTCCAAGCTGCTACCGCAACATGTAGCCGTAATTATGGATGGAAATGGAAGATGGGCAAAAAAGCGCGGTTTGCCTCGAATTGTGGGGCATCGGAAGGGAGTAGATACCCTCAAAGATTTGTTACGATGTTGTCGGGATTGGGGCATTCCGGCCTTGACTGTGTATGCTTTTTCGACTGAAAATTGGGGTAGACCGATCGAAGAAGTCGATTTCCTGATGACATTATTCGAGCGTGTCTTGCAAAAAGAATTGCAAGAAATGGTTGTCGAAAAAGTCCGGATCGAATTTGTGGGTGATTTGGCTGCTTTGGCTCCATCTTTGCGGGATGAGATTGAAAAGGCCAAAGTTGCGACTTGTCATAACCTCGGCGTACGCTTTACGATCGCGACAAATTATGGCGGTAGACAAGAAATAGTTCGTGCTCTACAATCGATCGCAACTCTTGTTCAACAGGGACTAATCCAACCCACGGACATCAATGAAGATATCATCGCCAAACATCTATACACAGCCGATTTACCCGATCCCGATCTGTTGATTCGCACTAGCGGCGAGATGCGGATTAGTAATTTCTTGCTGTGGCAAGTAGCCTATACCGAGTTGTATGTTTGCGATCTATTATGGCCGGATTTCGATCGATCTGCCTTTCACGCTGCTTTGCTCAATTATCAACAACGTCACCGTCGATTTGGCAAATTGTAGAGATCCACAATCCGATCGATATTTTGCTATCCCCTAATCCCTACCCCCTATCCCCATGACTGATAATATCGTCCAAATTCTCTCCGCTGATGACATCCGTAGAACGGTTGTTCGGTTGGCTTCACAAATCGACGAACGTTGTCGAGATTTGTCTCAGGTGGTGTTGGTGGGAATTCAGACCAAAGGTGTGCCATTTGCCAAAATGTTGGCAAAACAAATCGAGATCTTAGAAAGAATTAAGGTTCCCGTTGGTGTACTAGATATCACATTTTATCGTGATGATTTGGATCTGATTGCAGTGCGAACACCAGGAAAAACGGAGATTCCGGTAGATTTGACCGATCGAACTGTCATTTTGGTTGATGATGTGATCTTTCAGGGGAGAACTATTCGGGCGGCATTAAATGCAGTGAATGAATATGGTAGACCCAATTGTATTTTACTCGCGGTATTGATCGATCGCGGTCATCGTCAATTACCAATTCATCCAGATTTTATCGGCAAAAAGCTACCTACTTCTCGTGATGAGCAAATTAAGGTATATTTCCAAGATGTCGATGGCAGGGATGCTGTAGAGCTAATTCGGGTGACTAGAGCGTAGAATTGATGGATTTTGTTAGTTATAATTTGTGGTCGCAATTTGAGGCTGCTATCGGTTGGGAAGATACTCATTGTGACATGCAACGGGGATGGCGATGGACACAAACATCGAATTTGAAACAGTTAAATATCTCTCGATCGACAACCACAATTTGGCAAAAAGTGGGACAATTGGCACAACAGGGGGTGTATGAGTTTCATCAAGATCCCCTTTCCCTCAAACATCCACGGGGAATCGATCGCATTGCCGATCGGATCTACTTGCATTATGAGGTTGCTCCAGTGCGCCGCCGAGTGATGGAAATCCTCCAACGTTATCACAACAAGCCGTGGCTAGTCGGTAAAGATATTCTGATCCTAAATCGCGGTGATGAACCTATTCCCCCACCGATCGAAGTTCAAATCGCCGCCTACCAGTTTCAATTATTCGTAGCATTTGACTGTCTGATTCGCACCGATGGCAAAATACATATTATCGATTTTAAGACAGGATCTGCCGATTTCGATCGCCGTCAAGCAGATGTTTATCTATTAGCAGTTAGTTATCTCTACCCAGATTTGCCCGCCGTTGCTTCCTTCCACAATCTCGAACAAAATACCCAATCCGAATTCATTACCGCCACCCCTACTCAATTAAGTACGATCGAGGATAAACTAGCTAGTATCGCCCAATTACACCACCAACAACTCGACGAGTATAAATCTCAGCCCGATCGTTTCGATCGATTATTTCCACCCCATCCTGGTAAACATTGTCATCATTGTCCATTCAATTACCACTGTAAATATAGTGAATAGAAAGAAGCACCTTGGAGTTAATTCTCTTGAGATAAAACTTGAAATGGCTGATTATTACTTTCCCATTGGCGGATATTAACCCAAAGCTGTGTTTTCCGAAAATAAACTTCTTCGTAGGCAAGTCGCAGACTACGTTCGAGGCTATCTACATCAACACTCATTGTACCAATAGTCTTCCGCAATCCGAGAGCTAAAATTTCGACCAAATCATGCCCACAACAAACTTGCCAAGGATTAAAACCTTTATTTTTCTCGTCGGCTATTCGTTGTTGTAGATCTTCAGTCTTCAATGATAAAGCTTGAGATTTATTTTTCACCTCTTGAATTAGAGCTGCTTCATTAATATGTAAAGTTTGCTCATCGATAAACTTGCTAAATTTTAGATCGCTAAACTTGAGATTTAGCCCATCGCATTGAGAAACCCAGCGTAAATAACCTATCGATCTTCCAGCCTCAATTAAAGATATTCTGATATCTACATTTAACTTAGCAATTTTTTCCGCAGAACCAAATTCAGCAATTACCTTATCGAGAGCAGGTGAATTAATGAGCATGGTTTCGAGATCGTGACTATCTGTACGGAGTAGATTAAGACTCTCATGTACTGAACCTTCCAACCGATCGAAATCTGCATCAACAATACCTAGAACCCCGTTAAAGCTCGCTTTCTCTAAAATATCTAGAACTCCAATGACTCTTATTTTACCTGCCATGACAACTATTTGACAGACTATCTTATCTATAAATCTTTCATAGAAGACCTTATCCGAACTACCTTCGACTAGTAGAAAAGTCCCTAAAAAGGTGCTGCGCCTGAGCCTAATTTGATTAGCATCACGATCGTCTGTAAGAAACTCCCTCACTTTTTCAATCCTTGCAGCTCGACTGTCAAATCCCAACGATCTTGAATAATATCTGGTGAGTGAGTAGCCATGAGAATATCCAAATCAGCGAGCTTGGTGACTTCTTGTAAATCCTTCAGAAAATTAACTTGCCATCCCACATGGAGCGAGAGTTCGGGTTCATCAATTAATACAAGAGATTTAGCTTCGACTTTAAATAGTAGTTCATACAGTAAAACTAATTCATGCTGTTCTCCAGATGATAAATCAGTTGCTGAAAGAGTTTCTAAGTCTGATAATGAGGAATTATAGAGAGGTTTAAAGACAAATCCTTTCTGCTTGTCAAAGTTTATCTCTTTGTAAGCAAATTTATTGTTAATTGTTTTTCTTAACAACTCAAGCTTCCTGGCTAAATTATAAAAAATATCTAGTTTCTTTTCTATGTCCTCTAGATATATCGACAGAATATTTTTCGTACTATCATTTATGGCTGGTGGTTTAAATGGGAACTCAGAATCCTCATTCTTATCTAACAAGCCGACTTCCACCAAATGAGATCGTGTTAATTCAATCTTATTTACTCGTTCTATAATTTGTTCTATCGTTAGAGCTGGTGATGCTTGTTGTTGTACTAGTCTAGTTGGAAATGTTCGATCGAGGCTCTGAGAAATTACGCCATATTCAGTAAGTTTGTCTCGCATAATTTGTACGAGTGCGTCAGAATAAACTGAGACTGTCGATAGCTTAGTAGAGACTTCCGCATATATTTTAGAACGGGTAGGAACAAAGTTTAGTAACCGTTGTGATTCTATCAGGCGAACATTAAGATTCGACTTTAATGTTGTTAACCATTCAGGTTCCTGTTGCGATCTCATATTAGGTAGTCTATCTTCAAACTTAGACAATACTTCATCAAAAGAAAACATTTCACCAGTATCAAGATGTCTCCAGCTTGTAAGACTTATTCGACGAAGTTCAGGTATATCATCGAAAGAATTATCGGAGACATCGATCGTGGAATATTTTTTTAGCTTCTCGATCGAGAAACTATTTTTACCTGTATTATGATCGTCTAAATTGATAGTTAGTTGCTCTTCTCTATTTCTCTTGTCCGAGTCATTAAAAGTGAAATTTTTCACTATCTCAATATGACTATTGTTATCGAATATAATTTGATAATTGCTAAGAGGAGTATCCCAAAATATTGAATACTGTGAATTAAAGAATCCATTCAAAAGCCTCAGCATAGCTGTTTTCCCAAATCCGTTAGGGCCATGAATTATCGTGATACGATCGGCCATATTCAAAGGAATCACATGGTCGAAAATTCCGAATAAGCCTGTAACGGAGATTTGTTGAATTTGCATAATTACTGAGGCTATATTTTACTCTTGCAAGTAAAACTATAAGTTAACTTCCAATCGTTTTAACATGGCTGCCCGCGCTCGATCGGCTAGACTGTCATCTAGGGGTGCGAGATCGATTTGGGTTTGGTATTTGTTTTGGAGGGCGGTTTTAATCATCCAATCGGCGATAAAGGGATTTTTGGGGATGAGTGGGCCGTGGGAGTAGGTCGCGATCGCATTACAATAGAATGCACCTTCTGTTTTATCTTGGGCATTATTCCCAAAGCCTTTGATTACTGTACCCAAAGCTTCAGCGTTAGGGCCGAGAAATGTTCTACCACCGTGGTTCTCAAAGCCGACGACGATGGGTTTCTTGCCCCCTAGCATGGCGGTAAGGTCGGCGGCTAACCTTTTTGCGGTAATCTCAAATACGACGTTCCCAGTGCATCGCTGGGTGTGTACACCTGGATGTTTGGTTTCGAGATCGATGATGTTCATCCCGTCGATGCGTTCGCCTTCCCCTGGTTCGTAAAATCTACCCAGGAGTTGGGGGGAACCACATGTAAATACTCCTGGCGTACCTGCATCGAGTTTGGCTTTGAGGGCTTGGGTTTTGGCTCCAGCTAGATCTCGCATGACGATTTCTTGTTGGCGATCCTGGGCACCGCCGCCTGTGACGATATCGACTTGGTGGATGGTGTCGGGGTGGGAGTCGAGATCGTAGGGGATGATTTCGACGTTGATACCCCGCCATTGAGCGCGTTGTTGGATGGCGATGACGTTGCCTCTATCTCCGTAGGTGCCCATTAGAGCTGGGTAGAGTACGCCGATTTTTAGTTCTAGGGGTTGGTTCATGTTTTTAACGCGATATCTTGACTTACTTCGACTTCGCTCAGTACGAGCCGCTCGATAACCGAGCGCGGAGGGGTTGTTTACCCCACCCCATGGGCACGATGCATCGGGCCCCTACTAGAGAATCTTCTTGCCTGTGAGGATTTCACGTACATCTAGCATGGCGGTGTAGGTGGGGATGACGTGGAGGATTTCGGTGGAGGGTGTGAGGGCTAGGGCGGTGTCGATGGCTTCTTTGAGGTTTTCTTTGACGATGAGTTTTGCGTCGCGATTGGGGTCGGTTTTGCTGTATTCTAGGCGGAGTGCCATGTCGAATACTCGATCGCCGCTGACGACGATTGTACCGCCGGATTGGACATATTTTTCGGTATCTACGTCCCAAATCCAGGATACATCAGCACCATCGGCGATGCGATCGTTTAGTACCATCAGGCTAACTGAGCCGCCGCCGTCTAGTTTGACTTGGTTGACTGCGCGGATGGTTTCATTCATGCTGGCAGGATTTTTGGTGAGTAAGATCCTAACTTTTTTGCCGTTGTACATTATCTCTTCGGAACGTCCGAAGGCGGCTTGGAAGTTGGTGATGGTATCGAGAATTACTGGTCTACTTACGCCGATCGATTCCATCGTGGTGACGGCGGCTAGGGTATTATACTTATTGTAGACACCGATCAAAACTTGCGGCCATGCTCTACTATCGATCGATAGTCCACTCTTGGTAAAGCTACATTTGGGGCAGTCATAATCTCCCTGGTGAGATAAATAAACACCCTGATAAATTAAGGCTGTACCGCAAGCAGGGCAGTAGGTGGAGTCTACCGCATAGGGAATTTCATCGAGATATAATTCGGGTTGGCTCAATCCAAAATATTTTACTTGTACCGGATTCTTTCCTGTCGCTGCTTGTTGTCCGAGATACGCAAGTGCAGGATCGTCACCATTAACAATTAGAGTGGTATCACTGGGTAATTTGGCGATCGCTTCACCCCATTTACGGGTAATATTATCGATCTCACCATATCGATCGAGTTGGTCGCGAAATAGGTTTAGAGTAATAATATACTTGGGTTTAATCTGGGGTAGGACGATCGGAATGACATTCTCATCTACTTCCAAAATCCCAAAGTCCGCCTTGAGTCTACCCGTCAGACTCGTGCGCTCCAAGAGAGTAGTAATCAACCCATTGACGAGATTGGCTCCCGCTTCATTGTGTACTACCGATCGACCATCTCGTTCCAAGATATCCCGCAATAGTAGCGCGGTAGTAGTCTTACCATTAGTTCCAGCGATGATAATTGAGCCATACTTAATCTGTTGAGTAAGTAGGCTGAGAATCTGTGGATGTAGACGTTTGCCAATGGTTCCAGGTAGTACGCTAGCCGCACCCAGCTTCGATACCCGAATCGCAGCGGTAATCGTCTTCGCTGCAAATACCGCAATGCCCAATCTAACTCGATCGAAAAAATTTATCTTCACCTTAGACACTCGTATTTCAGCGATGGACTACTATCGAGGTGAATACACCACCTGAAGGTGCATATTATATCAATACTTGGGCACAGATGTTGGTATCGGATCTGATTGACAGATATGATATCCTCAAAATCTTCAGATTCTCTAAGTGTTGGGATCTGATTAACAAATCCGATCTCTCCAAATTCGGGCTGGGAAAATCACATCCATCCCCTTAAAATAGAGATCTAGACATTCATTAATTCTGCGAATGGTCACTAATTATGACGACCCTACTCGTACAGTCTCTGAAGCAACCACCTTCAGTCACCTGGGAAAAACTCCCATCAGATTTTGTTTTACCTGACGAACCTGTGGAAAGCAACCTTCAACCTCTCCTCGCCGCTGCTCTACGGGAATCTCTAGAGCTAGCTGGTTTAGTCCTCGAATCTGCGATCGTTGCGACCAATTTTGGCATCTGTGCCACCGTAAATGGTAAAACCATCGTCAAGGCTCCCGACTGGGTTTATGTCCCTGCGGCGGTTCCTTTCCCAGGGGGCGAAAGTCGCCGCAGCTATACCCCTTGCGCCGAGGGAGATCGCCCTACCGTCGTGATGGAGTTTATTTCGGCTACCGAGGGTACCGAATATTCTCACAATCCCTATTATCCCTATGGAAAGTGGTACTTTTACGAGCAAATTCTCAAAGTTCCCACCTATGCTATTTTTCATCCCGAACTTCGCGGGTTAGAAGTTTATCACTTGGTTGATGGCAAATATCAACTAGATTCCCCCGATGAACATCAACGATTTTGGATCGAATCTTTGGGCTTATTTTTGGGAACTTGGATTGGCAAAAAAGCCGAGTATGAAGGCTGCTGGCTCCGATTCTGGGATAGTTGTGGTAATTTGCTCCTTTGGGGTGGGGAATTACTCGATATCGAACGCCAACGCGCCGAGCAAGCTGAAGGCAAAAGTATTCGCTTGGCTCAAAGGCTCAAGGAAATGGGGATAAATCCAGAAGAAATATCATAGTTTGGTAATCTCACATCTTGCATCAAAACAAAGTGACTATTATTTTTAGGTGATAGAATTGACTCACATCTTGCACCAATGTATAAGTACTATTACTGCGATAACCCCCGATCTACGCTAATTACTAATATTTTAATACTGGTGCAAGATGTGAGTTGACCAGCATTCACTATCCACTGACCACTTTTATTAGTATTTTAGTTCTGTCTTGTCTCGCTTTTCGCGTCGGGGAACCCGACGGGCGCGTTGGCAAAGCCTCTGCCCAAGCAGAAGCCGCTGGTGCAAGACATGAGTAATCTAAGCTCGTGAAAATAAATTGAAGATTAATTAAAAATGAACGATCTGAGAACTATCCGAATGCCTCAACCGCCACAATTTGATAATGTTGATGCGGAAAGATTGCACCGCAAACAACGATTAGCTGCCGCCCTGCGGGTGTTTGCAAAACTTGGGTTTGACGAAGGAATTGCCGGACATATTACCGCTCGCGATCCAGAAAAATTAGACCACTTTTGGGTTAATCCATTTGGGATGCACTTTGGATTAATTAAAGTTAGCGATCTAATTCTAGTCAACGATCGTGGTGATGTTGTTATCGGTAATAAATCTGTCAATCAGGCAGCCTTTGCCATTCATTCTCAAATTCACACCGCCCGCCCAGACGTAATCGCTGCGGCGCACGCTCACTCAATTTATGGCAAAAGTTGGTCTAGTTTGGGTAAGTTATTAGACCCCATCACTCAAGATGCTTGCAGCTTCTATCAAGATCATAGTTTATTTACTAGCTATAATGGCGTAGTTTTAGAAGCCAGTGAAGGTCAAAATATTGCTAAAATATTAGACAGAAACAAAGCCATTATCCTCCAAAATCATGGTTTACTAACAGTCGGGCATTCAGTCGATGAAGCTGCCTGGTGGTTTATTTCGATGGAGCGTTCTTGTCAAGCTCAATTACTCGCCCAAGCCGCTGGCAATCCAATCCCGATCGGTCACAAAACTGCCGCCCTCACCCATCAACAAGTCGGTTCTCATCACAGCGGTTGGTTCAATTTTCAATCATTATATGAAACCATCGTCTATCAGCAACCCGAACTATTAGAATAGACTTCTATCCGAAAGTTGGGGGATAGGGGATAGGGAAAAGCGATGTATAGCAACCGCCAGGGCGGTTAGGACAGATGTAAATGCTTCCGCTCTGGCGGAGGCTACGCCAACAAACCATCAGTGCATCAGCTTTCCCAACCTGACACTTCTGCGGTTGGCGTTAGCCTGCCGTAGGCACGGCAGACGCTACGCGTTGGCAAAGCCTGCGCCTTGCGCTTACGGCTACGCAATGCCAAAGGCAAGGTGTGAGCGTCAACAGTGCACGCCCCTGTCCCCTCACCCCTGACCCCTGCTATACATTGAGGCTTTGCCCCTACCACCCTACCACCCTCCTACCCTCCTACCCTACCACCCTCCTCCCCTCCCCCCTATGCAAGTCAAAGCCGCCGTCGCCTTCCAAGCCGATAAACCCCTAGAAATTACCACCGTCAACCTCGCACCACCCCAAGCCGGAGAAGTGCTCGTCGAAATCAAAGCCACCGGAGTATGTCATACAGATGCTTATACACTCTCAGGAGCCGATCCAGAAGGCTTATTCCCCGCGATTTTGGGGCATGAGGGGGCTGGGGTGGTTGTGGAGATTGGGGAGGGTGTGACGAGCCTTGAGGTAGGCGATCGCGTGATTCCTTTATACGTGCCGGAGTGTCGTCATTGCGAGTATTGTCTCAGTGGTAAAACTAATCTCTGTCAGGCGATTCGCCTCACTCAAGGGCGCGGGATGATGCCCGATGGGAGTAGTCGATTTTCTTACGAGGGGCAAATGTTGCACCACTATATGGGGACTTCTACTTTTGCGAATTATACGGTGGTTCCTGAAATTGCCTTGGCGAAAATTCGCCCCGATGCACCATTTGAAAAGGTATGTTTGATTGGCTGTGGGGTTACTACCGGAATTGGTGCGGTGATTAATACCGCCAAGGTTGAGGCGGGGGCAAATGTGGTGGTATTTGGCTTGGGTGGGGTGGGGTTGAATGTGATTCAAGCCGCTCGGATGGTGGGGGCGAATATGATTATTGGGGTGGATATCAATCCCGCTAAACGTGCGCTGGCTCAGAAGTTGGGCATGACTCATTTTGTCAATCCCCAGGAAGTTGAGGGGGATTTGGTGCCCTATTTGGTGGATTTGACGAAGGGTGGTGCTGACTATAGTTTTGAATGTATCGGGAATGTCAAACTGATGCGTCAGGCTCTAGAATGCTGTCACAAAGGTTGGGGTGTGAGCGTCATTGTGGGTGTGGCTGGAGCTGGGCAGGAAATTAGTACCAAACCGTTTCAATTGGTGACTGGGCGAGTTTGGAAGGGTACGGCTTTTGGCGGGGCAAAAGGGCGCACAGATGTACCCAAAATTGTCGATTGGTATATGGAGGGGAAGATTAATATCGACGATCTGATTAGTGAGGTAATGCCGATCGATCGGATCAATGATGCTTTTGATGCGATGCGTCAAGGTACAACGATTCGATCGATTGTCACGTTTTGACGCATCGCCATACGCCAGATTTTAACATCACTTATCGATCTCAATTCTGGCGAGGTTTTGATGCTCTAATATCAATTGACGCACCTTTTTACCGGAGGATTGCTCCGGTAATTTTCTACTGGCAATTCTCGACGGAGGTAAGACTTTGGTAGGGATCGCTTGAGTTACCATACCTCGATCGTTAAAGATCGGCACCCGCTTGAGATTCATTACTTCTGGATAAGGGATAACTTTGGCAGTATCTGGATTAGCGACTCTACCTGTAGTCAAGATAAAGCCAATCGCTCCAAGACAACCAACCATAGACAATAAGGCTCTCTTCATGATCTGCGCCTGATATATATTGAAAGTTCGGTTTACGTTGGGATTCCCCTCACCAAGATGAGAACCTAGAGTTGTTTTGCCATCCACTAATAATTTATCGCAAAAATCATTTATCGCTTGTTGTTTTCAATACATCTTGACAAATCAAATCTAAAGCCCGAATCCTTGGCTACCGGATCTGGGAAAGAACATAACGCAACCTGTCATAATCATCCTTGAGAATCAAGCTCACAGTGCGCCCAGCCGTCACTAACCAAGATCTATCCCGCAATCGCAAATGGTGAATTTCGCGAATCGTCGCGGCAGTCAGAGCCTCCACAGGCGCACCTTGTACCTGCAATAATGTCCGCAAAAATTCTAATTGTTCGCTAAACTTAATAATCTCTTCACTACTGCATTGATATACACCCTGATGAATTTGCGGTGGGCGTGGTGGTAAATATTGATACATCTGTCCTCGATCGTCTTCAAACCCAATAATTGCCGCTCTAAATTCCGTTTTGAGCATCGCAAAAATCTGGGGTTGCTCTTCCCGCAATTCGTCAAGAGACATCCCCAAAGCACGAGCGCGATGTACCGAATCGATCGGCGCGGTGGTAGCATGATAAACCACCGCAAAAATTTGATTGCCCGATTCTTCATCTTCTGCTTTGACGATGCTCCCAAAAGTCGGCATTACAGCTAGTTTGAGATCTTCTGGCTCTAAACATTGAGCGAGAAATTCACATGTCGATGTCTCGATTACCTCGGCGATATGCTGAGGATTTTTGGCACCAGTGTTAAATTGTGGGAGGGGGAGACGCATGGGGGTAAG
>JANMEL010000158.1:0-5745 GCA_031376885.1 Chamaesiphon sp. OTE_70b_metabat_96 | reverse complement strand
CAGGGCGGGCACAAGACCGCGCCCCTACACGATCAATGGACTGTAGGGGCGCGGTCTTGTGCCCGCCCTCTTGTTGGGCTTGTGCCCGCCCTCTCGATCGGATTGAGATCTGAATCCAGTGTGGGGGAGCAAGATCGATCGGCTTGGATCCACTCTGCTATAGTAAAATTGAGTGGACTGAATATATATAACTATCGATCGTGTCGTATTCTTTATCGAATTTACGTTCGCAGACTATTGCAGGGATGTCCGATCGCGTCAAAGGGATACTGCCTCATTGTTTGGCGATTAGTCTCCTGATTGGTGTTTGTGGGTGCAGTGGTGGAAAATCGATCGAAAATAAGCTATCCCCAGATCCGAGCTTAGTTGGTGCCAAATCTACCCAGCAAAATAGTAATCTGCCCCCAGACTTTCCCACATATCCTCAAGCCCAACTAAAATCTACCGAGCAAACCAAAGAGCGGGGGATGATGACAAATTGGACAACTCCAGATCCGATCGACTTTATCTACACATTTTACCAAAAAGAATTAGTAGCCAAACAGTGGGAAATTGTCAGTCAGCCTACCGATACCGAGCCACGATTAGTAGCCAAAAAAGCTGAAACGAACGTATCGATCGAACCAAGCACAGTACAGCAACAAGCCGGAGTAACCGCATTTGATATTAGCTTAGTCGTTGGCGTAGCCTCCGATCTGCGGAATCGCGCCTCTTCAGCACCTTCAGTAGTAGCATCGCCGACAGCAACACCAACACCGAGCGCATCTCCCAGTAGTCAGCCGTCAGCAAGTCCCAATCCTACCACTCCCGACTATCTAGCAGATCTGACTCAGATTGGCGTATTCACCAGTGCCGATACCAATAAATCCTCACTCTCTCGCACTGTCACGCGGCGGGAATACGTGCGGTGGCTAATGGCTGCTTACAATCGAATTAATAGCACCAAACCCACCCAGCAAATCAAATTAGCTACCACTGATATCAAACCCGCCTTTCAAGATGTGCCAGCTACTCATCCCGATTTTCCCAGCATTCAGGGATTGGCTGAGGCGGGGTTGATTCCGAGTACTCTAAGTGGTGACGCAACCAGCCTTCTATTCCGTCCAGATGCCCCTCTAACACGGGAACAATTGATTTTGTGGAAAGTTCCCCTCGATACTCGCGCACCCCTCCCCAAGGCTTCCCTAGATGCCATTGGGCAAACGTGGGGATTTCAGGATGCGGGTAAAGTCGAACCCCAAGCGATTCGGGCACTACTTGCTGACTTTCAAAACGGCGATCGATCGAATGTCCGCCGAGTATTTGGCTATACGACTCTATTTCAGCCCAAGAAAACTGTCAATCTCGGCGAGGTAGCGGCGAATATTTGGTATTTTGGCGCAAACAGCGAAGGTTTATCTGCCCGCGATGCAATTTCGACGAATTAATCCGTAGGGGCGTGGTTTTGTGCCCGCCCCAATCTACTAGTGCAAGATGTGAGAAGGTGAATTTTTGTGGCGGTAAAGTGGATAATCAGTGAGGATATGTCGATCGAATGTTAAAATTGCCTTTCGTCCGATCCTGTCAGTCTAAATCTAGATCCCTGACCCCTCACCCCTGACCCCTCACCCCTCAATATTGCATAGTGAAGATCGGTATCGTTGGTTTAGGATTGATTGGTGCGTCTCTAGCCTGGGATTTTCGGCAGATGGGGCACGATTCGATCGGTGTTACTCGTCAGCAAAGTACTTGTGAGATTGCTGAAAGTCAGGGCATTTGCGATCGAGCCAGTTGTAATTTGGCAGATTTGAAAGATACCGAGATCGTCTTTATTTGTACGCCAATCGCGGCAATTCTACCGACGATCGAACAATTAGCCGCAGAGCTAAATCCTGAGACAATTATCACCGATGCCGGATCTGTCAAAGGCGAAATAGTCGATCGAGCGACACAGATTTGGGCAAACTTTGTCGGCGGACATCCAATGGCTGGAAACTCTCAGAGCGGAATTGCTGCCTTTGAGAAAGGGTTATTTGCCGATCGACCTTATGTTTTGACTCCCACCGATAAAACCAATCGTTCGGCACTCGATCGAGTCAGTAAATTAGTAGCTTCACTCAATTCTAATATCTATTATGCCACTCCTAGCGAACACGATTTGGCAGTAGCGTGGATCTCTCATCTACCAGTGATGATTAGCGCGAGTCTGATTAGTGCTTGCTTGGATGAAGCCGATCCCAAAATCATCGATCTTGCCAAAAAGTTTGCTAGTTCGGGATTTCGAGATACCAGTCGAGTGGGTGGTGGAAATGCCGAAATGGGAATGATGATGGCAGAATACAATCAGGAAGCTTTATTAAAATCACTATATGGATATCGCGACAGGTTGGATACAGTAATTGAATCGATCGAGACAAAACAATGGACAGAGATTCACAGTCTACTCACCACAAATCAAACTGTTCGACATGAATTTTTGAACTCATCAGATTAGCTCCAAAGATCTGTAGGTTGGGTTGAGGCCGCCGTTCGCGTAGCGTCTCCTTTGGAGAAAACCCAACATCCCCATGAATCAACATCTTTATGGCTCAACATCTCTATGGCTCAACATTTCTATGGCTCAACTAAACGGTTGGGTTTCGAGGCTCAACCCAACCTACGCAAGTGTACGCAAGTCAATTAATACTCGTGCCTCATTCAAAGAGATTCAAAAATTGCGGTAAATCCGTCGAGGCTCATTGATGCTTCTGTAAATTCTTCAGCATCATTTACGTCTTCAATTCGATAAGACATAATCCGTCGATCGTCAGCGGGCATTTTTTTAGATGAAATTAGAGTCGCCGGATAGTTTTCGGCGAGTAATTTAAAAGCTTTGCCATGAATGCGCCAGCTATCATCAGAACATTGAATTGTTACGCACCACATGGTCGATATCCTTTGGGTTCAAACAGATATTATATCGGTTTGACGACATCACCAGCGGTTTTAACGCCGATCGATTCTCGCCAGCGTAGGGACTTCTACTATAATTTAAGAATCAATCCAGACTATAGATCTCAAATAATGGTATCGACCTCCGCAACCCTTCCCAGTAGCCGTCAGTATTTGCCCACAGAGGCACCTGACGCATCCCCCAACCAGTACATTCTCCCGCTCACATCAAAAGTTAACGACAGGGATTGTTTGGAGGTTGGAGGGTGTGATGTGACCGAGCTAGTGCAGCAATTTGGCTCGCCGCTATATATCCTCGACGAGCAATCGGTGCGGAAAGCTTGTACACAATATCGGGATGGGTGGAAAAAATATTATCCAGGTGAATCTCTGGTAATATATGCTTCTAAATCTTGGAGTTGTCTGGCGATCTGCGCGATCGCCCAAAGTGAGGGCTTGGGTATCGATGCGGTATCTGGTGGTGAAATTCTCACGGCGATCGAAGCTGGAGTAAATGCAGAGCAAATCTACTTCCACGGTAATAATAAATCAGTTGCGGAACTAGAACTAGCGATCGCCAAAAATTGTCGCATCATCGCTGATAACTGGCTCGAACTCGAACACATCAAAAGTATCGCCAGCATAGCAGGTAAAAATGTTCCCGTGATGATTCGGCTCACCCCAGGGATTGAGTGTCACACCCACGAATATATTCGCACGGGACATTTGGATAGCAAATTTGGCTTCGATCCCAATCAACTTGATGAAGTCTTTAGTTGGCTGAGTAAACAGTCAGATATTACCTGTATTGGCGTTCACGCTCATATCGGCTCTCAGATATTCGAGCAGCAGCCCCACAAAGATTTAGCCGGAGTGATGGTAGAATGGTACAAACTCGCTCTGAGTCATGGCTTACCCATCAGTGAAATTAATGTCGGCGGTGGTTTGGGGATCAAATACACCGAAGCTGACGATCCTCAAAGCATCGACGAGTGGATAAACAACGTCGCTACTGCCCTCAAAATCGCCTGTGACGAGCATGGAGTCGCTTATCCTCGCGTACTATCAGAACCAGGCCGTTCGTTGATTGGGAGCAGTTGTGTCACCGCTTACACAGTCGGCGGAAATAAAACCGTACCTGGAATTCGGACATATATCAGCATCGATGGTGGGATGTCTGACAACCCTCGCCCAATCACTTATCAATCTCAATATCGGGTGATGGTGGCAAATAAAATGTCAGCAGCAATGACTGAAACCGTCACCATTGCAGGTAAACATTGCGAATCTGGGGATATCTTAATTAAAGATGCCCAACTTGCAGTTACTCAGCCAGGTGATATTTTAGTCGTTCCTGCTACTGGTGCGTATAACTATAGCATGTCATCCAACTATAATCGGATTACTCGTCCGGCGGCGGTACTGGTAAATAATGGTGAAGCAAATATCATCATCGAGCGTGAAAATTATGCGGATCTATTAAGGTTCGACAGGTTGCCAACACACTTGGTAAAATAGAGATATTAATACCAAATCCCCGACTTCTCCAAGAAGTCGGGGATTTGATTCTATTGGGATATTAAATCAAAATATCTAGACTAATTTGAGATCGGGGTAATGAGTGAGGATATCATCAGTAGTGAGACTATCGCCATTAGCTTGTGGAGTCCAGATAGCTTCGATCGCCACCAATGCACTAGCATCGATACTACCCAAAGTTTGGAGAGCTTGACGCAGATCTGTATCGCCATTGATTTTTGGCAACTGGATTTGTCGAGTCGCAGCGACTAATAGAGTCACGATGATATATTCTCCGCGCTCCGATTCTACTGTTGCCAATTCACCCTGTGCAGTGAGTAACGCGGTGGGTTCAACTTGACGAAGTTGACTATTCACTTTGCTCAAAGTTTCAGTCGTAAATTTGCTACGTTCGCCCAGAGACAATTGATTGAAAACAGCTTCTGCTCGATCGAGTTTGGCTACTTGGCTGACACTCTTAGCATACGTCCAATATTCTGGGTGACGGAGAAGCTCTAGACTAGTTTCTTGGAGTAAGTGCATTCTGCCAGTCGCCGTTTCCGCATCGACAGTCTTTGCCAAATTATCCAATTTAGCTTGAACATCTCGCGCTTCGGCGAGTAACCCAACTTGGATTTCGACGATCGAAACTTGAGGATTATAAACATCCCCTTCCATACTGTCATTCCCAGTCACCCGACGAAAAGTCTGGAGTAAATAACCCCCAACCGCCACCATAATCAACAGAGAAAACAGACTCCCACCGCCACCACCAAACATCAGTGGTGCCCAAAAGAACGGGGATGAAAAACCACCGCCTGGATAATAACCACCACCGCCATTCGTGCGGCTAGGCGAGCTATAACTGCGGCTGGGAGCGCGGAACGAACCACCGCCAATTCTGCCCCCACTTCTTGCGGCTAGAGCATCTCCAGTCTGTGCAACCATGAGAGTTAAGGCGATCCCGATCGCGATCGCGGATTTCAGCCAGATTTTAACGTGAGCCTGAAGTTGCTGAAGCATAACCACCTTTATTAACAGATTATCTATTCTTTTACTCTAACGACTTTCGTTGGCATAGTTCGTTACAGCATCGATATCTTTAACTTTAACGCGGTTAGCTCTAGAGCAAAATGGAGTTGGGATGTAGGGATAACCGATGGTGAGGGGTGAGGGGTCGGGGGTCGGGGGTCGGGGGTCAGGGGTCAGGGGTCAGGGGTCGGGGGTCAGGGGTCAGCAATGAGGCATGAGGGATGAGGGATGAGGGATGAGGGATGAGGGATGAGGGGAGTATAGTGGGATCTCTGACCCCTCATC